>NZ_JBITGT010000009.1:0-427264 GCF_044457285.1 Streptomyces sp. NPDC050560
GTCCTCGTACTGGGCGTACGTGGACGTTCCGACAACGCGGCGAGGTGCCGTAGCTGGCGTCGCACCCCCGCGAAGATCCGAACGACACGACCTAGGGCGCCGGGGTCAGGTCGAGCTGTTCGTGGTTGGCGTAGGCGGCCTCGAAGCCGAGGCGGGCCTTCCAGTCGGTGATGAAGTCGTAGACCGCGGGCAGCTCGCTGAACTTCGCCAGCGCCTCCAGGTCGTCGCAGGCGAACTGCACGATGTACGCCGCCGTCATTCCCCGCGCGCGCTCGTCGGCGGGCAGCAGGATGTGCGGCTTGACGTCGAACGCGGTCATCAGGCCCGTGCTCATGACGACGCGCTGGGCCGCGGCGAGGAACGCGTCGATCTCCTCCTGCCTGGTGCCGTCGGGGAACCGGTAGATCAGCGTGTGGACGACCATGTGTCCTCAACTCCTGGGCGTACGTGGGTAGTCGTGGAAAGTCACTGGGGTGCGGGGAGCAGGACCGTCTGCCCCGCGTAGCTGAGGCCCGAGCCGAAGCCCATGACCAGGGCGGGCCCGCCCCCGGGCAGGGCGCCGGAGCGCACCAGGCGGTCGAGGGCCAGGGGCACGGAGGCGGACGACGTGTTGCCCGACTCGGCGCCGTCGCGTGCGACGACGACGTGTCCCGGCAGCCCGAGGCGGTCGGCGAGCACCTCGACCATCCGCACGTTCGCCTGGTGCGGCACGAACGCGGCCAGGTCGGCGGCCTTCAGACCCGCGCGCTCCAGCGCGAGCCGCGCCGCGGGCACGACCGTCTCGACCGCCCAGCGGAAGACGCGCCTGCCGTCCATCTCCAGGACCGGGCGGCGCACCGCGGGGTCGGCCGCGTACCGGTCCCAGGTGCTGGACATCCGCAGGGCTTCGAGTCCTGAGCCGTCGGAGCCCCGCACCACGGGGCCGATGCCGGGCCGGTCGGAGGGGCCGACGAGCACCGCTCCCGCGCCGTCCCCGAAGAGGAAGGCCAGCCTGCGGTCGGCCATGTCCACCACGTCCGTCATCCGCTCGACGGCGATGACCAGGACATGGCCCGAGGCGCCCGAGGAGACCGTCTCGTCGGCGAGCGCGAGGGCGTGGCAGAAGCCGGAGCAGCCGGCCGACAGGTCGAGGCCGCCGGCCCCGGTGGCGCCGAGGTCGTGCGCGACCTCGGCCGAGAGGGGCGGGGTGTGGGCGAAGTTGGTCATCGTCGACACCACCACGCAGTCCACCGCCCCGGGGGCGAGCCCGGCGTGGTCGAGTGCCGCGCGGGCCGCCGCGACCGCCATGGCGCGCAGCGTCTCGTCGGGCGCGGCGATCCTGCGGTGGCGGATTCCGGTGCGCGACTCGATCCACTCCTCGGTGGAGTCGATCCAGGTGCACACTTCCGCGTTGTCCACCTCGCGGCGCGGTCGGTAGGAGCCCACCCCGAGGACCCGGCTGTGGCGCCGGGCGGGGATGCTGAGCTGGTCGTCCACCGGGTTCCCTTCCTGCTCGCACTGGTCCTGTACCGGTGTCGAGCATGCGTTCCGGCCGCTTGAGGACCGCCCGAGGGCCGCTCGAAGCCGCCGCGAGGCGGCGTCGACCGCGCCTCGACCGGATCTCGACCAGGACCGGCCGACAGTGGGCGGACATGGTCGCCGACAGGCCCGGGAGGCCCGTAATGAACGCGTTCACGCTGCAAGACCTCAAGCGCGTCGTCGACGCGTGCGTCGGTGCCGACGCCGTGCCCGAGTTCGACGAGGAGGCCGCCGCGACCCCGTTCGCCGACCTCGGGCTCGACTCCCTCGCGGTGTACGAGGCGGTGACACGGATTCAGGACGAGTACGGGGTGCAGGTCCCGGACGCCGACCTCGACCTGTTGAAGACGCCCGAGCAGTTGGTCGGGTTCGTCAGCGGCCGGCTCGCCGGTACGTCGGCGCGCTAGCGGCGGTCCCGGCCGGGACCGCGTCGGCGGCGCCGAGGCGCGCGAGCGCGTCGCGCCAGTGCTCCGGGGTCCCGGCCGCGCCCGGCGGCAGCGCCGCGAACACCCCGCTGTGCCCGGAGCGCACCGCGGGGTGCCGGCGCGCCAGTACGGAGAGCTGCTGCCCGGGGCCGACCTCGGCCAGGGTGTGGGCGCCCCCGGCGAGCAGCCCGTCGAGCGCGGGCCAGAACAGCACGGGCCTGGCGAGCTGGTAGGCCCAGAACCCGGGGTCGCGTGCCTCGGTGTCGGTGACCCACCGTCCGGTCCTGGTCGAGCGGATGGGGATGCGCGGCGCCCGCAGCCGCGACGCGGGCAGAGCGCGCAGGGCGCGCAGCGCCGCGGGCACGGCGGCGGGCGCGTGGTAGGGCCGTCCGGCGGGGACCGGGCGGCAGACGAGCCCCGCCGCCACGAGCCGCGCGCCCAGCGCGGAGAGGGCGGGCTCGGGTCCGGCGAGGAGGGTCTGCCGGGGCGCGTTCACGCCGCCGACCACCACACCGTCGTCCCGGCCTGGCGGCCCCAGGTACGGGGCCAGTTCCGCGGGCGCCGCGGCGACGGCGAGCATGCCCCCGTCCGGGAGTGCGGCCAGCGCGTCGGACCGCGCGGCCATGAAGCGGGCGGCGGTCGGCAGGTCGAAGACCCCGGCGAGCGCCGCCGCGGCGAGTTCGCCGACGCTGTGCCCGAGCAGCGCCGCGGGGCGCACCCCGCGCAGGAGCAGGCTGCTGCCGAGCGCGAACTCCACGGCGAACAGCAGCGGTTGGGCCCGCAGCGGGCCGTCGAGCAGGGCGGCGGGGCGGTCCGGCCCCGCGAGCCAGTCCGCGCGCATCGCGGCGCCCTGTGCGGGGCCGAGCAGGGCGAAGAACGCGTCCATGCGGTCGGTGAACACCTCGTCGCGCCCGTACAGCGCCACCGCCATACCGGGGTGCTGCGCACCCTGTCCTGGCAGCAGCAGCGCGAGGGGGCGGTCGGGTCCCGGGCCCTCGGGAGCGGGCGCCACCGGGGGTGACGGCCGCGGTGGGCGCGGGGGCGGGGGCGGTCGGTGTGCGGGGGTGTGGTCCGGCATCGGGGGGCCGCCTCTCCTTCGGTGGGAACGGGCGGCGGCCACCGTCACACACCCCGGCTCGACTCCGGCTCGATCCCCGGTCCTGAACCGCACGATCGATCCTCAAGCGGCCCGCGAGCGCCCCCCTTGCAGGATCGGAACCGTCAGTGACGCCGGATCGCCCAGCTCTGGAGGCTTGCCATGGAACGACGGGCAGTGATCACCGGGATCGGGGTGGTGGCTCCCGGCGGTCCCGGAACCAAGGGCTTCTGGGACCTGCTCACCGCGGGCCGCACCGCCACCCGGCGGATCTCCGCGTTCGACCCCGCGCCGTTCCGCTCGCAGATCGCGGCCGAGTGCGACTTCGACGCGGTTGCCGCGGGCTTCACCCCGCGCGAGATCCGCCGCCTCGACCGCGCGGCGCTGTTCGCGGTGGCGTGCGCCCGGACCTGCGTGCAGGACAGCGGGCTCGCCTTCGCCGACGTGGACCCGGGAAGGGTGGGCACCAGCGTCGGCAGCGCGGTCGGCGCGACCACCAGCCTGGAGCGCGAGTACCTGGTGCTCTCCGACTCGGGGCGCGAGTGGCTGGTGGACCCCGCCTACGCCTCGCCGCATCTGTACGACTACTTCACCCCGGGGTCGATCGCCGCCGAGGTGGCTCGCGACGCAGGCGCGGAGGGACCCGCGACGATCGTGTCCTCCGGCTGCACCTCGGGGCTCGACTCGGTGGGGTACGCCGCGGGGCTCATCGCCGAGGGCAGCGCGGACGTGATGCTCACCGGGGCCACCGACGCCCCCATCTCACCCATCGCGGTGGCCTGCTTCGACGCCATCAAGGCGACGACGCCGCAGAACGACGAGCCGGGCTCCGCGTCGCGGCCCTTCGACCTGACGCGCGCCGGGTTCGTCATCGGCGAGGGCGCCGCCATGTTCGTACTGGAGGAGTACGCGCACGCCAGGGCGCGGGACGCGCACATCTACGCCGAGGTCACCGGCTATGCCACGCGCTGCAACGGCTACCACATGACCGGGCTCAAGGCCGACGGCCGGGAGATGGCGGAGGCCATCACCAGGGCCCTGGACGCCTCCCGGATCGCGCCGACGGCGGTGGACTACGTGAACGCGCACGGCTCGGGGACCCGGCAGAACGACCGGCACGAGACGGCCGCGTTCAAACGCGCGCTGGGGCCGCACGCCCACGCCACGCCCATCAGCTCCATCAAGTCCATGGTGGGGCACTCGCTGGGGGCGATCGGCTCGATAGAGATAGCGGCGTGCGCGCTCGCCATCGAGCACGGTGTCGTACCGCCCACGGCCAATCTGCACGTGCCCGACCCCGAGTGCGACCTGGACTACGTGCCGCTGGTCGCGCGTGAGCAGCGGGTGGACACCGTGCTGACGGTCGGCAGCGGCTTCGGCGGCTTCCAGAGCGCGATGGTGCTGCGCGGCCCCCGGGCGGTGGCGTCGTGAGCGCCGAGGCGCGCGCCGTCGTGACCGGTCTCGGCGCGCTCGCGCCCAACGGCAGCGGCACCGAGGAGTTCTGGAAGGCGACCCTCTCGGGACGCTGCGGCATCACCCCGCTGCACCGCTACGACGCCGCCCGCTACCCGGTGCGGCTCGCGGGCCAGATCCTGGACTTCGACGCCGAGGCGCATGTGCCGGGCCGGCTGCTGCCGCAGACCGACCGGGTGACGCGCCTGGCGCTGCTGGCCGCGGAGCGCGCGCTCGACGACGCGGGCGCGGAGCCCGGCGCCAGGGCCGACTACGACATGGGCGTCATCACCTCCAACACCGCGGGCGGCTTCGAGTTCACCCACCGGGAGGTGCGCAAGCTCTGGACCAAGGGCCCGCGGCACGTCAGCGTCTACGAGTCCTTCGCCTGGTTCTACGCGGTGAACACCGGCCAGATCTCCATCCGGCACGGGATGCGCGGCCCCGGCGGTGTGCTCGTCGGGGAGCAGGCGGCGGGCCTCGACGCCCTCGGGCACGCCAGGCGCACGGTGCGCGGGGGTGTGCCGCTGGTCGTCTCCGGGGGCATGGAGTCGGCGCTCGACCCCTGGGCCTGGCTGAACCACCTCAGCTCGGGGCGCGTCTCCGCGGCGCACGAACCCGAGCGTGCCTACCGGCCCTTCGACGCGGACGCGGACGGCTGTGTGCCGGGCGAGGGCGGCGCGATCCTCGTCGTCGAGGACGAGGCGGCCGCGCGGGCGCGGGGCGCGGGCACCCTCTACGGCCATGTCGCGGGCTACGCCGCCACGTTCGACCCGCCTCCCGGCTCCGCGCGGCCGAGCGGCCTCGGGCGGGCCGCCCGGCTGGCGCTCGACGACGCGGGGGTGGGTCCCGGCGATGTCGACGTGGTGTTCGCGGACGCGGCGGGTGTGCCGGGACTCGACCGGGAGGAGGCGGCGGTGCTGCGCGGGGTGTTCGGCCCCTGCGGTGTGCCGGTGACGGCGCCCAAGAGCCTCATCGGGCGGCTGGCCTCCGGCGGGCCGCCGCTGGACGTCGTCGCCGCGCTGCTCTCGATCCGCGACAGTGTCATCCCGCCGACCGCGCACACCCGCGCGGTGCCGCCCGAGTACGGCCTCGACCTCGTGCTGGACGCGCCGCGCGGCGCCGACGTCCGCACGGCGCTGGTCCTGGCCAGGGGCTTCGGCGGGTTCAATGCGGCGGTCGTGCTGCGAAAGGTCACCCCCTAGGACGACTGCCGCCGCGCCCCGTGGCCGCGGGGCGCACCCCGGTGCGGTGGGCGCGGGCCACCCCCGCGGCCCACCGCACCGGTCCCCCGTGACTGGAACGACAGACAGAGGAACCGAACGGACGGGGTGTGGACAGATGAGCCAGCAGAACCCGGCAGCGTGGAGGGGCCCCGAGGGGCCGGCGCGCCACGAGGACGGAAAGGACCCGGGGGCGCGGGCCCGCGCGGGCGGTCCGGCGAAGCCGGCGACGGCCTCCGCGGATCTCGTGGCCCTGGTGGCCAAGCACGCGCCGGCCGCCGACGGCGACCGGCAGCTCTCGCCGGAGGTGGTGGCGGCGCTGCGGGAGGCCGGGTTCGCGCGGCACTTCGTGCCGGGCCGCAGGTCGGGCGCGGCGGGGCGGTTCGTGCCGCTCGGCAGGGCCCTTGAGCGGGTGGCCGAGGGCTGCCTCAGCGCCGCCTGGTGCGCGATGATCTACGCGACGTCGGGGCGGATGGCGGCGTACCTGCCCGAGGAGGGCCGCGCGGAGCTGTGGGACGACGGGCCCGACACGCTGATCGCGGCGGGGCTCGTCCCGGCCCGCGGCACCCGGGCGGCGCCCGGCGGCTGGCGGCTGACCGGCGAGTGGCGCCCGGTCAGCGGGGTGCGGGGCGCCGAGTGGCTGCTGCTGTGCGCCGTGGCACCGGCGGCGGACGAGAGCCCGAAGCTGCGGTTCTTCGCCGTTCCCGCGGACCGGGCCCGGGTCGTCGACACCTGGGACACGGTCGGCATGCGGGGCACCGGCAGCCACACCGTCGTCCTGGACGACGAGTTCGTGCCGCGGCACAGGACCTTCTCGCACGCGGCGCTGTTCGCGGGGGCCGTCGGCCATGACGAGGCCGACCCGTGCCACGGGGTGCCGATGCTCGGTGCCGCGCCGCCGCTGTTCGCCGCCCCGGCCGTGGGCGCCGCGCGCGGGGCGCTGCGCGAGTGGTCGCGTGGGCGGCGTGGCGGCCCCGACGCGTATGCGCGGACCGCGGAGGCGCTGACGTTCGCCCGCGCCGCGGGGGACACGGACGCCGCGGCGCTGCTGCTCGCGCGCGGGCTCGGGGCGCTGGACCGGGCCCCGGTCGCCGAGCCGGTCGCGGCGCGTACGGCGCGGGACGCGACCCTGGCAGCCGAGGGCGCGGTACGCGTCGTCGACCTGCTCTTCGGGGCGTCGGGCAGCGGGGCCAGGGACACGGCGGCCCCGCTGCAACGGATCTGGCGCGACGTGCACTGCGCGACGACCCACGCCGCCCTGCGCTTCGAACGCACCGGGGCGGCGTGGGCACGGCTCACTGCCGAGTCCGGGTGAACCTCAGTCCATGCCGCGCTTGCCGGGTGTCCAGAACGGCTTGGTGAGGACGGAGCGCCTCGGCCAGCCCCGTTCGCGTACCAGGTGGTCGCGTACGGCCTGTACGGTCAGGGCCTCCCCGGCGACATAGGCGGCGCGGTCGCCTTCGCCGGGGAGGTCGAGGCGGCGTACCGCCTCGACCAGCGAGGTGGAGCGGGCGGCGGAGGCGCCGTCCCGATGGCACCAGGTGACCCCCTCGGGCAGGGGGATCTGGTCGTCGGGGGTGTCGACCTCGACGACGGCGTCGAAGCCGGCCCCCTCCGGCAGTGCGCGCAGCATGGGCCCGAACGGCACGGCCGCGGTCTCGTCGCCGACGAACAGGTGGTGGCCCGCGTCCGGCCGCAGCACGAAGGAGCCCTCCGGCTTGGTCAGCCACACCTCCTGCCCGGCTTTGGCCTCTCTGGCCCACTGCTCCCCCGGGCCGTCGCCGCCGTGGGTGAGGACGCAGAGGTCGAGCGCCTCGCCGTCGTAGGCCCACACCGAGTACGTGCGCAGCAGGCCCTTGCGCCAGGTGAGCGGCGCGAAGAGGTCGTTGACGTGCAGGCGGATGTGCTGGCCCGGGATGTAGTCGAGCCCCTTCAGGGCAGGTCCTGTCAGCCGGATGCGGCGCATCCGTTTCGCCAGTGGCTGTATGAACTCGACTTCACCGCGCTCGAAGATCAGGTTGAGTACACGGCCCTTCACGGCAACACTCCTTGTCTCCCGGTGTCCGCGGCCTGTCCGGCCGCGTCAGTGGCTGACGAGCCGGTAGTCCCCGTTATCCAGTGCGGGGTCGGTGTCGAGGATCATCTGCTGGAGGCGGTGCAGCCACGGCGAGGGCTCCAGGCCGAGTTCGTCGAGGAGCGACGACCGCAGCCGCTGGAAGACCTGGAGCGCGTGGGTCCTGCGGCCGCAACGGTACAGCGCCAGCATGAGCTGTCCGTGCAGTCCCTCGTGGGTGCGGTCGCGTACGGCGAGCGCCGACAGCTCGTCCACGACCGAGTTGTGCCTGCCGAGGGAGAGATCGATCTCCACCCGGCTCTCGACGACTATCCTGCGGCGCTCCTTGAGGCGCAGTATTTCCGTTTCCAGTACGGGTCCCGCCTGGACGTCCACTAATACCTCGCCGTGCCACACGTCCGCCGCGCGCCGCAGCAGCTCCGAGGCGAAAAGGCGATCACCCTTCTCGGCCGTCCGCATTCCCTCGCTGGCCAACCGATCGAATTCCGCCACATCGCACTCGCCGCCCTCGCTGTCCAGGAGGTAGCCGTTGCCGCATGTGGCCAGAACGCGCTTGGCCCTTCCGATGTCGGGTGCGTGGGCCGGCGTCTCCCGCGCGATGCCGCGCCTGAGTTGGAGTACGTATGTCTGGAGCGTGGTGGACGCGCTCTTCGGTGGGGTCGCGCCCCAGAGTTCGTCGGTGATGGTGTGTGAGGTGACGACGCGGTCCGCGTTGAGCGCCAGCAGTGCGAGCAGGGCGCGCGGCTTGGGCGCGGTCGGCACTATCGACAGGCCGTTAATACTGATCTGTAGCGATCCCAGAACCCCGATTTTCAACTAATCCCCCTATTCCCCCTGTGTGTCGAACGCATATTCGCAGGGTCCCCGTCAGACCGCGTGCGTCCGGCGTCTGGCATATTACTAGATCGCTAATGCGATTCAACTTCAACACCTTAAAGAGTAGGTAAATACAAGAGTGGCAAATTTCGATCTTGGCGAAATTGATCGCCCGGTCGGCACGCCGAATCAGAAATCCCTGAATCCCTGAATACTTGAATCCTTGAATTTCCTTTTCCGGGAAACCGGGGCTCCGGCCGTCAGGTGCGCTTCAAGAGACCGTCCGTCAGTACGTCGAGGGCGAAGCCGAACCGCTCCTGTGCCGTCCCCCTGGCCAGGTACCCGGACAGGATCGTCAGGGCGGGGAAGCGGTCGGCGGGCAGGTCGCGCAGGACACCGACGACCCCG
Source organism: Streptomyces sp. NPDC050560 (assembly GCF_044457285.1). Taxonomy (NCBI): domain Bacteria; kingdom Bacillati; phylum Actinomycetota; class Actinomycetes; order Kitasatosporales; family Streptomycetaceae; genus Streptomyces; species Streptomyces sp. NPDC050560. Next base: position 9,013 of record NZ_JBITGT010000009.1, read on the forward strand.
GAGGTCCTGCGGCGCTCGGCCTGGGCGTCTTCGAGGGCGCCAGAGGAGCGGCCGCCGCCCGCCTCCTCGTCCGCCTGCCGCTGGCTCACTTCGAGCGCGACCGCGGAGACGTAGAGGCCGAGCAGGTCGCACGCCCAGGCGGCCGCCTGCTTGGGTATGCCGGCCGCGAGCAGCAGGGCGGCGATGTGCTCGTTGAGCGCCAGGGCCGCGGGTCCCGTGGGGATGCGCCCGATGGAGACCTGGGCGATGCCCGGGTACTCGTTCATCGCGTCGAGCGTCGCCCGCAGCAGGGTCTCCAACTGGGCGCGCCACCGCGCCGGGTCGACAGGTTCGAGCGGCACCGTGCCGAGGACGGCGTCGAGGGCCTGGCGGAGCAGTTCGTCACGGTTGCGGACGTAGGCGTACAGCGACGCCGGGCCGGTGTCGAGCTGTGAGGCGACCCCGCGCATGGTCACCGCGTGCAGCCCTTCGGCCTGGAGGAGGTGCAGCGCGGCCCCCACGACGGCGTCCTGGCTCAGCGGAGCCTTGGCGGGGCGGGAGCGAGTGCTACGGGTTTCGGTGGCCATGGGGGGATTGTAGCAGTTGACGCGAACGCCGTTCGTAACAGACTATGTTCGCGAACAATGTTCGTGACGAACTATGTTCCAGGCCGCTCTAGTGGAAGGCGTACTCCATGAAGTCCGAGATCGTGGGCGTGCCGCCCGACGAGGAGGCCGTCCCGGCGCCGTACGCGGCGCGCTGGATGGTCCTCGCCGTGGTGCTCGTCGCCGAGGTGATGGACCTGCTCGACGCGACGGTCACCAGCGTCGCCGCCCCGTCGGTGCGTGCGGACATCGGGGGCGGCGAGACCACGTTGCAGTGGCTGGGCGCCGCCTACACGCTGCCGTTCGCGGTACTGCTGATCACCGCGGGGCGCCTCGGCGACCTCTGGGGCAGGCGGCGGCTGTTCCTGATCGGCGCCGCGGGCTTCACCGTGGCGTCCGTGGCCTGCGCGGCGGCGACCTCGCCGGGGATGCTGCTGACCACCAGGGCCCTCCAGGGCGCCCTCGGGGCGCTGCTGATCCCGCAGGGCTTCGGTCTGCTCAAGGAGGTCTTCCCGGCGAAGGAACTCGGCAAGGCGTTCGGCCTGTTCGGGCCGGTGATGGGCCTGTCCGCGGTCGGCGGGCCGATCATCGGGGGCGCGCTGGTGGACGGCGACCTGTTCGGCACCGGCTGGCGGATGATCTTCCTGATCAACCTGCCGCTCGGCATCCTCGCGATCATCGGCGCGCTGCGCTACATGCCCAAGGGCGCCTGGCTGCCGGGCGTCAAGCTGGACATCGGCGGGATGGTCCTGGTCAGCCTGTCGTCCGTCGCGGTGGTCTACCCGCTCGTGCAGGGGCGCGAACTGGACTGGCCGCTGTGGACGTTCGGGCTGCTGGCGCTCGGCGTGGCTGGCTTCGTCCTCTTCGTCGTCCACCAGCGGCGGCACCGGGGGCAGCCGCTGGTCGAGCCGAGCCTGCTGTCGAACCGCGCCTACCGGGGCGGCATCCTGGTGGCGCTCACCTTCTTCGCCGCCTTCACCGGGCTGCTCCTCGTACTGTCGCTCTTCTTCCAGGCGGGCCTCGGCTTCTCGCCGATGCGCGCGGGGCTGACGCTGGCGCCGCTGGCGCTGGGTGTCGCGGCCACCTCCCCCCTGTCGACCTCGCTCGCGCCCCGCTTCGGGCGGACCGTGATCCAGGCCGGTGTCGCGGCCACCGCGGCGGGGCTCGGCGTGCTCGCCGCCATCGTCTCCGCGGTCGGGGACGACGCGACCAGTTGGAAGCTGGCCCCCGGCATCTTCCTGGTCGGCCTCGGCATGGGCTTCGTCTTCGCCCCGCTGTTCGACGTCATCCTCGCGGGCGTGAGCGACCAGGAGGTGGGTTCCGCGTCCGGGGTGCTCAACGCCGTACAGCAGTTGGCCAACGCGGTCGGGGTGGCCGTCGTCGCCACGTTCTTCTTCTCGTTCACGGACCACGGGTACTCGCCGTCCGAGGCGATGACCCGCACCGCGGTCGCCACGGTCGGCCTGCTGCTGCTGGCCTTCCTGTCCGGCTTCGCACTCCCCCGCACGGCACGGACGGAGGGCCACTGAGACGAGGGGCAGACGCCCCCGGCCGCCTTGCGCGGCCGGGGGCGATCGCGTGCGGTCAAACATGGGATGTTAGGATGACCGCACCGTTGATCGAGGCCGCCGAGGACGCCATGCCGCTGCACAGCACCCCGCGTACGAATCTCGTGGACACCGTGATCGAGCAGATCGAGGAGCTGATCAGGCAGGGCGAGTGGCCGGTCGGCTCGAAGATCCCGGCGGAACCGGTCCTGGTGGAACAGCTCGGGGTGGGACGCAACACCGTCAGGGAGGCGGTGCGCGCCCTCGCCCACACCGGGCTCCTCGGCCCCCGGCCGGGCGACGGCACCTATGTGCTGGCCCGCGACGGCCTGGGGGCCGCCGTCCGGCGCCGGCTGCGCTACAGCGACGCCCTGGAGGCGTACGAGGTCCGCGCCAGCCTGGAGCGCGACGCCGCGCGGTACGCGGCGCTGCGCCGCACGGACGAGGACGTCGCGCGCATCCGCAGGGCGCTGGCCGGGCGGGAGGACGCGTGGGGGCGGGGCGACGACGCGTCCGCGTTCGTGGAGGCCGACCTCGCCTTCCACCGCGCGGTGGCCGCCGCGGCGGGCAACTCGGTGCTGGCCGAGCTGTACGACCAGTTCGGCGACTCCCTGCGGCTGACGCTCCACTCGGTCGTGGGGGCGCCGCTGCCCGAGGCGGTACGCCGCCAGGTGGCCGAGCACACCGCCATCACCGACGCCATCGAACGGGGCGACCCCCGGGCCGCGGAGGAGGCGGCGCTGCACCATCTCGCGGCCGCCGCGGACGCGCTCCGGGGCCTCTCCCACTGACAGAGACCGGCCACCGTGAGGAAACGGTCCTCCCCCGCACACCCCGCGCACGCCCTACGCGTACGCCCCTGAGCACGCCCCCTGAGAGCAAGGACAGATCACACCATGACACCGAAGACGACGGCGGACGGCGCGGCGAGCGCGCGGGCCGTCGGCCTGCCGGGAGCGCGCGGCGCCGGCCCGGGGCGCGCCCTGTGGACGACGGTCGCGGGCATCGTGCTCCTCGCCCTCAACCTGCGCCCTGCGCTCGTCGCGGTCTCGCCGCTGACTCCGGTCATCGGGCGGGACGCGGGCCTCAGTTCCGCCGCCATCAGCCTGCTGACCTCGCTGCCCCTGCTCTGCTTCGGCCTGCTCGCCCCGGTGTCGCCGCGGCTCGGGCGCCGCCTCGGCATGGAGCGCGCGCTGCTGGTCGCCATGGTGCTGGTCGTCGCGGGGACCCTGGTGCGGCTGCTGCCGAACATGGTGGCCCTCTTCGGCGGCACCGTGGTCATCGGCGCGGGCATCGCCATCGGCAACGTACTGCTGCCGGGGCTCATCAAGCGGGACTTCCCGCACCGGGTGGGCCCGATGATGGGCGTGTACTCGATGACGCTGTTCGCGGGGGCGGCGGCCGCGGCGGGATTCACCGTGCCGCTCCAGCACCTCTCCGGCCTCGGCTGGCGGGCGATACTGACCTGCTGGGGGGCGCTCGCCGTGCTGGCGCTCGTCGTCTGGCTGCCGCAGTTGCGCACCCGCCACCGCGTTCCCTCCGGCGCGGCGGCGAGGGCCGCCCACCCGGTCAGGGGCCTGTGGCGGCAGCCCCTCGCCTGGCACGTGGCCGCCTTCATGGGCGTGCAGTCCCTCACCTACTACGCGGCGACGGCGTGGATTCCGACCCTGCTGGAGAACGCGGGCCTCGGCCAGGGCGCCGCCGGATGGATGCTGTCGTTCTCCTCGCTGCTGGGCATCGCGGGCTCCTTCCTGGCCCCGGTGATCGCCGAGCGCCGGATACCGGCGGGGGCGGTCGCGGTCGTCTCCGTCCTGCTGGGCGCGGCCGGGATCACGGGGCTGCTCGCGGCGCCCACCGGCGCCACGTACGTGTGGATGACCCTGCTCGGCTTCGGCCAGGGCGGCGCGATCAGCCTCGCCATGCTCTTCATCGTGCAGCGCGCCCCCGACACCCGGCACGTCGCCCAACTCTCCAGCATGGCGCAGTGCTTCGGCTACATCCTGGCCGCCTGCGGCCCGCTGGCCCTGGGCGCCCTGCACGACGCCACGGGCGACTGGACCACTCCCCTGCTGGCCCTCCTTGTCCTGCTCGCCGCACAGGCCGTGTTCGGCGCCCTGGCCGGCCGCAACCGCCACGTACGGGAGGACGGACCGGCACAGGCGTGAGGCCCGCGGTGCCGGTCGCACACGAGGGAGTCGGCCGCACACACGAGAATGCCGACCGGGACGACTCCCGGTCGGCATTCTCGTGTGCTCTTCTGCTGTGTCCGAGGGGGGACTTGAACCCCCACGCCCGTTAAAGGGCACTAGCACCTCAAGCTAGCGCGTCTGCCATTCCGCCACCCGGACCTGCGGGCCCCGGGGGCGTGCCCCGGGCCGTTGGCTCAACGATACCAAGGTTCCGGGGGCGGTTTCACCCGCGTTTGCCGTCGCCGCGTGCGGTCGGCACGGTGGGGACGCGGGTGGTCACGTGGTGTTACGGCATGAGGTGGTAGTCGGGGAAGTTGCCGGGGAGGCGTTCGTCCTCGGGGCCCTGGGTGACCGCCTTGACCAGCAGGTTGCCACCGACGAACGCGCCGCGCCAGGAGTGGCCGAAGCCGCCGAACAGCTCGTCGCGGTCGCCGCGGGAGCGCGGTACGCCCCGGCCGACCTTGAAGGCGCGGATCTGCGGTGCGAGCCGGTCGTGGAGGGCCGGGTCGTCGGTGGAGAGGGTGGCGACCAGGGCGCCGTTGGAGGCGTTCATGGCGGCGAGCAGTTCCGCCTCCGTGTCGACGAGGACGACGGTGTCGACCGGGCCGAAGGGCTCCGCGTGGTGCAGGGGCGAGGAGGGCGGCGGGTTGAGGAGGGTCACCGGCTGGACGTACGCGGAGGTGTCCTGGCCCGGCAGGAAGCGTCCCGTGGTGTCGGCGGCGCGGTGCAGCGGGACGGCGCCGCGGTCGACGGCCTCGGCCACCTGGTCGGTCAGCTCCTTCGCCTTGGCCGCGTTGATGACGGGGCCGAAGTCGAGTTCGGGGAAAGGGTCGGAGGGGTCGGCCACCGCCAGCGGGTGGCCGACCCTGAGGGTGCGCACCGCGGGCAGGTAGGCGTCGAGGAAGGCGTCGAACAGGCGCCGTTGGACGACGAAGCGCGGATAGGCGGTGCAGCGCTGCTTGCCGTAGTCGAAGAGCTTGGGGACGACGGCGGAGAAGCGGTCCCAGTCGGAGTACTCCCACAGGCCCCAGGTGTTGAGGCCCTCCTGTTCGAGGATGTGCCGCTTGCCGAGGTCGGCGACGGCGGTGGCGACGGCCGCCCCGGTGTCCCGGCCGCCGACGAAGGACACACAGCCGATCTCGGGGGCCCGCACCAACTGCTCGGAGAGGCGGCCGCCGCTGCCGCTGAGCAGGGTGAGCGGCACGCCCTCGCGGGCGGCGAGCGCGCAGGCCAGGGTGAGGCAGGCGGTGCCGCCGTCGGTGGGGGTCTTGGCGATGACGGCGTTGCCCGCGAGCGCCTGTACCAGGGTGGCGTGGACGAGGACGGACATGGGGTAGTTCCAGCTCGCGATGTTGGAGACGGGGCCCGCGAGCGGGGCGCGGCCCTCCAGCATGGTGTCGATGCCGTCGGCGTACCAGCGCACCCCGTCGACGGCGCGGTCCACGTCGGCGGTGGCGAGCCGCCAGGGTTTGCCGATCTCCCAGACGAGCAGCAGCGCGAGCAGGTCGCGGTGGGCCGTGAGGGCGTCGAGGGTGGCGGCGATCCTGGCGCGGCGCTCGCCGAGGGGGACGTGGCGCCAGGCGCGGTGCTGGTCGAGTGCGGCGCGCACGGCGCGTGCGGCGGCCGGGGCGTCGAGGCGGGGCGGTCCCGCGATGGGGCGCTGGTCGACGGGGCTCGTGGCGGGCAGCGGGGTGCCGTCGAGGTGCCAGCCGCCGCCCCAGAGGTTGCCGACGCGGTCGTCGTGGAACGCCTCGGGAGCGGCGTCCCGGCAGCGCCGCCAGGCGTCGCTCCAGGCGGTGCCTGCCTTGAGGGTGAGGGGCGGGGTGGTGCGGGTGGTTGGTGCCATCGGTGTCTCCGCTCACGGTGCACGGTCGGGGCGGGGTCGGATGGGTCGCACGGACGGGTGCCGCGGCACGGGGGCGCGGGTGGTGCGGCGGGCCGTGGGCGGTGCCGGGCCCGCCGCGGGTGGCGCGGACGTACGGGGTGGGTGTTCAGGCGGCGTGGTCGAGGACGAGCCTGGCGGTTTCCGTGGGGGTGGTGCCGACGGCGACACCGGCCGCTTCGAGCGCGGTGCGCTTGGCGGCGGCGGTGCCCGACGAGCCGGAGACGATGGCGCCCGCGTGGCCCATGGTCCTGCCCTCGGGGGCGGTGAACCCGGCGACGTAGCCGACGACGGGCTTGGTGACGTGGTCGGCGATGTAGGCGGCGGCGCGCTCCTCCGCGTCGCCGCCGATCTCCCCGATGAGCACGATGAGTTCGGTGTCCTCGTCGTGCTGGAAGGCTTCGAGGCAGTCGATGTGGGTGGTGCCGACGACGGGGTCGCCGCCGATGCCGACGCAGGTGGAGAAGCCGGTGCCGCGCAGCTCGTACATCAACTGGTAGGTGAGGGTGCCGGACTTGGAGACGAGGCCGATGCGCCCCGGGCCCGCGATGTCGGTGGGGATGATCCCGGCGTTGGACTGTCCCGGGGTGATGAGCCCCGGGCAGTTGGGTCCGATGACGCGGGTGCCGCGTGCCTTCGCGTGGGCCTGGAAGGCGACGGCGTCGTGGACGGGGATGCCCTCGGTGATGACGACGGCGAGTCCGATGCCCGCGTCGGCGGCTTCGAGCACGGCGGCCTTGGCGAAGGCGGGCGGCACGAACACCACGGTGACGTCGGCGCCCGTGGCGTCCATGCCCTCGTGCACGGTGCCGAAGACGGGGATCTCGGCGGGTCCCGCGGGGGTGTCGAAGGCGACGGTGCGGCCCGCCTTGCGGGGGTTGACTCCGCCGACGACGTGGGTGCCTGCGGCGAGCATGCGGCGGGTGTGCTTCATGCCCTCGCCGCCGGTCATGCCCTGGACGAGGACCCGGCTGCGGCCGGTCAGATAGATCGCCATGTGCGGTCTCCTTCAGTGTCCGTGGGCGAGTTGGCCGCCCAGGGGGGCGCCGCCCCGGGCGAGTTGGGCGGCGCGCCGGGCCGCCTCGTCCATCGTGGGGGCCTGTTCGACGAGGGGGTGGGGGTGGGCTTCGAGGAGGGCGCGGCCGCGGGCGGCGTTGTTGCCGTCGAGCCGCACCACGAGGGGTTTGGTGAGGCGCACGGTGGCGAGGGCCCTGACGATGCCGTCGGCGACGGCGTCGCAGGCGGTGATGCCGCCGAAGACGTTGACGAAGACGGACTTCACCCCGGGGTCGGAGAGGATCACCGCGAGCCCGTCGGCCATGACCTCAGCCGAGGCGCCGCCGCCGATGTCGAGGAAGTTGGCGGGGCGGGCGCCGCAGCCGGCGACGACGTCGAGCGTCGACATGACGAGCCCGGCGCCGTTGCCGATGATGCCGACCTCGCCGTCCAACTTGACGTAGTTCAGGCCGCGTTCCGCCGCCAGTGCCTCAAGCGGGTCCTCCTGCGGATCGGCGGTGTCACCCCAGCGGGCCTGCCGGAAGCGGGCGTTGTCGTCGAGGGTGACCTTGCCGTCGAGGGCGACGATGCGGCCCTGGGCGGTGCGTACCAGCGGGTTGACCTCGACGAGGGTGGCGTCCTCGCGTACGAGCACGTCCCAGAGCCTGACGAGGACGTCCACGGTCTGCGGGGGCAGCCCGGCGGCGGCGGCGATCTCGGCGGCCTTCGCGGAGGTGACGCCCTGCGCGGGGTCGACGGGGACCCGGGCGACGGCCTCAGGGCTGGTGGCGGCGATCTCCTCGATCTCCATGCCGCCCTCGGCCGAGGCGATGGCGAGGAAGCGTCCTGCGGCCCGGTCGAGGACGTAGGAGACGTAGAACTCGGCGTCGATGTCGACGGGTTCCGCCACCATCACGGTGCGCACGGTGTGGCCCTTGATGTCCATGCCGAGGATCTGGCGCGCGGTGATCTCGGCGGCGGCGGGGTCGGCGGCGAGCTTGACGCCGCCCGCCTTGCCGCGGCCCCCGGTCTTCACCTGTGCCTTGACGACGACCCGGCCGCCGAGGGCGCGGGCGGCGGCACGCGCCTCCTTGGGGTCGTCGGTGACCCTGGCCCTGGGGACCACGATGCCGTGTTCTTCGAAGAGTTCCCTTGCCTGGTGTTCGTACAGGTCCATCTCGGCTCCTGACTGCCGTGTCGGGCGGGATGGGAATCTTCCGGCCCGGAAAATGCTGCACGCCCCCTGGACACCACCCACCGTGATGCGGGATAACAAGCTTCATACAGTATTCGTCGACTGTATGCAATCTACCGGACGCCGCTCACCCACCCCCACACCGTCCAGCGCGCCCACCCCCACGAGCAGCGACAAGCAGCGCCGAGCAGCGCGGGGGCGCACCCGCCCCCGCACCCAAGGCCGTACGAAGGGACAGGACTTCGCCATGCCCGACGACAGCACCGACACCCCGCAGGAACTCGTCTCCGGCGGGCACCTGGTCGCCAAGGCACTCAAGGCGGAGGGTGTCGAGGTCATCTACACCCTCTGCGGCGGCCACATCATCGACATCTACGACGGATGCGTCGACGAAGGCATCGAGGTCGTCGACGTACGCCACGAGCAGGTCGCCGCGCACGCGGCCGACGGGCACGCCCGCATCACGGGCAAACCGGGCTGCGCGGTCGTCACCGCGGGCCCCGGCACCACCGACGCCGTCACCGGGGTCGCCAACGCCTTCCGCGCCGAGTCGCCGATGCTGCTCATCGGCGGCCAGGGAGCGCACAGCCAGCACAAGATGGGCTCGCTCCAAGACCTGCCGCACGTCGACATGATGACCCCGATCACCAAGTTCGCCGCGAGCGTGCCGGACACCGCGCGCGCCGCCGACATGGTGTCGATGGCCTTCCGCGAGTGCTACCACGGCGCCCCGGGCCCCTCCTTCCTGGAGATCCCCCGCGACGTGCTGGACGCCAAGGTGCCCGTGGACAGGGCCCGGGTGCCGAAGGCCGGCCAGTACCGCGCCTCCACCCGCAGCGCGGGCGACCCCGAGGCGATCGAGAGGCTCGCCGACCTCCTCACCCACGCTGAGAAGCCCGCCATCCTGCTGGGCAGCCAGGTGTGGACCACCCGCGGCACCGACGCCGCCGTCGAACTCGTCCGCACCCTCGACATCCCCGCCTACATGAACGGCGCGGGACGCGGCACCCTGCCGCCCGGCGACCCGCACCACTTCCAGCTCTCCCGCCGCTACGCCTTCTCGAACGCGGACGTCATCGTCATCGTCGGCACCCCCTTCGACTTCCGTATGGGGTACGGCAAGCGGCTCTCGCCCGACGCCACCGTCGTCCAGATCGACCTGGACTACCGCACCGTCGGCAAGAACCGCGACGTCGACCTCGGCATCGTCGGCGACGCGGGCCTGGTGCTGAAGTCCGTCACCGAGGCCGCGTCGGGGCGCCTGGGCGGTGGCGGCGCCCAGCGCAAGGCATGGCTTGAGGAGCTGCGCTCCGCCGAACAGGCCGCGATCGGGAAGCGGTTGCCGAGCCTGCGCTCCGACGCCTCCCCCATCCACCCCTACCGGCTCGTCAGCGAGATCAACGACTTCCTCACCGAGGACTCCCTCTACATCGGCGACGGCGGCGACATCGTCACCTTCTCCGGGCAGGTGGTGCAGCCCAAGTCCCCAGGACACTGGATGGACCCGGGCCCGCTCGGCACCCTCGGCGTCGGCATCCCCTTCGTCCTCGCGGCGAAGCGGGCGCGGCCCGACAAGGAGGTCGTCGCGCTCTTCGGCGACGGCGCGTTCAGCCTCACCGGCTGGGACTTCGAGACGCTGGTCCGCTACGACCTGCCGTTCGTCGGCATCGTCGGCAACAACTCCTCGATGAACCAGATCCGTTACGGCCAGAAGGCCAAGTACGGCGTGGAGCGCGAACGGGTCGGCAACACCCTCGGCGACGTCCACTACGACAAGTTCGCCCAGATGCTGGGCGGTTACGGCGAGGAGGTGCGCGACCCCGCCGACATCGGACCCGCGCTGCGCCGCGCCCGCGAGTCCGGCAAGCCCTCGCTGATCAACGTGTGGGTCGATCCGGACGCGTACGCCCCCGGGACCATGAACCAGACCATGTACAAGTGAGGTGAACCCGCCATGACCAAGGCCCTCGAAGGTGTCCGGGTCCTCGACATGACGCACGTTCAGTCCGGGCCCTCGGCGACCCAACTGCTCGCCTGGCTCGGCGCCGACGTCGTCAAACTCGAAGCGCCGGCCGGCGACATCACCCGCAGGCAGCTCAGGGACCTGCCGGACGTCGACTCGCTGTACTTCACGATGCTCAACTGCAACAAGCGCAGCATCACCCTCAACACCAAGACCGAGCGCGGCAAGGAGCTGCTGACCGAGCTGATCCGCCGCTCCGACGTGCTGGTGGAGAACTTCGGGCCGGGCGCCGTCGACCGGATGGGCTTCACCTGGGACCGCATCAAGGAGATCAACCCACGGCTGGTCTACGCGTCCATCAAGGGCTTCGGCGAAGGACCGTACACGGCCTTCAAGGCGTACGAGGTGGTGGCGCAGGCGATGGGCGGCTCGATGTCCACCACAGGGTTCGAGGACGGGCCGCCGCTCGCCACCGGGGCGCAGATCGGGGACTCCGGGACCGGGGTGCACTGCGTGGCCGGCATCCTCGCCGCGCTCTACCAGCGCGAGCGCACCGGGCGCGGCCAGCGGGTGAACGTCGCCATGCAGCACGCGGTGCTCAACCTGTGCCGGGTCAAGCTGCGCGACCAGCAGCGCCTCACCCACGGACCGCTCGCCGAGTACCCCAACGAGGACTTCGGCTCCGAGGTGCCGCGCTCCGGCAACGCCTCGGGCGGCGGGCAGCCCGGCTGGGCCGTGAAGTGCGCGCCCGGCGGGCCCAACGACTATGTGTACGTCATCGTGCAGCCGGTGGGCTGGAAGCCCCTCACCGAGCTGATCGGCCGCCCGGAGCTGGCCGAGGACCCGGACTGGGCCTCCCCCGAGGTGCGGCTGCCGAAGCTCGGCAAGATGTTCCAGCTCATCGAGGAGTGGTCGGTCACCCTGCCCAAGTGGGAGGTGCTGGGGCTGCTCAACGCCCACAACATCCCCTGCGGCCCGATCCTCTCCACCAAGGAGATCATCGAGGACCCCTCCCTCGCGGCCAACGAGATGGTCGTCGAGGTGCCGCACCCCGAGCGTGGTTCCTTCACCACGGTCGGCTCCCCCCTGAAACTCTCCGACTCCCCCGTGGACGTGCGCAGTTCGCCGCTGCTCGGCGAGCACAACGCCGAGGTGTACGTCGGTGAACTCGGCCTCGGGGACGAGGAACTGGGCCTGCTCAAGTCGAACGGAGTGATCTGACGTGATGGCCGAGGACCGGGCGGCGGCCGTGCGCCGCCTGCTGGACGCCGTACGGGCCGAGGGGCGCACCGCGCTCACCGCCCCCGAGGGCAAGGTGGTCGCGGACGCCTACGGCATCGCCGTGCCCGGCGAGGCGCTGGCGGCGGACGTGGACGCGGCGGTGGCACACGCCGCCCGCTTCGGCGGGCCCGTCGTGCTGAAGATCGTGTCGCCCGACATCCTGCACAAGACCGACGCCGGCGGTGTGGTGGTGGGGGTCGAGGGCGCCGACGCGGTACGGGACGCCTTCCACCGCATCGTCGCCAACGCGCGCGCCTACGACGCCGACGCCCGTATCGAGGGTGTGCAGGTGCAGGAGCTGCTGCCGAAGGGCCAGGAGGTCATCATCGGCGCGGTCACCGACCCCACCTTCGGGAAGGTGGTCGCCTTCGGGCTCGGCGGTGTGCTGGTGGAGGTGCTGAAGGACGTCACCTTCCGGCTCGCCCCGCTCGACACCGACGAAGCGGCCGGGATGCTGGACTCCATCAGGGCAGCGGAGGTCCTGCGCGGGGTGCGCGGCGCCGAGCCGGTGGACCGCGGGGCGCTGGCGGAGCAGATCAGCCGCGTCTCCCGGCTCGTCACCGACTTCCCCGAGATCGCCGAGGTGGACCTCAACCCGGTGATCGCCACCCCCGAGGGGGCGCTCGCCGCCGACATCCGGGTCATCCTCGCCGAGAGCGTCCCAAAGCCGCGCCCCACCTACGGCAGGGAGCAGATACTCGCGTCCATGCGCCGGCTGATGCAGCCGCGCTCGATCGCCGTCATCGGCGCCTCCAACGAGCCGGGCAAGATCGGCAACTCGGTGATGCGCAACCTCGTCGACGGCGGCTTCTCCGGGCAGATCCACCCGGTGAACCCGAAGGCCGACGACATCCTGGGCATCAAGGCGTACCGGAGCGTCGCGGATGTGCCGGGCGAGGTGGACGTGGCGGTGTTCGCGATCCCCGCGAAGTTCGTCGCCCCCGCGCTCGAGGAGGTGGGCCGCAAGGGCATCCCCAACGCGGTGCTGATCCCCTCCGGGTTCGCGGAGACCGGGGAGCACGCGTTGCAGGCGGAGATCGTCGCCATCGGGGAGCGGTACGGGGTGCGGCTGCTCGGTCCTAACATCTACGGCTACTACTCGACCTGGCAGGACCTGTGCGCCACCTTCTGCACGCCCTACGACGTCAAGGGCGGGGTGGCGCTGACCTCGCAGTCCGGCGGCATCGGCATGGCCATCCTCGGCTTCGCCAGGACCACGAGGACGGGTGTGTCGGCGATCGTGGGGCTCGGCAACAAGTCCGACCTGGACGAGGACGACCTGCTGACGTGGTTCGGCGAGGACCCGCACACCGAGTGCATCGCGATGCACCTGGAGGACCTGAAGGACGGCAGGGCGTTCGTGGCGGCGGCGCGGGAGACCGTGCCGAAGAAGCCGGTGGTGGTGCTCAAGGCGGGCCGCACCGCCGCTGGCGCGAGGGCGGCGGGCTCGCACACCGGGGCGCTCGCCGGCGACGACGCCGTCTACGACGACATCCTGCGGCAGGCCGGGGTCATCAGGGCGCCGGGCCTGAACGACATGCTGGAGTACGCGCGTGCGCTGCCGGTGCTCCCCGCCCCGAAGGGCGACAACGTCGTCATCATCACGGGCGCGGGCGGCAGCGGGGTACTGCTGTCGGACGCGGTCACCGACAACGGCCTGTCCCTGATGGAGATCCCGCAGGACCTGGACGAGGCGTTCCGCCGCTTCATCCCCCCGTTCGGGGCCGCGGGCAACCCGGTGGACATCACCGGGGGCGAGCCGCCCGCCACCTACGAGGCCACCATCAGGCTCGGCCTTGAGGACCCGCGCATCCACGCGCTGATCCTCGGTTACTGGCACACCATCGTCACCCCCCCGATGGTGTTCGCCGAGGTCACCGCGCGCGTGGTGGCCGAGTTCAGGGAGCGCGGGATCGAGAAGCCCGTGGTCGCGTCGCTCGCGGGTGACACCGAGGTCGAGGAGGCGTGCGCGTACCTCTTCGCGCGCGGGGTCGTCGCCTACCCGTACACCACGGAGAAGCCGGTGGCGGTGCTCGGTGCCAAGTACCGGTGGGCGCGGGCCGCGGGCGTGCTCACGTAGCGGGGACCCGGGGAGTGCTCCCGGGGCGTGCGGCCGCGGGCCGCGGTCGCACCGTCCGGGGGCACCCCCTGGCGCACGAAGGGTTTGGACAGGGGGCGCTGGCCAGGTTCTTTCGAAGCCAAGGGGATCAGATGACCGTACAGGAGCCAATCGAGTCGCCGTACGGCGGCTATCACGAGGTCACGGACGAGAAGGGCCGTGTCTACCGTTTGGGCGAGAGCGACCGGGCGATCCTCGGCCACTCCCGCAAGATCATGATGTGGCTGCCCTGGGTGGCCATGTTCTCCATCAGTGTCTTCGAGTACGCGTACGGGTCGGCCGAGGACGTGCTCAGCGACGCGCACGGCTGGACGCAGAGCAACACCTTCTGGATTCTGAGCGTCTGGACGTTCTTCCAGGCCGGTGTGTCCTTCCCGACGGGGTGGCTGCGGGAGAAGGGGTACCTCAAACCGCGCGCCGCCATCGCGCTCGGCTCCGGCCTGTCGCTGCTGGGGTTCCTCGCGATATCGCACTTCCACAACGTCTGGATGGCGATACTCGGGTTCGGTGTGCTGGGCGGTGTCGGCTCCGGCTTCGTCTACTCCACCTGCATCAACATGACCGGCAAGTGGTTCCCGGAGAAGCGCGGTTTCACCACCGGGTTCGTCAACGGCGGCTTCGCGTACGGCGCCGTGCCGTTCATCTTCGTGTTCAACTTCGCCTTCGACACCAGCAACTACCGTACGGTGCTCGACCTGGTCGGTGTGTACGTGATGCTGGTGCTCGCGGCGTGCGCCTGGTTCTTCAAGGACCCGCCGAAGAACTGGTGGCCCTCCGAGGTGGACCCGCTGCGCCGCTCGCAGGCCGACGCCAAGACGGCCCGCGCGCTGGCGAAGAACCCGCCCGCGGACCGGCAGTACACCCCGATGGAGGCCATCAGGACCGGTCAACTCCCGCTCATCTGGGTGCTGTTGGTCATCACCGCGGGGGTGTCCATCTTCGGGGTGTCCTTCCAGGTGCCGTTCGCCAAGGACGTCGGCTTCGGACCGCTCGTCGCCGCGAACTCGGCGGGCATCCTGTCCGTCATCAACGGGGTGGGCCGCGCCGTGGTGGGCTGGCTCTCGGACCGCTGGGGCCGCAAGACGTCGCTGATCTTCGTGATCCTGGTGCTGGGGTTCTCGCAGTTCGGCGTGATGTGGGCGGGCAACATCCACAGCGAGTGGCTGTTCCTGGTGTTCGCCTTCTTCTCCGGCTTCGGCGGCGGCGCGTTCTACCCGATGTTCGCCTCGCTGGTGCCCGACTACTTCGGCGAGAACAACAACGCCACCAACTACGGCATCGCCTACAGCGGCAAGGTCGTCAGCGGCCTGTTCGGCAGCGGCCTCGGCTCCATGGTGATCGACGCCTGGGGCTACAACGGGGCCTACACCACCGCGGGCGTGATCTCGCTGGTGGCGGCGGGGCTCGCACTGTTCCTGAGGCATCCGGGGCTGCCACGGAAGAAGCGGCGGATCGAGCCGAATCCACAGCCGATCAGCAGGGAAGTCGTCTGAGCCTCCCGCGCCCCACCCGGGCCGAACGGCTGCCGCCCGCCGCGGACGCGGCGGGCGGCAGCCGGTGCGTGCGGTGTCTCAGCAGTCCCGCTCGCGCAGGGAGTGCAGGTAGTCGGCCGACACCTGGGCGAACTCGAAGGAGTCCGTGGGCTGATCGTGCTCGACCTGCCACTGGTGGCTGCCGCGGCCGCCCCTGGTCTTGTTGACGGCCGAGATGAACGTCTTGTAGTCGATGTCGCCGTCGCCGACGTTGGTCATGTCGTAGCCGTCGCTCGCCTGGTCGTCGTGGACACCGTCCTTGACGTGGAAGAGCGGGTAGCGGTGCGGCTGCTTGAGCACGTAGTCGAGCGGCTCGAAGGGCCGCGGCTTGCCCTCCGGGGTGACGCTGAAGCGGAACTGCCCGGTGTAGGCCCAGTAGATGTCCATCTCCAGGTAGACCAGGTCCGGGTCGGTCTCCGCGAGCAGGACGTCGTACAGGCGCACGTCGGGCTGGTCGGCGGCGAAGCCGAACTCGTCGCCGTGGTTGTGCTGGTAGAACTTCATGCCCCGCTTCCTCGCCGCGGCGCCGTAGGTGTTGAACTCCTCGGCGGCGCGCTTCCAGGCGTCCACGGTGGTGCCGTAGCGGCTGGGGTTGGACGCGGTGCCGATGTGTTCGAGACCGAGCACCTGGGCGTCGTCGAGCACCTGCTCCAGGTTCTGCGCGAAGCTGTAGGCGTCGGGGTTGGAGTCGTCGGCGTAGTTGACGTGGCTGCCTATGCCGTCGAGGCCGTGCTCCCTGGCGAGGCGCGCGAGCTGCGGCAGGGTGATGTCGCCCGTGCCCTGGGTGTAGCCCGCGTACTCGACCTGGTCGTAGCCGAAGCGCTCCAGCTCGTCGAAGACGGTGGCGAAGCCGACGGAGGCGACCTTGTCGCGCAGCGAGTAGAGCTGCACCCCGAGGTGGCCGGGCGTCAGCACGGGGCTCGAATGGCCGTGACCGTGGCCGTGGCCATGGTCATGACCGTGGCCGTGCCCCCTGCCCTGGGCCGCGGCGGGCACGGCGGACAGGCCGAGCGCGGCGGCGGCGCCCGCACCCGCGGCGACGCCCAGCATGCCTCTTCGGCTCAGCCGGTGGGCCAGCTCTGTGTCCTTGGCGTTCTTCAGAGCACGTTTGCCTGACGGGGTGTTGCGGCTCATGCGGTTTCTCCTCGGTTGGGTGGCGTGGGGGGAGGGTTCTGGGGTGGGTGTCTCAGGGGGATGCGGTGCGGCCGGGCGGGATCTCCTCAAGGCCCGCGAGGCCGAGCAGCAGCGACTTGACCTCGGTGGCGGCCAGCCGGCCGGCGACCGCGCCGGGGGCGGAGCAGAGGATGACGGGCCCCTCGTCGTCGTCGGCGGGGAGCCGGCCGTGGCTGCCGCGGATCGGCGAGGCGTCGAGCGGCACGACCGCCATGCGGTAGCGCATGCCGAGCTTCTTGCGGGCCAGCGCGCCCGCCGCCTTCAGCCGTACGTAGGGGTCCTCGGGGTCCATGAACAGCTCGACGGGGTCGTAGCCCGGCTTGCGGTGGATCTCCACGAGCTGCGCGAAGTCGGGCGCGCGGGCGTCGTCGAGCCAGTAGTAGTACGTGAACCAGGCGTCCGGCTCGGCCACCGCCACCAGCTCGCCCGCGCGCGGGTGGTCGAGCTGGTGCGCCTTCTTGCCCTCGTCGTCCAGCAGCTCCGCGATCCCGGCCACGCCCGCCAGCGCCTCCCGCACCGCGGGCAGGTCCTCGGGGCGGCGCACGTAGACGTGTGCGATCTGGTGGTCGGCCACCGCGAAGGCCCGCGACGCCATCGGGTCCAGGTACTCCATGCCGTCCTGGGTGTGCACGTCGAGCAGGCCCGCCTCGCGCAGCGCCCTGTTGAGGTGCACCGGGCGGCTGACCCGGGTGATGCCGTACTCGGACAGCGCGACGACGGTACGGCCCTGGGCGCGCGCGTCCGCGAGCAGCGGGGCGACGGTGGCGTCCAGGTCCCGGGCGGCCTTCAGGGAGCGTGGGTCGTCGGGCCCGTAGCGCTGGAGGTCGTAGTCCAGGTGCGGCAGGTAGCACAGTGCCAGGTCGGGGTCGCGGGTGCGCAGGATGTGCCGGGTGGCGTCGGTGATCCAGCGGCTGGAGACGATGTCGGCGCCCGGGCCCCAGAAGCGGAAGAGCGGGAAGGTCCCGAGCTGTGCGTGCAGCTCGTCGTGGAGGGTGGGCGGCCTGGTGTAGCAGTCGGGCTCCTTGCGGCCGTCGGCGTAGTAGACGGGGCGTGGGGTGACGGTGATGTCGGTGTCCGCGCCCATCGCGTACCACCAGCAGATGTTGGCGACCGAGTAGCCGGGGTGGGCGCGGCGCGCCGCGTCCCACAGCTTGTCGCCGGAGACGAGGCCGTTGTGCTGGCGCCACAGCAGTACGTCGCCCAGCTCGCGGAAGTACCAGCCGTTGCCGACGATGCCGTGCTCGGCGGGCATGGCGCCGGTGAGGAAGGTGGACTGCGCCGCGCAGGTCACCGCGGGCAGCACGGTGCCGAGGGCGGCGCGCGAGCCCTCGTCGGCGAGGGCCTTCAGGCGCGGCATGTGGTCGAGCAGCCGGGGGGTGAGGCCGACGACGTCCAGGACGAGCAGCGGGGTGGGGCGGGCACCGCCCGCGCTCCGGCGGGCCCCGGCGGCGGGCGGCGGGGGGCTTGCTGTCATGGCAGTTCCTTCAGGCCGAGGTCCGTCAGCAGGTCGCGGGCGAGGACGAGTTCGGCGGCGATGCCGTCGGCGAGCTGGGTCCTGGCCCGCGGGCGCAGCCGCTCGGGCAGCGCCTGCCAGGTGTAGGTCTCGACTTCCAGATGGCGGGTGACGGGACCCGCGGGACCGACGAGGCGGGTCAGGGTTGCCTTGAGGACGTCGAGGGTGGAGGTGAGGGGCGCGTCGGGGGACGCGTGCAGCGGGACGTGGAAGTGGGAGCGCCAGGGCCCGGCGGCGGGCAGTGCGCCGCCCGCGACGGCGGGGCCGAGGTCGTCGGTGCCGGCGAGGCCGTGCGGGGTGCGGGTGCGGGTCTGGTGCAGGAAGCGGGGCTCGTCGAAGGCGGCGAGCGCGGCGCGCACCTCGGCGCGTGCCGGGTCCTCGGCGTGCAGGGCCGCGGACAACTGGGACTTGACGACCGGGACGCCCGCGGCGGCGAGGGCGTCGAGCGCGGTGCCCGGGTCCTCGAAGGAGGTGGCGAGGTGGCAGGTGTCGACGCAGATCCCGATCCTGGGGTGGCCGATGGCGGCGAGGGGCGCGAGGGCGTCCCCGGTGGTCTCCACGACGCAGCCGGGCTCGGGTTCGAGCCCGATGCGCACGGAGCGCCCGGTCAGTTCCGCGAGCGCGTCGAGGCGTTCGCCGAGGTGGGCGAGGGCGGCCAGGGCGGCGCTCGCGCGGGTGTCGTCGTAGGCGGTGCGCCAGGCCAGCGGCAGGGTGGAGATGGTGCCCTCGGTGATGTCGTCGGGCAGCAGTTGGGCGAGGAGCCTGGCGAGGTCGCTGGTGTGGGTGAGCCGTTCGGGGTCGGCCCAGTCGGGGCGGTAGACCCGGTACTTGACCTCACCCGCGCCGAAGCCCTCGTAGGGGAAGCCGTTGAGGGTGACGACTTCGAGGCCGCGGCGGTCCAGCTCGGTGCGCAGCCCGCGCAGCGCGGCCGGGTCGGTGACGAGGGCGCGTGCGGCGTCCCTGGCGAGCCAGAGCCCGATGCCGAGCCGGTCCCTGCCGAGGCGCTTGCGCACCGGCTCGCAGTGGTCGCGCAGTTGGGCGAGGACGCCGTCCAGGGTCTCGGCGGGGTGGACGTTGGTGCAGTAGGCGAGGTGGACGGTGGAGCCGTCGGGGTGCCGGAAGCGCATGTGTCACTCCCCTGCGGGCCCTGCGGGCGCCGCGGCGCCCGCTCCGTCGGCGGGTTCCCTGGGCGCGCCGCGCAGGATGGAGTTGCCCTCGTGGGTGGCGGCGGGCGCGGCGACGTCGAGGGCGAGGCGGCCGCCGATGCCGTAGAAGGCGACGGGGTTGCGCCAGAACACCTGGTCGACGTCGTCGTCGGAGAAGCCTGCGGCGAGCATGGCGTCGGCGACCTTGCGGGTCTTGAGCGGGTCGCTTCTGCCCCAGTCGGCGGCGGAGTTCACCAGGACCCGTTCGGTGCCGTAGGAGCGCAGCACGGCGACCATGCGGTCCTCGTCCATCTTGGTGTCGGGGTAGACGGAGAAACCGAGCCAGCAGCCGCTGTCCTTGGCGTCCTTGACGGTGGTCTCGTTGAGGTGGTCGAGCAGGACGTGGCCGGGCGCGAGCGCGGACTCGCGTACGACGTCGACGGTGCGGTGCAGACCTGCCAGCTTGTCGCGGTGCGGGGTGTGCACCAGGGCGGGCAGCTCGTGGTCCGCGGCGAGCTGGAGCTGCGCGGCGAGCGCGGTGTCCTCGGCCGGGGTCATGGAGTCGTAGCCGATCTCCCCGACGGCGACGACGCCGTCCTTGACGAGGTAGCGCGGCAGTTCGTCGAGGACGGGGCGGCAGCGCGGGTCGTTCGCCTCCTTGGGGTTGAGGGCGAGGGTGCAGTGGTGGGCGATGCCGTACTGGGCGGCGCGGAAGGGCTCCCAGCCGAGGAGGGAGTCGAAGTAGTCGTAGAAGGACTCGGGGGAGGTGCGGGGCTGGCCGAGCCAGAAGGAGGGCTCCACCAGGGCGCGCACCCCGGCCGCGTACATGGCCTCGTAGTCGTCGGTGGTGCGGGAGGTCATGTGGATGTGGGGGTCGAAGATGCGCATCAGGACTCCTCGCTGGTCGCCGGGGCGGTCATGGCCAGGACGTGGTGCAGGTCGGCGGGGACGGTGCGGCCCGCGGCGAGCCGCTCCTCGGCGTAGTCGCCGAGCATGCGGGCGAGTTCGGTGTCCCCGTGGGCGCGGCGCGCGAGGTCGGCGACGGCGGCCACGGGCACCCCGGTGAACAGGCATTTCAGTACGGCGTGCCGCCAGTTGTGGGTGTCGAGGTGGCGGGCGGCGTAGGGGCCGACGGCGGCGGCGACGATGCTGGTGTCGTTGGTGCGCAGCGCGTCCTCGACGAGCGGCACCGCCTCGGGTCCGGGGACGAGCGCGGGCAGCGCGGTCAGGACGGCGCGGCGCTCGGCGGCGCTGCCGCGCCGGTAGAGGCGGGTGAGTCCTTCGGAGTCCGGGTGTGCGGTGGCGAGCAGCAGCAGCCGGGCGTCGTCGCAGGCGGCGGGGCCGCAGCGGCGTCCTGCCTCGGCGAAGCGCAGCTCCCAGGCGGGCGGCCGGGTGCCGTCCGCGGGGGCCTCCCCCGCCTGTTCGATGGCGCGTTCCAGCCAGCCGCGCGCGGTGTCGTCGAGGGCGGTGGCGAGGCGGGCGCGGGCGCCCTCGGCGGTGGGGTCCGCCGCCGGCCGGTTCACGGGGTGCCTCCTTCGGGGGTGGCGCTCGCGAGGGGCGCCCGCGCGGCGGCCGCGGCGGCGGCGCGCAGGAAGCCGAGGGAGTCCTCGGCGCAGCGGGGTCCCGCGTGGGAGTGGCGGGGCAGTTCGACCACGGTCAGGCCGCGGTAGCCGGTGGCGGCGAGCGCGGCGAGCACCGGCGGGAAGTCGATCTCGCCCTCGCCGAAGGGGAGGTGTTCGTGGACGCCGCGGCGCATGTCCTCGATCTGGACGTGCCGCAGCCAGGGCCCCGCGGCGGTGACGCAGTCGGCGGGCGGCTGGGGTTCGAGGCACTGGCAGTGCCCGATGTCGAGGGTGAGGCCGAGGTGGGGCGGGTCGCCGAGGGCGGTGCGCAGCCGGTGGAAGTCGGCGAGGGTCTCGACGAGGTGTCCAGGCTCCGGTTCGAGGGCGAGCGGGACGCCCTCGCGGGCCGCGGTGTCGAGGACGGGCGCGAGCGCCTCGGTCAGCCGCCGCCAGGCGTCCTCGTCCGAGGTGCCCTCGGGGGTGACTCCGCTGAAGCAGTGCACGGCGTGGGCGCCGAGTTCCGCGCCGGTGCGCACGGCGGCGGTCAGCAGGCCGATGCGGGCGCCGCGGTCCGCCGGGTCGGGGTCGAGGAGAGTGGGCCCGTGCTTGCGGCGGGCGCTGAGGACATAGCGGGCGCCGGTCTCGACGGTGACGCCGAGCCCGCGGCGGCGCAGGGTGCGGGCGGTGCGGCGGGCCCTGGTGGCGAGGTCGGGCGCGAGCGGGTCGAGGTGCATGTGGTCGAGGGTGAGGCCGACGCCGTCGTATCCGAGGTCGGCGAGGAGCCCGAGGGCGTCGTCGAGGCGGAGGTCGGTGAGGCCGTTGGTGCCGTAGCCGAGCCGCAGCGCGGTGGCGTCCTTCGGTGCGGGCGCGGTGTCGGTCATGTGACGCTCACCTTCCTCGCGAAGGTGCGGGCGGCGGGGGCGAGGGCCGCGGTGAGCAGCGCGGTGCCCGGCCGTCCCGCGCGGGCGGCGAGGGCGGCCTGGAGCGGGATGGTGGCCCTGATGCCGCCGCCGACGGCGCGCTGGGTGAGCTGGGGCGAGGGGTTGAGCGCGGCGTGCAGCAGGGGCCGGGCGGCGGTGGCCGCGTATCCGGCGGCGAGCAGCGCGGACAGCGGGGGCGGGCCGCCGCTCGGTCCCGGCAGGCCGGGGGCGGCTGCTGCCCGCCGGCCTGCCGGGAGTGTGGGGGGTGGCGCGGCGAGGGCACGGGCGAGCGCGGCGGTGAGGGCGAGCGCGGCGAGCGGTGTGCCGGTCGAGCCGCCCTGTGTCTCGTGGCGGGAGACGGCGGTGACGGCGAGGGTGTGGGCGGTGAGGGCGGCGGCGGAGGGCAGTGCCTTCCTGGCGCCCTCGCCGCCGCGCCCCGCGGCGGCGCCGAGGAGGAGGTCGAGGCCGCGGGCCGCGCCCATCGCGGCGGGGCCCGCGGGGGTGTGCTTGAGACGGAGGTCGTACGCCCACACGGTGGCGGCCAGCGCGGTGGCGACGGTGAGCGCGGGGCGTCCGGCGGCGGCGGCGAGGCCGAGCCCGGCGGCGGTGAGGGCGCCCGCGGCGAGCAGTGCCGAGCGTGCGGCGATCCGGCCGGAGGGCAGCGGGCGGTGCGGGCGCTCGGCGGCGTCCTCGGCCCGGTCGGCCCAGTCGTTGAGCGCCATGCCCGCCTCGTAGAGGCACAGCGACGAGCAGGCGGCGAGCAGGGTGCGCCCGCCTGGCCTCGCGCCTGCGGCACTGGCGCCCGCGAGTGCGTCGCCTGGGACGGTGAACAGGGCGGGCAGCCGCAGCAGTTCCGCCCAGGCGCGGGGGGCGCCGCCGGGCGCGGGCGGCTTCCGGGGGGCCGACGCCGGCGGCTGCGGGGCGTGCCGTGGGGTGGCCGCCGAGGGCTCCGCGTAGGGCGGGCCGCCGCGGCGGGGGCGGCGGCCCGCGCCGAGGAGCACGGTGGCGGCGGCGCCCACGGCGGTGGCGGCGCCCGCCGCGGCGGCGGCGAGGGGCCACAGGCGCCTCATCGGGTCGCCAGTTCGCGGGCGAGGGCGAGCAGTGCGGCGTACTGCTCGTCGAGGGCGGAGGAGGCGCCCTCGTCGGGGTCCTTGAAGTAGAAACCGAGCGCGGGCATGGGGCCGGTGTGCCCCGCCTCGTGGGCGCGGGCGACGAGCCTGGCCAGGTCGAGGACGAGGGGCGCGGCGAGCGCGGAGTCGCAGCCCTGCCAGGTGGTGGTGAGGATCATCCGGGAGCCGAGGAAGCCGTCGAAGGCGATGTGGTCCCAGGCGGTCTTCCAGTCGCCGAGCGCGGGCACGTCGTCGATGTGGACCTCGCCCTCGGGGGCGGCGCCGAGGGTATCGGCGAGTACCCGCTCCTTGCCCGCGTTCTTGGCGGCGGCGGCAGCGGGGTCGGCGAGGGCGGCGCCGTCGCCGCCGCCGAGCAGGTTGGTGCCCGACCAGGCGCGGACGTCGAGGGCGCGGCGGGCGAACATCGGGCCGAGGACGGAGCGCAGCAGGGTCTGCCCGGTCTTGCCGTCGCGGCCCGCGTACGGGAGCGCCCCGGCGCGGGCGGCGTCCTGGAGCGCGGGGTGGTGCAGCCCGGTGGAGGGGGTGAAGTTGACGTAGGGGCAGCCCGCGCGCAGGGCGGCCGCGGCGTAGAGAGAGCTGGGCGGGAGGGTGTCGCCCTCGGGGGCGGGCTCGGTGGAGGAGACGTTGACGACGACGGTGCGGGCGAGGCCGTGGCGCCCGGTGAAGTCGCGCAGGTCGGCGGCGAAGGCGTCGATCAGCTCCTGGGCGCTCCTGGTGTCGCCCGGCAGCGGGCCTCCGGCCCTGATCTCCCGGTCGGCGGCGGTGAGTTCGGCGGTGACGGCGGCGGGCAGCCCGTGCGGCAGCACCCCTCCGGCGGCCAGCGCCTCGGCGCGCTTGGGCAGCGGGCAGTCGACGGTGTCGTGGCCGCCGAAGACCAGGTTGGCGAGCGGCGGCAGGCCGCATCCCGCGAACGGGGCGGTCTCGGTGAGCATGCCGGTGGGCGGGTTGAGTCCGGCGGCGACGGCGGCGCAGCCGGCGACGGCGGTGGTGGCCACCGAGCCTCGCGCGCCGATGAGCCAGACGCCGGTGCGGGAGGGGGCGGTGGTCGGGGATGCGGCGGGTTCGGCGGACATGGGCAGCCTCCTTGTCGTACGCGAACCGGTACACCGGAAGGGGCCGGGGCGGGGCGCGGCTGCGCCGTGCGCCCCGGCCTGGTGTGGGGACGGCGGGCGGGAGTCCGGCGTCTCCCGCCCGCCGCCGTCTGTCAGCCCTCTGCGGGCAGTTTCTTGAGCTGTATGTTGCGGAAGGCGACCTGGTCGTCGGCGCTGTGGTTCTGGATGCCCACGTAGCCGTCGGTCAGGCTGCGCGCCGGGTCCTCGTTGGTGAAGTCGTTGATCTTCGTGCCGTTGAGGAAGACCTGGAGGTGCTCGCCCTCCACCCGGATCTCGTAGCTGTTCCACTCCCCCGGCGGCTTGAGCGCCGCGTCGCGGGCCTCGATGTCCGCCGACTGGAAGGAGTAGACCGAGCCCGTGGTCTTCTCCGGCACGTCGGTGGCGTCGATCTGGATCTCATAGCCGTTGTCGACCGCGGAGTTCGGGTCGTCGGAGGCGGGGAAGCCCACGAACACCCCGGAGTTGTCGTCCCCGGCCATCTTCCAGTCGGCCTTCAGGGAGTACGCGTGGAACTCCTCGGCCTGGTACCACAGCAGCCCCATGCCGCCCTCGGAGCCCAGGGTGCCGTCGTCCGCGACGGTGAACTGCCCGGGCCCTGCCTGCTTCCAGCCCTCCAGGGTCTGGCCGTTGTAAAGGTCGCGGTAGCCGGTGTCGGGCTTGCAGTTCGCGTCCTTCTGCCCGGTGACGTAGGCGAGGCCGCCGAGGAGATGGGTGCGGAAGGCGTCCTCGGTGTAGGACTCCTTGGTGTGGCCGAGGCCGGTGTAGAAGGACCGGCCGCCCTGGTACTCCTGGCACCAGGCGATCGGGTGGTCGCCCTTCATGGTGCCGCCCTCGTACGTGGTCTCGTCCAGGGTCGCGAGGACGTGCACGTGGTCGCGGGGGTTGGTGCGGTAGTTGTACAGCTCGTCGGTGCGCTTCCAGGTGTCGTCCAGGTGGGCGGTGGCCGGGTTGTCGTGGTCCTCGACCCGGACGGTGGCCTCCTGGATGGCGGGGTGGCTGTCGAACCAGGCGCCAACGAGGTCGCCGTAGAACGGCCAGTCGTACTCGGTGTCGGCCGCGGCGTGCACGCCCATGTAGCCGCCGCCGTCCTTGATGTACTGCTCGAAGGCGGCCTGCTGGGTGTCGTCGAGGACGTCGCCCGTGGTGGAGAGGAAGACCACCGCGTCGTACTTGTCGAGGTTGTCGCCGGTGAACTGGGCGGCGTCCTCGGTGGCGTCGACGGTGATGTCGTGGTCGGCGCCGAGTTCCTTCAGGGCGGCGATGCCGTCGGGGATGGCGTCGTGCCGGAACCCTGCGGTCTTGGAGAACACCAGGATGCTCTTGGCGTCCTTCACCGGCGGCGGGTCGCCGGCGATGGTGAAGTCGTCCAGTTCGTACAGCTCGTCGGTGTCGCCGCCCTTGAAGACGAGGAAGAGGTCGGTGGTCTCCTGCGGCGGGTCCTTCAGCGCGATGTCGACGTCCTGGTACGTCTCCCAGCCTCCGGTCGCGGGGATGTCCCCGGTGCCGAGGAGTGTGCCGTCGGCCGCGCCCGCGCGCACCTCCAGGGTGCCGCCCGCGCCGTCCGAGGCCACGTGGGCGGTGAGCTTGGTGGCGCCCGCCAGGTTGTAGGGCGTGAAGGAGATCCAGTCGCCGTCGTTGACGTCGCCGACGGTCCTGCCGCCCCTGGCGGACGCGCGGTCCTTGGCGGTGACGCCCTGCTGGTCGCTGAAGTGCTCGGCCTGCCGCTCGCGGGGCTGGAGCTTGACCTGGGCGTGGGTGGTCAGCGGTGCGCCCGCGCTGCCGCCGCCGTCGGTGTAGGTGGCGTCCAGGACGCCGAAGATGTTGGCGTTCGGGTCGTGGTCGGAGTCGGCGGGCGCGGTGATGGTGCCCTCGCAGCCGTGTGCCGAGGTGATCGGGTGGCCGTGGGTGTCGTGGCCGAGGATGTAGTTGACGGTGACCTTGGAGCAGTCGATGTCGCCGTCCTCGGCGTCGGTCACCTTGACCTTGAAGGGCACGGTGTCGCCGAACTTGAACAGGGTGCCGTCCGCGGGTGTCTCGAAGGTCACCTTGGGCGCGGTGTTGCCGACCACCACGTAGACGCTGGCGCTGCCGGTGCGTCCCGTGCTGTCGGTGGCGGTGACGGTGGCCGCGTAGCTGCCGTCCTTGGTGTAGGTGTGCTGGGCGTCGGCGCCGTCGGCGGTGCTGCCGTCACCGAAGTCCCAGGAGTAGGTGAGGTCGTCGCCGTCCTCGTCGCTGCCGGTGGCGGTCAGGCCCACCGCGAGCGGTGCGTTGCCCTCGGTCTTGTCGGCCTTGGCCTCGACGACGGGGGTGTGTCCCTTGCTCGCGTCCTGGATGCGGTACAGGGCGGAGTTCTCGTCGCCGTTGAAGTAGCCGGTGCCGTAGTCGAGGACATACAGGGCGCCGTCGGGGCCGAAGGCCATGTCCATGACCTGGGTGCCCGACCAGGGGAAGTCGTTGATCGACTGGACGGTGCCGTCCGCGTCCTGCTTGATGTCCTTGATCCACTGGCGGCCGAACTCTCCGGCGAAGAAGTCACCGTCGAAGGACTCGGGCAGCTTGACGTCCGAGTCGAGGTCGGCGTCGTAGTGGTAGACGGGGCCCGCCATCGGCGACTCGGAGCCGGACCCGAACTCGGGTACGGAGTCGTTGTCGTAGGGAATCCACGCGGGCTGCGCGGGCGGCAGGTCGGTGATGCCGGTGTTGTTCGGCGAGTCGTTCTTCGGTGCGTCGCAGTCGAAGGTGTCGCCGGACTTCTCGGTGGCGAAGTCGTAGTCCACGAACGGGTCGTTGTCGCCCGTGCAGTACGGCCAGCCGAAGTTGCCTGCCTTGGTGACCCGGGCGAACTCGACCTGGCCGCCGGGGCCGCGGGCCGGGTCTGCGGCGCCCGCGTCGGGGCCGTAGTCGCCGACGTAGACGATGCCGGTGGTCTTGTCGACGCTGAGCCGGTACGGGTTGCGGAAGCCCATGGCGTAGATCTCGGGCCTGGTCTTCTCGGTGCCGGGCGCGAAGAGGTTGCCGTCCGGGATGTCGTACGAGCCGTCGTCCTTGACCTTGATCCGCAGGATCTTGCCGCGCAGGTCGTTGCTGTTGCCCGCGCTGCGCTGGGCGTCGAAGGCGGGGTTGCGGTCGGAGCGCTCGTCGATCGGCGTGAAGCCGTCGGAGGCGAAGGGGTTGGAGTCGTCGCCCGTCGACAGGTAGAGGTTGCCGTCCGCGTCGAAGTCGATGTCGCCGCCGACGTGGCAGCAGATGCCGCGGGAGGTCTTGACCTCAAGGATGGTCTTCTCGCTCGCCGTGTCGAGGGTGCCGTTCTCGGCGAGCTTGAAGCGGGAGAGCCGGTTGACGCCGTCGAAGGGCTTGAAGTCGTCGGCGGTGCCGGTCTCGGGGGCGTCGCCCTCGGGGGTGTCGAGCTGGGGCGCGTAGTAGAGGTAGACGAAGCGGTTGTCCTTGAAGCCGGGGTCGACCCCGACGCCCTGGAGGCCCTCCTCGTCGTGGTTGTAGACGTCGAGCTTGCCCGCGACCCGGGTGGTGCCCGCGGCGTCCGTGAGCCGGAGCGTGCCGTCCCGTGCCGTGTGCAGCACGCTGCGGTCGGGCAGTACGGCGAGCGACATCGGCTCCCCGGTCTCCTCCACGCCCTTGGCGAGGGTGACCTGCTGGAATGGGCTGTCGGCCGCCGCCTTGGCCGGGGTCGCGGCGCCGGCCTGCGGGGCGGCCAGCGCGAGGGTCGCGCCGGCCAGCAGGGAGCTGGTCAGCAGCGCGAGGGCCTTGCGGAATCTGTGGGGTTTGCTGTGCACGAATTCCCTCCGGGAGGGTGGGTCGTACGAGCAGTGCGGGTACGCCGGGGTGCGCCGTCACCCCGGAAGTGTGTGTGTTCTGTACACCTCAAGGACGGTATCCGGCTTTGTTCGTGGCGGGAAAGCCTTGTGCAGTCATGTCTTTCGACTTTTTCCCCTCCGAAGACAAAGCCGTACCGGCGGAGAGCCGGGAGGGGGTCGTTTTCAGGGGTGCGGGGTGTGTTGTGGTTGCGGTTGGAGAGGCGTGCCCACCCGCCCACCCGGCACCGGGGGATGGGGCACCGGGCGGGGGTGGCGCCGCCGGGGGTACACCCGGAGCCGGGTGACACCCTTGCCGGGCCCGAAGGGCGTACCCGGTGTCGGGGCGGGCGGGTGGCTACTCCTTGCCGCCGAAAGCCGAGTCGAAGGAGGCCGACGGGGGGTCGAAGTCGAAGGACTTCATCCGGGTGAGGGCCTCGGGGGCGCCCTGGACGCGGTCCATGCCCGCGTCCTCCCATTCGACCGAGATCGGCCCCGTGTAGTCGATGGAGCGCAGCATCCGGAACACGTCCTCCCAGGGGACGTCCCCGTGGCCGCCGGAGACGAAGTCCCAGCCGCGGCGCGGGTCGCCCCACGGCAGATGGGAGCCGAGGCGCCCGTTGCGGCCGTCGAGGCGCCTGCGGGCCTCCTTGCAGTCGACGTGGTAGATGCGGTCCCTGAAGTCCCAGAGGAAGCCCACCGGGTCGAGGTCCTGCCACACGAAGTGGCTCGGGTCGAAGTTGAGGCCGAACGCCGAGCGGTGGTCCACCGCGTCGAGCGCGCGGTGCGTGGTCCAGTAGTCGTACGCGATCTCGCTCGGGTGCACCTCGTGGGCGAAGCGCACACCCTCCTGGTCGAACACGTCGAGGATGGGGTTCCAGCGGGTGGCGAAGTCCTCGTAGCCGCGCTCGATCATCCCGTCGGGCACCGGCGGGAACATGGCGACGAGGTGCCAGATCGCGGAGCCGGTGAACCCGATCACGGTGTCCACGCCGAAGGCCGCCGCGGCGCGCGCGGTGTCCTTGATCTCCTCGGCGGCGCGCTGCCTGACCCCCTCGCCCTCACCGTCGCCCCAGATCCTGGCGGGCAGGATGTTCTGGTGGCGCTCGTCGATGATGGCGTCGCAGACCGCCTGGCCGACGAGGTGGTTGGAGATGGCCCAGCACTTCAGGCCGTACTTGTCGAGGAGCGCGTGCCGCGAGGCGACGTACGACGGGTCGGCGAGGGCCTTGTCGACCTCGAAGTGGTCTCCCCAGCAGGCCAGTTCGAGGCCGTCGTAGCCGAAGTCGCGGGCCAGCCGGCAGACCTCCTCCAGCGGGAGGTCCGCCCACTGCCCGGTGAACAGGGTGAAGGAACGTGGCATGTCCTGATCTCCTTGGAAGGCCGTTTCATCCCGGGACGACGGTGTAGACGCTGTTCTTGGCGGCGCTCTCCTCCACCGCCGCGAGCACCCGCTGCACCTGGAGCCCGTCCGCGAAGGAGGGGGCGGGCGCCCGACCGGCGGCGATGGCGTGCACCAGGTCGCGGGCCTGGTGCACGAAGGTGTGCTCGTAGCCGAGCCCGTGCCCCGGCGGCCACCAGGCGTCGAGGTAGGGGTGTTCGGGCTCGGTGACCAGGATGCGGCGGAACCCGGCGCTGGTGGCGGGCTCGGTGTGGTCGTGGAACGACAGCTCGTTGAGGCGTTCCAGGTCGAAGGCGAGCGAGCCGCGCTCGCCGTTCAGCTCGATCCTGAGCGCGTTCTTGCGGCCCGCGGCGAACCGGGTGGCCTCGAAGGAGGCGAGCGCGCCCGAGGCGAAGCGGCCGGTGAACACGGCGGCGTCGTCCACGGTGACCTGGCCGAGGTCGGTGCCGCCCCCGCCGCCGCTCAGGCCCTCGGAGGCGCCGTCGAGGACGGGCCGCTCCTTGACGAAGGTCTCGGTGAGCGCGGAGACACCGGCGATGCGGTCGCCCGCGATGAACTGGGCGAGGTCGATGATGTGGGCGCCGAGGTCGCCGAGCGCGCCCGAGCCCGCCTTCTGCCTGTCGAGGCGCCAGGTCAGCGGGAAGTCCCGCTCGACAAGCCAGTCCTGGAGGTAGCTGACCCGCACGTGGCGCAGCGTGCCGAGCCTGCCCTCGGCCACCAGGGCGCGCGCGTACGCGGTGGCGGGCAGCCGGCGGTAGTTGAAGCCCGCCATGACGATCTGCCCGCCGCCCGCGGCGCGTCGGGCGGCCTCGGTCATCGCCTCGGCCTCTTCCACCGTGTTGGCGAGGGGCTTCTCGCACAGCACGTGCTTGCCCGCCGCAAGCGCGGCGAGCGCGATCTCCGCATGGCTGTCGCCCGGGGTGCAGATGTCCACCAGGTCGACGTCGTCCCGGGCGATCAGGGCCCGCCAGTCGGTCTCGGCGGCGGCCCAGCCGAGCCGGTCCGCGGCCTGCCTGACGGCGGGTCCGCTCCGGCCGCAGATCGCGGCGAGCACCGGCGTCATCGGCAGGTCGAAGACATGGCCCGCGGTGCGCCAGCCCTGTGAGTGGGCCGCCCCCATGAACGCGTAGCCGACCATGCCCACGCCGAGCCGCGGTGTGGCCTCTTCGGCCCCCTCGGCCGGCGAGTTGGGCTCTCCCATACGGATTTCCTCCTTCGTGTGGGCGCCGTAAGGCGTACTCCGGCGTGCTCTCGGGGGTCCCTGCGCGACGAGCGCCCGATGGGGTCGCGTGGCCCGGGCGGGCACATGGCAAGGACTCCCTCGCACCGAAGGACGCCGCACGGCGCCGTGCGGTGCCACGGGCGCCGCCGCTCGGCGCCCCCGGCACACGGGCCGTGGTCATCGTGGTGTGCGGGCCTTCTTCGGGCTCACTTGAAGCCCTGGGGCAGGTACTTGTCGACGTTCTTCTTGTCGACGACCGCCGAGTAGAGGGTGATGGAGGTCGGGATCTCGGTCTCGGCGAGCCCCGATATGCCCTTGCCCTGCGCGAAGGCGCGGGCGAGGTCGATGGCGGACGCGGCCATGGACGGCGGGTAGAGCACGGTCGCCTTGAGCACACCGTCGTCCTTCTGGATGTGCTGCATGGCCGAGAGCGCCCCCGCGCCGCCGACCATGAAGAACTCGTCGCGGCCCGCCTGGTCGATGGCGCGCAGCGCGCCCACGCCCTGGTCGTCGTCGTGGTTCCAGACGGCGTCGATCTTCGACTGGGCCTGGAGGAGCTGGGCCATCTTGGACTGTCCCGACTCGACGGTGAACTCGGCGGCCTGACGGGCGACCTTCTTGATGTCGGGGTAGTTCTTCAGCGCCTCGTCGAAGCCCTTGGTGCGCTGCTGGGTGAGTTCCAGCGCGTCGATCCCGGCCAGCTCCACCACCCGGGCGTTCTTCTTGCCCTTGAGCTGCTCGCCGATGTACGTGCCCGCGTTGAAGCCCATGCCGTAGTTGTCGCCGCCGACCCAGCAGCGGTACGCCTGCGGGGTGTCGAAGATCCGGTCGAGATTGACGACGGGGATGCCGGCGCGCATGGCCTTGAGCCCGGCCTGGGTGAGGGCCTTGCCGTCGCCGGGGAGGACGACGATGACATCGACCTTCTTGTTGATCAGGGTGTCGATCTGGCCGATCTGGGCGGCGGTGTCGTTGGAGCCCTCGGTGATCTCCATCGTCACGTCGGAGTACTTCTTGGCGCGCTCCTTGGCCTGCTCGTCGATCGCGTTGAGCCAGCCGTGGTCGGCCTGGGGCCCCGCCCAGCCGATGGTGACGTGCTTGCCGGGCTTGTCCTCGGCCGCGGGCTGCGCGTCGCTGCTGCTCTTGTCGTCGTCGGCGTCATCGGGGTCGTTGCTGGTGCAGCCGGTGAGGAGGGCTCCCGCGGACACGGCTGCGGTTCCGAAGAGCAGCCCTCTGCGGCTGGTGAAGTCTGGCATGGGTCGTGGCCCTTCCGTTCTGTGTGGGTGGGCGGAGCGGCTCAGGGCGTGGTCGCCGAGCGGCGCTGGACGAGGACGGCGGCCACGATGATCGCGCCCTTGGCGATCTGCTGGACGTCGGTCTGGAGGTTGTTCAGCGCGAAGATGTTGGTGATGGTGGTGAAGATCAGCACACCGAGCACGGAGCCGACGATGGTGCCGCGGCCACCGCTGAGGAGGGTGCCGCCGATGATGGCGGCGGCGATGGAGTCGAGTTCGTACAGGTTGCCGTTGGTGCTCTGGCCCGAGCCCGACAGGATGATCAGCAGGAACGCGGCGATGCCGCAGCACAGACCCGACAGCAGGTAGAGGTAGAGGCGCTGGCGGCGGATGTCGATGCCGGCGAGCCGCGCGGCCTCGGGGTTGCCGCCCGCGGCGACGGTGCGGCGGCCGAAGGTGGTGCGGTTGAGGACGAGCCAGCCGATGACGGCGACCGCGGCGAAGACGATCACCAGCGGGGGTATGCCGAGGACGTAGGAGTCGCGCTCGCCGAGGCTGAGGATGCCGTCGACGTCGACGATCTGCGTCTTGCCGTCGCTGATCTGGAGGGCGAGGCCGCGCGCCGAGGCCATCATGGCCAGGGTCACGATGAACGGCACCATCCGCCCGTACGCGACCAGCACCCCGTTGACGAGGCCGCAGCCGAGGCCGACGAGGACGGAGGTGACGAGCACTCCGGCGAAGCCGTAGTCCTGGGTGGCGACGGTGGTGGCCCAGACGGAGGCGAGCGCGACGATGGCGCCGACGGAGAGGTCGATGCCACCGCTCATGATGACGAACGTGGCGCCGACGGTGACGACACCGATGACCGAGGACTGGGTGAGGACCAGTTGGAGGTTCTTGGTGTCGAGGAACTGGTCGGGCTTGGTGATACCGCCGATGACGACCAGCACGGCGAGCACGCCGAGCAGGCTGACGATGCGCACGTCCAGGCGCCTGGTCAGCGAGCGCAGCGTGCTGCCGCCGTCGTCGTGCTGCTTGCCCGTGGGGTCCTTCGGTCGCGGCGCGGGGTGCGGTCCGGCATCGGGCCCGCCCTGCTGGGCCGCCGAGGCAGGCTGCGTCATGATGTCGGGCTCCCTTCCATGACTAGGTCGAGTACGCGGGGTTCGTCGAGTTCTCGGGCGGGTGCGGTGTGGACGACCAGGCCCTCCTTGAGGACCAGCACCCGGTCGGCGAGGCCGAGGACCTCGGGGACCTCGCTGGAGACGAGGAGGACGGCGAGTCCCTCGTCGGCGAGGCGGCGGATGACGGCGTACAGCTCGGCGCGGGCGCCGACGTCGACTCCGCGGGTGGGCTCGTCGAGCAGCAGGACCCGGCAGCCGCGCAGCAGCCAGCGGGCGAGCACGGCCTTCTGCTGGTTGCCGCCCGAGAGGGTGCGGATGTGCGCGTCGGGGTTGTCGGGGCGCAGCGACAGGTCGCGGGTGGCCTCGCGCGCGGCCCTGCGCTCGGCGCGCCGGTCGAGCCAGCCGCCGCGGGAGAAGCGGGACATGGAGGAGACGGAGACGTTGCGGGTGACGGACTCCAGCATCAGCAGCGCCTGCGCCTTGCGCTCCTCCGGCGCGAGTCCGAGCCCCGCGCGCACGGCGGACCGCACGCTGCCGGGGCGCAGTGCCGTGCCGTCGACGCGCACCTCGCCCGCGGTGGGCTTGCGGGCGCCGTAGACGGTCTCCAGGATCTCGGAGCGGCCGGAGCCGACGAGCCCGGCGAGTCCGACGATCTCGCCGGGGTGCAGGTCGAGGTCGAGCGGCGCGAACTCCCCCGCCCTGGCGAGGCCCCTGACGGTGAGGACGGGCTTGCCCGGGGTGTCGGCCGCGGGGCGGTCGGGGAAGACGTACTCGACGTTGCGGCCCGTCATCAGGGCGACGACCTCGCGGGTGGGGGTGGTCTTGGCGGGCAGTCCGACGGAGACGGCGCGGCCGTCCTTGAGGACGGTGACCCGGTCGCCGATGCGGCGGATCTCCTCCAGGCGGTGGGAGATGTAGACGACGGCGACGCCGTCGGCGGTGAGCGAGGCGACGATGCGGAAGAGGTTGTCGACCTCGTCGGGGTCGAGCGCGGCGGAGGGCTCGTCCATGACGATGAGCCGTACGTCGTGCGAGAGGGCGCGGGCCATGGAGACGATCTGCTGCTGGGCGGCGGAGAGTTCGCCGACGAGGGTGGCGGGGTCGATCTCGCGGTGCCCGAGCCGGTCGAGGATGCGCCAGGACTCGGTGCGCGCGTGGCGCCCGCGTACGACGAAGCCGGCGGCGGTGGGCTCGTGGCCGAGGAAGACGTTCTCGGCGACGGAGAGGTGTTCCACCAGGTCGAGTTCCTGGTAGATGGTGGCGATGCCGAGGCGCATGGCCGCGATGGGCGACTTGAGCGCGACGTTCTCGCCGCGCCAGTTGATCTCGCCGCCGTCGGGCTGGTGGGCTCCGGCGAGCACCTTGATGAGGGTGGACTTGCCGGCACCGTTCTGGCCGAGCAGGCAGTGCACCTCGCCGGCGAGTACGTCGAGGTCGACGCCGTCGAGGGCCCTGACGCCGGGGAATGTTTTGGTGATGCCTGACATGCGGAGCAGGGGTGGTTCTGGTGCCATGGTGGTCCCCTCGGCGGTGCGGCCGGTGCGGCGGGCCTCGCTGACTGACGGCTGACTGGCAAGGTGGTGCTGTGCCCCGGGCCCCGTGGTCGCGGGGGCCGGGGTTGCCGGTGGTGCGGTGGCGCTCGTGCGGTCGGTGCCCGGTGCGGTGGGGCGCCTCGGGGCGGGTGGTGCCGGGCGGTGCGCGGCGGTGGTTACGCGGGTGAGAACAGGTGGTCGCTGATGAGCCTGGCGCCGCCGATGACCCCCGCGGTGGGGCCCAGCTCGCCGAGCACGATGGGGAGGTTGCCGGTCGCGAGCGGCAGCGACTGGCGGTAGACCTGGGTGCGTATGGCGGCGAGCAGGGTGTGTCCGAGGCCGGTCACCCCACCGCCGATCACGACGAGTCCCGGGTTGAAGAAGCTGACGAGTCCCGCGATGACCTGGCCGACGCGGTTGCCGCCCTCGCGGATGAGGTCGAGCGCGGCGGCGTCTCCCGCGGCGGCGGCAGCGGCGACGTCGACGGAGCTGAGAGGGCCCGACTCGGCGCGGCGCGCGGCGAGTTCGGGCGAGGCGCCGGTCTCGGCGGCCTCCTCGGCGTCGCGGGCGAGCGCGGCGCCGCTGAAGTGGGCTTCGAGGCAGCCCTTGTTGCCGCAGGCGCAGGGGCGGCCCTCGGGCTCCACCTGGATGTGGCCGATGTCGCCCGCGCTGCCCGTGGTGCCGCGGTGCACGTCGCCGCCGACGATGATGCCGCAGCCGATGCCGGTGCCGATCTTGACGCAGAGGAAGTCGGCGACGGAGCGCGCGACTCCGGCGTGCTGCTCGCCCATGGCCATGAGGTTCACGTCGTTGTCGACCATGACGGGGCAGCCCAGTTCCTGGCTGAGCGCCTCGCGGACCGGGAAGCCGTCCCAGCCGGGCATGATCGGGGGTGCCACGGGCACGCCCTCGGGGAACCTGACGGGGCCCGGGACACCGATCCCGGCGCCGTCGAAGCCCTCGGCGAGCCCCGAGGCGCGCAGCTTGGCGGTCATGGCGAGGACGTGCTCGAAGACGACGACGGGGCCCTCGCGCACGTCGAGGGGCTGGGTGATGTGCCCGAGCACCTCAAGCTCCGCGTTGGTGACGGCGACGTCCACGGAGGTGGCGCCGATGTCCACGCCGAGGAAGCGGAGTGCGGGGGCGAGCCTGATGTTGTGCGAGCGGCGTCCGCCGCGGGAGGCGGCGAGGCCGTCGGCGACGACGAGCCCGGTCTCCAGCAGCCGGTCGACCTCCACGGCGAGCTTGGAGCGCGAGAGGTCGACCTGGTCGCCGAGCTGGGCCCGGGAGTTGGGGCCTGAGTCGCGCAGCAGCCGCAGCAGCCGGGCCTGGTGCGCGTTCGCGGGTCGAGCCGTCATGCGTCTCACATGCCCCTCCCCGCCTCATCGGCTGTCTCCGTCGGGCTTTCGAGTGGAAAGTAGCAGTGCATGATCTGAGTGGGAAGGACTTGGGCGGGATTTAGTGCTTACTTTCTCCAGTCACAGGACAAAGACGCTGGGGTCACCGGCAGATCACGGGCACGGAGAGGAGCCCGGGGGGCGCGCACGGGGGCGTGTGAGCGCGGGGAGTACGGGCAGTTGGGCGGGGCTGCGGGGACGCTGCCGCGAGGGGTGGGGAGTTGGTCGCGGGAGGCCGTGTGCGGCGCGGCACGGAAGAGGGCACGTGGGGCGCGGGAGCCGCCTGTGGCGCGGCACAGAAGCGGGCACACGAGGGCACAGGAAGCCGCGTAGGCGCGGCACAGGAGAGGGCGCGCGGGGCGCAGGAAGCCGCATATGGCGCGGCCCAAGGGGCTCAGCCGGTGGTGGTGTCCCTGTTGCGGCCGTGGTACGTGCGACGGGTGTGCTCGGTGTGGGCGCGCATGACCCGGGTGGCCTCGGCCTCGTCACGGGCGGCGATGGCGGCGATCAACTGGCGGTGCTCGATCCAGGACTGCTTGCCGCGCTGCCGCGCCACCGGCGTGTAGTACCAGCGGACCCTGCGGTCGACCTGGGCGGCCAGTTCGCTCAGGACCACGTTCCCGGCCAGCTCCATGACCTTGGCGTGGAAGGCGGCGTTGGTGGCGACGACGAGTTCCACATCGCCGTCGGCCACGGCGCTCTCCCCCCTGGCGCACAGCTCCTCAAGCGCGGTGACGCCCGCGCTGCCCGCGGCGGCGGCCGCGAGCCTGGCGGCCTCGGCCTCCAGGAGGGTGCGCACGGTGAGCAGTTGGTCGGCCTCCTCCTCGGTGGGCTCGTGGACGAAGGCGCCCTGGGCGGGGCGCAGATCGACCCAGCCCTCGGTGTTGAGCCGCTGCAACGCCTCGCGCACGGGCTGCCGTGACACCCCGAGGTGGCCCGCCAGCTCGCTCTCGACGAGGTGCTGCCCGGGGCGCAGGGAGCGGGTGGTGATCAGTTCGAGCAGGGCCTCGTACACGCGCTCGCGCAGCGGTCCCGGACGCTCCAGCTTGGGCACCGCGCCCTGCGGCAGTCCTGTCGACAGCATCGGGGTCCCCCTCGGTCGATTGGCTATCGTCTACAGTCTACCGATCGACGGCGGCAACCTCGGAAGCTTCCCCCCGAAGTCTCATCACACCCGGCACACCCGTCACGGGCAGCGCACCACCTGCCCCGCGTACGACAGGTTCCCGCCGAAGCCGAAGAGCAGCACCGGGTCGCCCGAGGCGATCTCCCCGCGCTCCAGCAGCTTGGAGAAGGCGAGCGGCACGCTGGCCGCCGAGGTGTTGCCCGAGTCGACCACGTCGCGGGCGACCACGGCCCTGGTGGCGCCGATGCGCTCGGCGAGCGGCTCCACGATCCGCAGGTTCGCCTGGTGCAGCACCACGGCGGCGAGGTCGGACGGGTCGATGCCGGCCCGCTCGCAGGTCTGCCTGGCGAGCGCGGGCAGCCGGTGCGTGGCCCAGCGGTAGACGCTCTGCCCCTCCTGGGAGAAGCGCGGCGGCGTGCCCTCGATGCGTACCGCTGCGGCCATCTCGGGCACCGAGCCCCAGAGCACGGGGCCGACGCCCGCTGTCCCCGCCGGATTCTCGTCGGGGACCACGACCGCCGCGCCCGCGCCGTCGCCGACGAGGACGGCGGTGCCGCGGTCGGTCCAGTCGGCGACCTCGGACATCTTGTCGGCGCCGATCACCAGGGCCCGGCTGGCGGCCCCGGCCCGCAGGGTGTGGTCGGCGGTGGCGAGCGCGTGGGTGAACCCGGCGCAGACGACGTTCACGTCGAGCACCGCGGGCGAGGCCATGCCGAGCCTTGCGGCGACCCTGGCCGCCATGTTGGGGGACCTGTCGACGGCCGTGGACGTGGCGACGAGCACCAGGTCGATGTCGGCGGGCGCGAGGCCGGCGGCGGCGAGCGCCTTCGACGCCGCCTGCGCCGCGAGGTGGTCGACGGGCTGCTCCGGGCCGGCGATGTGCCGGGTCCTGATCCCCACCCTGGCCCTGATCCACTCGTCGCTGGTCTCCACCATGCGTGCCAGGTCCTCGTTGGTGAGGACCTCGGCAGGCTGGTAGTGGCCGAGCGCGGCGATGCGTGAGCCCTGCATGGACGAGTCCCCCCAGTGGCCGGTGAGCACGGACTGCCAGTCTGCGCAGCCCGCCGACGTCCCGGGGGGCGGCAAGGCAACAGAATTCGAGCGCGCTCCTTGTCGTGTCCGGCAACATCGCAGGCCACATCGGCCGGTTCCGGAGGGGACTCGCCCGGTTTCAGCCAGTGAACAGTTGAGCAGCCTTTCGTACCAGCTCATAGACACCGTAGCCGAGCGGGACCAGTACCCAGAGCCAGGCGACCGCGATCAGCAGCCGGTGGTCACGGGGACGGCCGGGTGCGTCCGGGAGCGGGGCCGTCGGCGGCGGGGGCGTTCCCGGGGGTGTCGGCGTCGTCGGCATCGGATACGGCCTTTCGCTCTGCGGTCAGGTGGTGGCGCGGGTGGACGGGGCGGATGAGTTCGTTCGCGGCGAAGCCGACGGCGAGCAGGCAGATCATGATGACGAGGGAGACGCCGTAGAGGGCGGGGCCGTTCTTGCCCGCGTCCTCCTGACTGTCCGCCACCCAGTTGACGATGAGCGGGCCGAGCACCCCGGCGAGCGACCAGGCGGTCAGCAGCCTTCCGTGGATGGCGCCGACCTGGTAGGTGCCGAAGAGGTCCTTCAGATAGGCGGGCGCGGTCGCGAAGCCGCCGCCGTAGAACGAGAGGATC
Source organism: Streptomyces sp. NPDC050560 (assembly GCF_044457285.1). Classification (NCBI taxonomy): domain Bacteria; kingdom Bacillati; phylum Actinomycetota; class Actinomycetes; order Kitasatosporales; family Streptomycetaceae; genus Streptomyces; species Streptomyces sp. NPDC050560. The sequence continues at coordinate 47,368 of NZ_JBITGT010000009.1, forward strand.
ACCGCGGCGCAGACCACGAACAGCGGCTTGGAGCCGTCGCCGACCTGCCAGATGAGGACGTACATGAGGATGCCGACGGCGAGGTAGAGCCGGTAGACGTTCTTGCGTCCGATCAGGTCGGAGACCGTGGACCAGCCGATGCGGCCGAGCATGTTCGCGGCGGACAGCAGGGCCACGAACCCGGCGGAAGCGGAGGCGGAGACCGGTGCGCTGCTGTCCGCGAAGAAGTCCGTGATCATCGGGGCGGCCTTCTCCAGGATGCCGATGCCCGCGGTCACGTTCATGCACAGCACGACCCACAGGCACCAGAACTGGGGGGTGCGCACCGCGCTGCGCGCGGACACCTGTGCGCCCGCCGCGCCCGCGGTGGCGGTGGCCGCGGCCCCGGCCTGGGCGGGTCCGCCGCGCGGCGGCAGCCGGATCAGCAGCACGCCGAGCGTCATGAAGACGCCGTACGCGAGGCCGTGCACCAGGAACGCGAGGGCGATCCCCGAGGAGTCGGAGCCGAAGGACTCCAGCATCTGGGCGGACCACGGGGAGGCGATGAGGGCGCCGCCGCCGAAGCCCATGATGGCGATGCCCGTGGCCATGCCGGGACGGTCCGGGAACCACTTGATGAGGGTGGAGACCGGGGAGATGTAGCCGATGCCGAGCCCGATGCCGCCGACGAAGCCGTAGCCGAGGACGATCAGCCAGTACTGGCGGGTCGCGGCGCCGAGCGCGGCGATGAGGAAGCCGGTGGCGAAGCAGGTGGCGGCGACCGCCATCGCCCAGCGCGGGCCCCGGCGTTCGACGAGGGTGCCGCCGAACGCCGCGGACAGGCCGAGCATCACGATCGCGAGTTGGAAGGGCAGTGCGCTGAGGGTGCCGCTGAGGTCGAGGGCGGATTCCAGGGGCGGCTTGAAAACGCTCCAGGAGTACGCCTGGCCGATGGCGAGGTGCACCGAGAGGGCGGCCGGGGGGACGAGCCAGCGGCTCCAGCCGGCGGACGCGACGGGGCCGCCGGGAGCGGACTCCCGGGGTGTCCCGGGAGGGGGTGACGTGGAGGTCATCGTTCGGACGATAGAAACCGCGTGGGCGGTTGGGAAGACGTCGGCGGCAAAAATCGTCGACGGTATGCAGCATCGTTTCCGGCCGGTGCCCTCCCGGCAACGCGCGGTTTCCGCTTGACTGTTCGAGGCAGGGTATCGGCAGGGGCCGCGGGGCTCCCCACGCGGGCGCGCGCGGTTCCGTTTCCCGCGGGGTCCGCTGCGGGGCGCGGGAGGACGGGCGTTCGGCAATGACTGCCCCAAGTCCCGGACCGCGCCCGTCCCGAGCCTTGCCGGAGCCCCTTCCATACTGTAGACAATATTCCGTAGACGCTATGGTCGGAGGCTCCGGCCCGGCCGTGAGGCGCCGGGCAGGCCCACCGGTCCCGGCCGACGCGGGCGCGGTGGGCGCGCCGCGGCGGCCGTCCGATCTTCGAGGCACCTTCCCTCGGTCCCCTCAACCGAACGGAGCGCCCCACGTGAAAGTCGCAGTCCTCGGCGCCGGAGCGATCGGCGCCTATGTCGGCGCCGCACTGCACCGCGCGGGCGCCGACGTCCACCTCATCGCCCGTGGACCGCACCTGGCGGCCATGAGGCGGCACGGCGTACGCGTGCTCAGCCCCCGCGGCGACTTCGCCGCCCGGGCGCACGCCACCGACGACCCGGCCGAAGTCGGCCCGGTCGACTACGTGTTCCTCGGCCTCAAGGCCCACTCGTACGCGGCGTGCGGGCCGCTGATCGAGCCGCTGCTCGGCCGGGACACCGCGGTCGTCGCCGCCCAGAACGGCATCCCCTGGTGGTACTTCCACCGGCACGGCGGCCCGTACGACGGCACCCGTATCCAGAGCGTCGACCCGGGCGGCGCGGTCAGCGCGGTGCTCGCGCCGCGGCGCGCCGTCGGCTGCGTGGTGTACGCGGCCACCGAGATCGAGAGCCCCGGGGTGGTGCGGCACCTCGAAGGCACCCGGTTCTCCGTCGGCGAGCCCGACCGCTCGCTCTCCCCGCGCTGCCTCGCCTTCAGCGAGGCGATGCGGGAGGGCGGGCTCAAGTGCCCGGTGGAGCCCGAGCTGCGCTCCGACATCTGGATCAAGCTGCTCGGGAACATCTCGTTCAACCCGATCAGCGCGCTGTCCCGGGCGACGATGCGTCAGATGTGCCTGCACGGCGGCACCCGGCGGGTGATCGAGATCATGATGAACGAGACCCTGGCGGTCGCCGAGGCGCTCGGCTGCCGCCCCGACATCTCCGTGCAGCGGCGTCTCGCCGGGGCGGAGCGGGTGGGCGACCACCGCACCTCCACCCTCCAGGACCTGGAGCGCGGCAAACCACTCGAACTCGACGTGCTGCTCGCGGCGGTCGTGGAACTCGCGGAGATCACCGACGTGCCGGTGCCCACGCTCCGCACCGTCCACGCCCTCTGCGACCTGCTCGCGGACCGCACCAAGGAAGGAAGGGCGGCATGACAGGACGGGACACCGGGCGCCGCGGCCGCGGGCGCGACCGCGCGCCGAAGACGTACACCCGGCTCACACACCCGCTGGTGAGGGACTCGCGCGACGAGCCGTTCCGCGTGGCCACCTGGGAGGAGGCGCTGACCCGCGCGGCCGAGGGGCTCGGCGCGGCCCGCGGCAGCTTCGGGATGTTCTCCTGCTCCCGCGCCACCAACGAGATGAACTACGTGGCGCAGAAGTTCGCCCGCGTGGTGATGGGCACCCACAACGTCGACTCGTGCAACCGCACCTGCCACGCCCCGAGCGTGGCCGGGCTCTCCGCGGCGTTCGGCTCCGGCGGCGGCACCTCGTCGTACGAGGAGATCGAGCACACCGACCTGATCGTGATGTGGGGCTCCAACGCCCGCTTCGCGCACCCCATCTTCTTCCAGCACGTCCTCAAGGGCATACACAACGGGGCCCGGATGTACGCGGTCGACCCGCGCCGCACCTCCACCGCCGAGTGGGCGGAGAGCTGGCTCGGGCTCAACGTCGGCACCGACATCGCGCTCGCGCACGCCGTCGGCCGCGAGATCATCCACGCCGGGCTCGTCAACCGCTCCTTCGTGGAGCGTGCCACCAGCGGCTTCGAGGAGTACGCGGCGCTGGTCGAGCCCTGGACGCCGTCGCTCGCGGAGAAGGTCACCGGGGTGCCGGCCGCGGCGGTCGCGGATCTCGCACACGCCTATGCGCGGGCCGAACGGGCCCAGCTCTGCTGGACGCTGGGCATCACCGAGCACCACAACGGCACCGACAACGTCCGCGCGCTGATCAACCTCTCCCTGCTGACCGGGCACGTGGGCCGCTACGGCTCCGGGCTCCAGCCGCTGCGCGGCCAGAACAACGTGCAGGGCGGCGGCGACATGGGCGCGATCCCCAACCGGCTGCCGGGCTTCCAGGACGTCCTCGACCCCGCGGTGCGGCGGAAGTTCGAGACGGCGTGGGGCGTCGGCCTCGAACCCCGCTACGGGCTCAACCTCACCGAGATGTTCGAGGCGATGGAGTCGGGCGAGCTGAAGGCCGTGTACTGCGTCGGCGAGAACCCCGCGCAGTCCGAGGCCGACAGCGAACAGGCCGTCAGGCGGCTGACGGCGCTCGACTTCCTCGTGGTGCAGGACATCTTCCTGACGAAGACCGCGGAGCTGGCCCACGTGGTGCTGCCCGCCACCGCGGGCTGGGCCGAGACCGAGGGCACCACCACCAACAGCGAGCGGCGGGTGCAGCGGGTGCGCAGGGCCGTCACCCCGCCGGGCGAGGCGCGCGAGGACATCGACATCATCTGCGACCTCGCCGGGCGCCTCGGGCACGAGTGGAAGTACGCGACGTCGGAGGCCGTCTGGGACGAGCTGCGCTCGGTCTCCCCCGACCACTACGGCATGACCTACGCACGCCTCGACGAGCACCAGGGCATCCAGTGGCCGTGCCCCGACACCGACGGGATCGAACCGAGCTACCTGCACGGCCGGTTGTGGCAGGAGCGGCCCGAACTGCGGGGCACGCCCGCCCCGTTCGGCCTCGTCCAGCACGATCCGCCGGTCGACCTCACCGACGAGGAGTACCCGATCAGGCTGACCACGGGGCGGCGGCTCGACTCGTACAACACCGGTGTGCAGAGCGGGGGTTTCGCCTCACCGCTGCGCCGCGGCGAGTACGTCGAGCTGTGCCCCGAGGACGCGGAGCGCTACGGGGTCACCGTCGGCGAGGAGGTGCGGGTGGCGTCGCGGCGCGGGTCCGTCAACGCCCCGGTGTGGATCGATCCGGGCCTGCGCCCCGGGCTCGCGTTCATGACGATGCACTTCCCCGACGAGGTCGACACCAACCTGCTCACCATCGAGGCCAACTGCCCCATCGCGGGCACCGCCGAGTTCAAGGCGTCGGCGATCCGCATCGACAAGCTGCCCGTCGCTACCGTGAGGTGAGAAATGGATCTGCGCTTCGGCGACAGCAAGCCCACCGACGAGGAGCGCGCCGCCGTCGACGCCCTCCTCGGCCCGCCCAGATCGTCCTGGGAGGCGCCGTCGGGCGAGTGGGTGGAGCGCTCGGACGGCGATCTGCGCTGGGCCCGCGGCGGCCGCGAGGACCGCGAGCGGCGCGATCTGCTGCTGCCGGGGCTGCACGCCCTCAACGACCGGGTCGGCTGGATCAGCGAGGGCGGCCTCGCCTACCTCTGCCGCCGTCTGACGGTGCCGCCCGCGGAGGGCTACGGGGTGGCGACGTTCTACGCGATGTTCGCGCTGCGGCCACGGCCGCGGACGGTGCTGCACGTGTGCACGGACCTGGCGTGCCAGGCCCGCGGCGCCGACGCGCTCCACGCCGGGGCCGAGGCGCGGCTCGGTCCCGGCAGCGGGGTGCACGTCGAGCGCAGCCCCTGCCTCGGCCTGTGCGAGCGCGCCCCCGCCGCGCTCGCCGTCACCTCGGGCGAGACGGTGCGCACCGCCGTGGCCGCGCCCGCCACGGCCGACGCGGCGGTGCACGCCGCGGTGTCGCCCGACTCCGCGCCCGAGGAGCCGCCCGCGGCGCTCGCGGTGCCGCAGGCGGGCGACCCGGGTCTCACGCTGCTCGCCAGGGTGGGCGCCGTCGACCCCGCCTCCCTCGACGACTACCGGGCGCACGGCGGCTACGCGGCGCTGCGCCGCGCCTTCGGCCTGGGCCCGGCCGGTGTGATCCGCGAGGTCACCGACGCGGGCCTGGTCGGCAGGGGCGGCGCCGCGTTCCCCACCGGGCGCAAGTGGTCCGCCACCGCGGGCCAGCCCGACCACCCGCACTACCTCGTCTGCAACGCGGACGAGTCGGAGCCAGGCACCTTCAAGGACCGGGTGCTCATGGAGGGCGACCCGTACTCCCTGGTCGAGGCCATGACGATCGCCGGGTACGCGGTCGGCGCGCACCGCGGCTACCTGTATCTGCGCGGCGAGTACCCGCGCGCCCTGGCCAGGCTCGACCACGCCCTGGCGCAGGCACGCGCGCGCGGGCTGCTCGGGGACGACGTGATGGGGCAGGGCTACGCGTTCGACATCGAGATACGGCGCGGCGCGGGGGCGTACATCTGCGGCGAGGAGACGGCGCTGTTCAACTCCATCGAGGGCTACCGGGGCGAGCCGCGCTCCAAGCCGCCGTTCCCCGTGGAGAAGGGCCTGTTCGGCAAGCCGACCGCGGAGAACAACGTCGAGACGCTGGTCAACGTGCTGCCGATCCTCACCGGGGGCGCCGCGGCCTACGCGTCCCTCGGCACGGCGAAGTCCACGGGGCCCAAGCTCTTCTGCGTCTCGGGGAGCGTGGCGCGCCCCGGGGTCTACGAGCTGCCGTTCGGCGCCACGCTGCGGGAGCTGCTCGCGCTCGCGGGGCCGCCTGAGCGGCTGCGCGCGGTGCTGCTCGGCGGCGCGGCGGGCGGCTTCGTCGGCCCTGGGGAACTCGACGTGCCGCTGACCTTTGAGGGCACCCGCGAGGCCGGTACGACCCTGGGCTCCGGGGTGGTCCTCGTCATGGACGACACCGTGCCGCTGCCGCGCGTCCTGCTGCGGATCGCCGAGTTCTTCCGGGACGAGTCCTGCGGCCAGTGCGTGCCCTGCCGGGTCGGCACCGTACGCCAGCAGGAGGCGCTCGGGCGGCTGCTCGACCGCAGGGGCGCGGCGGCGGCCGACGACGTCGCCCTGCTGCGCGAGGTGGGCCGCGCCATGCGGGACGCCTCGATCTGCGGTCTCGGGCAGACCGCGTGGAACGCCGTGGAGTCGGCCATCGACCGGTTGGGAGCCTACGCATGACACCGCACGTGACCAGTCAGGGCGCCCGCGGCGAGACGTCACGCCGCACCGCGGTGCCGCTCGCGCCGCCGCGCCGGCTGCTGGAGTTCACCATCGACGGGGAGCCGGTCAGGGCCCCGGAGGGCGCGACCGTCCTGGACGCGTGCCGGGCGGCGGGCAGGGACGTGCCGACCCTCTGCCAGGGCGACACCCTCGCCCCGAAGAACGCGTGCCGGGTCTGCGTCGTCGAGGTCGAGGGCTCCCGCACCCTGGTCCCGGCCTGCTCACGGCGCGCCGAGGCGGGCATGGTGGTCAGCACAGGCACCGAGCGGGTCAACCACAGCCGCAAGATCGTCCTGGAGCTGCTGGCGTCCTCGGTCGACCTCTCCACCACGCCGCGGGCCGCCGAGTGGATCGAGGAGTACGGGGCCGAGCCCGACCGCTTCGGCCCCGACGCGGCGCGCCTCGGCGAGGAGCCCCGGGTGGACAACGACCTGTACGTTCGCGACTACGACAAGTGCATCCTCTGCTACAAGTGCGTGGACGCCTGCGGGGAGCAGTGGCAGAACTCGTTCGCGATCTCCGTCGCGGGCCGCGGCTTCGACGCCAGGATCGCCGTGGAGCACGACGCCCCGCTCACCGACTCGGCGTGCGTGTACTGCGGCAACTGCGTCGAGGTGTGCCCCACGGGGGCGCTCAGCTTCAAGTCGGAGTTCGACATGCGCGCGGCGGGTACCTGGGACGAGGAGCGGCAGACCGAGACGACCACGGTCTGCGCCTACTGCGGCGTGGGCTGCAACCTCACGCTCCATGTGCAGGACAATGAGATCGTCAAGGTCACCTCGCCGCACGACAACCCGGTGACCCACGGCAACCTCTGCATCAAGGGCCGCTTCGGCTACCAACACGTACAGAACCGGGACTGAGCACATGGGACGTGTCACCGAGCGACGCCGCGTGATCCGGGTACGGGACGGACAGGTCTCCCGGCGGCCCGACACCCTGGTCGCCGAGGAGCCGCTGGAGATCCGGCTGAACGGCAAGCCGCTCGCGATCACGATGCGCACCCCGGGCGACGACTTCGCGCTCGCGGCGGGCTTCCTGGTCAGCGAGGGCGTCCTCGGCTCCGCCGACGAGCTGCGCAACATCGTGTACTGCGCGGGGGCCACGGTGGAGGGGAGCAACACGTACAACGTGGTGGACGTGGTGACCGCCCCCGGTGTGCAGATGCCCGACATCAACCTCGAACGGAACGTGTACACCAGCTCCTCGTGCGGCCTGTGCGGCAAGGCGAGCCTCGACGCCGTGCGCACCACGACCCGCCACCCGATCGACGACACGGCGGGCGGCGCTCCCCCGGTCCTGCTCGCTCCCGAACTGCTCGCGCGGCTCCCCGACCGGCTGCGCGCCGCACAGCGGGTCTTCGAGCGGACCGGGGGCCTGCACGCGGCGGCGCTCTTCACCCCCGAGGGGGAGCTGGTCGACGTCCGGGAGGACGTCGGGCGGCACAACGCCGTCGACAAGCTGGTCGGGCGCGCCCTCCAGGACGGGCGGCTGCCGCTGGCGCGCAGTGTGCTGCTGGTGTCGGGGCGCGCCTCCTTCGAGCTGGCGCAGAAGGCCGTGATGGCGGGGATTCCGGTGCTGGCTGCGGTCTCCGCGCCCTCGTCGCTCGCGGTGGACCTGGCCGAGGAGAGCGGGCTCACCCTCGTGGGCTTCCTGCGGGGCTCCTCCATGAACGTGTACGCGGGCGAGCAGCGGATCGCCCTGCGGGAAGTGGCCGCGCAGCGCTGAGCTGTCCGCCCGCGGCACGGGCCGGGGTCGGTCGGCGGGGTGCGCCCCCTGCGCCGGCCGACCCCGTCGGCCATGTGCGGCCCCTCAGCGCGTCCGCACGCCCGACACCCTGTGCAGCATGTCGAGGAAGAGGGCGCGCTCCGCGGGAGTCAGCGGGGCCAGCAGCGCCTCATTGGCCGCCTCCGCCCTGGCCGTGCACGCCTCGGTCATGGCGCGGCCCCCGGGGGTGAGGGACACCGCGTTCTTGCGGCGGTCCTTCGGGTCGGGGGCGCGGGTCAGGAGGCCGTCGCGCTCCAGGTCGTTGAGGATGCCGACCACGTCCTTCGGGTCGAGGGCGATCGCCCGGCCGAGATCCGCCTGGCCCACGGGGCCGTAATCCGCCACCGCCGCGAGGACCGCGTGGTGCCACATCCGCATGCCCTCCTCGGCGAGCGCGGCGGCCACCAGGCCGCGGCCGCGCGCGCCCGCGCGGCCCAGCAGCCAGCTCGGCAGGTTGCGAATGCTGGCGGGGGCGGGGAGCACCTGAGGCATGGCCCCAGGTTATCGAAAAAATGTTGGACTCCCCCACGGTTCTTCGCCTACCGTTGCCACCGCGACACCGTTGGTATCCCCCATGGTTTCGTCCGGTCAGTCGACGGCAAGCGGAGGTGACGGTGCGCCGGGTTCGGTACGACCATCAGGGCGGGCCCCTGTTCACGGAGGAGGTGCCCGCCCCAGCGCCGGGCCCCGGCGAGCTGCTGGTGCGGGCGGAGGCCGTCGGGGTCACGCTGCCCGTGGTGCGCAAGGTGCGGGAGGCCGCGGAGCCGGTGCCGCTGGGCGGCGAGGTCGCGGGCGAGGTCGTCGCGCTGGGCGCGGGCGTCGGCGGCTTCGCCGTGGGCGACCGGGTCACGGGGCTCTGCTTCGGCCACGGGTACGCGGAGGTCGTCCCCCTGCTCGCGCCGATGGCGGGGCCCATACCGCGGGGTGCCTCGGCGGTCGACGCGGTGGCCCTGGTGCGCAGCGGCCTCGTGGCGCTCGGGGTGCTGGACGCGGCGGGGGCGCGGCGCGGCGAGCGCGCGCTCGTCACCGCGGCGGCCGGTGGCGTGGGGCACCTTGCGGTACAGCTCGCCCGGGTGCGCGGCGCCTCCCGGGTGGTGGCCGCCGTGTCCGACCCGGCGAAGGCGGCGCTCCCCCTCGCCCTCGGGGCCGACTCCGCGGTGGCGTACGCGGACGCGTCCTGGGGAGAGCCTGTCGACTACGCGCTCGACGCCGTCGGCGGCGACCTCCTCGGGCGCGTCGTCGGCGCGGTCGCGCCCGGCGGCCGTCTGGTGGCATACAGCTCGGGCGGCGGCAGCATCTCCGCGTACGACCTGCTGGCGGGGGCGAAGACCGCCATCGGCTTCCAGATGGCGCGCATCGCCCGCGAGCAGCCCGCGTGGTACGAGCGCCGGCGGCGCGAGCTGTGGGAGCTGTTCGCCGCGGGCACCGTGCGCCCCGCCGTGCACGCGACCGTTCCGCTGGACGAGGCCGCGAGGGCACACGAATGGATCGAGACCCGGAGCAACCGGGGGAAGGTGGTGCTTGTCATCTGACGCGCGCTCATATCCTCACCACGGCCGGGCCGTCCCGGCGGCACGATGGCGGACGGGCCGTCAATTCCTACCAATGCCCGGCGCACGCTTCTTGTGGGGTGCGGCCGGGCGGACGTAGCGTCTGAGGTCTGTACATAGGACGTGGGATGTCCGGATGTTCTGACGTTCCACCTTGACAGGACAGGTCTCCTTCATGCCGTCACCCCTCCGCGCCCGGCTGAGAGCCCTGGGCGCAGTCAGACCCTTGGGCGCTCTCGGCACGGCGTTCGCCGCCCTGGTCGCCGTGGTCGCGCTGCCCGCCACGGGCGGTGCCGCGCCGTCGGCGCCCGACTCCGGGTTCCACCAGCAGGTGCTGTTCCGGGCGGACCAGGACCCGGGGTACACCTGCTTCCGGATTCCGACCGTGGTGAAGACGAAGGCGGGCACGCTCCTCGCCTTCGCCGAGGGCCGCGTCCACGACTGCGGCGACGCGGGCGACATAGACATCGTCGTCAAGCGCTCCGACGACGACGGCCGCACCTGGAGCGGCCTCTCCGTCGTCAACGACGGCGGCGGCGACACCCACGGCAACCCGGTGCCCCTTGTGGACCGCGACACCGGGCGCGTCCTGGTCGCCGAGACCTACAACACCGGCCGCACCGACGGCGCCTCCTGCCCCGTCCCGTGCGACCGCTCCCCGCACCTCCAGTACAGCGACGACGACGGCAGAAGCTGGTCGAAGCCCCGCGACCTCAGCTCCGAGATCATGCCCGCCGCCTGGAACTCCTGGTACGCCACCGGGCCCGTGCACGGCCTCCAGCTCGAACACGGCGACCACAAGGGCCGGCTGGTCTTCGGCGTCAACACCGAGACCTGGGCCGGGGACCGGGTGAGCGCCAACCACGCCGCGCTCATCGTCAGCGACGACGGCGGCGACCACTGGCGCATCGGCGCCTCGGACACCTATCCCATCAGCCCCGACGGAACCTTTCCGCAGAAGCCCTCCGAGATGGCGCTCGCCGAGCGCGCCGACGGCAGCGTCTACGTCAGCGGCCGCGAGCAGGACGGCACCGACCTCGGCCACCGCACGGTCGCGGTCTCGGCCGACGGCGGCGACACCTTCTCGTCCCGCTTCACCGCGGTGCCCGACCTGTACGCGCCGCAGGTCCAGGGCTCCCTGCTGCGCACCGGCAACCGCATGCTGCTGGCCTGCCCCGGCGACCCCGACCGGCGCAGGACCATGATGATCCGCTCCTCCTACGACGGCGGCAGGACCTGGGACAGCGTGGACCGCGGCCGCGTCGTCACCACCGACTGGTCCGGCTACTCCGACATGGTGCAGGCCGACGCGCACACCGTCGGCCTCGTCTACGAGGGCGGCGCGGTGGACGCGCGCGACGAGATCCGCTTCGTGCGCTTCGGCGAGAACTGGCCCGCCGCCCGCCGCGGCCCCGATCCCACCACCGACGACCTCGCCCCCGGCGAGCCCGCGGCGTCCGTACTCGGCGGCGCCGGCACCACCCGCGGCAAGCACGGCAACGCGCTCGCGTTCGACGGGGTCGACGACGCGGTACGGCTGCCGTTCCGCAGGGAACAGGCCCTCGGCGACGAGGACTTCACCGCGTCCCTGTGGTTCCGCTACTCCGCCACGAGCGGGGAGCAGCCCCTGCTGTGGATGGGCGGGGTCGGCACCACCCAGCCCCAGGTCTGGCTGCGCGCCGAACCCGAGAACAACCGGGTGACCGGGCTCATCACGACCAAGGAGGGCGCCTCCGACCCGGCCACCGTCTCGGTGAACAGCACCGGCGCGTACAACGACGGCACGTGGCACCACGCGGCGCTGCGGCGCAGCGGCGGCGCCCTGACCCTGTTCCTCGACAACACCTCGTACAGCGTTCCCGACGTGCCGGGCTCGGTGAGCCGCAACTCCCCGTTCGGGGTGCACATCGGGCAGCGCATGGACAGCCGGGCGTTCTTCAAGGGCGCCATCGACGACGTCCGGGTCTACTCCCGGGGCCTGAGCACCGACGAGGTGCAGGGCCTGAAGGGGAACGGGCCCGCCACGGCCGCCGAGCGGCGGCTCGGGACCCCGGTGATCTGGCTGCCGATGGACGACGTCGACACGCGCGACTGACCGCAGGACACGGCGGCCACCGGTGGTGGACGGCGGCGGGGCGGGGCCGCAGGACGGCTCCCGCCCCGCCGCCGCCTCACGGGCCGGTGCCGACCCCCGGGGCCCCAGCGCCGGGCGTCAACGGGCCGGGGACGAGGCGGTCCTGGCGGCGGTGCCGGCGGGGGACGCCTCCCCGGGCGCCGCCCGGGCCTCCTCCACCGCCTCCGGGTCGCGGGAGCGCCGCTTGGCGATCCAGGCGCACACCATGAGCTGCATCTGGTGGAAGAGCATCAGCGGCAGCGCCGCGAGCGACGCCTGCGCGCCGAACAGCACGCTCGCCATCGGAAGGCCCGACGCGAGCGACTTCTTGGACCCGGCGAACTGGATCGCGATCCGGTCGGCGCGGTCGAAGCCGAGCCGCCGCGATCCGTACCAGGTCAGGGTCAGCATCGCGGCCAGCAGCACCGCCTCGACGGCCAGCAGGAGCAGCAGCCTGGCGACCGTGACCCGGTGCCAGACGCCCTGCACCATGCCCTCGCTGAAGGCCGTGTAGACCACCAGCAGGATCGAGCCCCGGTCCACGAGGCCGAGCACCCTCCGGTTGCGCTGGATGAACGGGCCGACCCAGCGGCGCAGCAACTGCCCCGCCACGAAGGGCACCAGCAGTTGCAGCACGATGTCCAGTACGGCGTCCGCGGAGAACCCGGCGCCGTTCTTGCCCAGCAGCAGCGCCGCGAGCACCGGCGTCAGCACGATCCCGGCGAGCGAGGAGAAGGAGCCCGCGCAGATCGCCGCGGGGACGTTGCCCCTGGCGATGGACGTGAACGCGATCGAGGACTGGATCGTCGAGGGCACGAGCGTCAGGAACAGGAAGCCGTTGTAGAGGTCCGGGGTGAGCACGTGCGGCACCAGCGCCCGGCCCGCCAGGCCGAGCAGCGGGAACACCACGAAGGTGCAGACCAGGACCACCGTATGCAGCCGCCAGTGGGCGAGCCCGGTCAGCGCCTCACGGGTCGAGAGCCGGGCCCCGTAGAGGAAGAAGAGGAGCCCGACGGCCGCGTTGGAGACCCAGGAGGCCACGTCGGCGGCGTCGCCCCGGGCCGGCAGCAGGGCCGCTGTCAGGACCGTGGCCAGGATCGCCACGATGTAGGGGTCGACGGGCATCCAGGACGGCCACGCCAGGCGTTTCGACATCGTTGCAGGTACTCACTGTTCTTGCGGAGGTGCCAGGGGTCTCGGTGGTGCGGGGTCCGGCGGTTCCTCCCCGCACGCGCAAGGCCCGGAACGTCCCCTCTCCATGCTCCTCCACCCCTTCTTGATCGGGAATCCGGCATACGGGACTGACTGCCATCACGAACCGCGATAAGCTCGTTCACATGTACGACCTGGCGCAGCTCCGCACCTTCCTGGCGGTGGCCGGAACGCTCAGCTTCACCCGCGCGGCCCGGCGCCTCGGGCTGCGCCAGTCCACCGTCAGCCAGCATGTGCGCCGTCTCGAAGCGGCGGCGGGGCGGCAGTTGTTCACCCGGGACACCCACTCCGTGGAGCTGACGGAGGACGGCGAGGCGATGCTCGGCTTCGCCCGCCGCATCCTCGACGTTCAGGAGCAGGCCACGGCCTTCTTCACCGGCACCCGGCTGCGCGGCAGGCTGCGGTTCGGGGCGTCGGAGGACTTTGTGCAGACCCGGCTGACGGACATCCTGGAGGCGTTCCGCCACCACCACCCCGAGGTGGACCTCGAACTGACGGTGGAGCTGTCCGGCACGCTCCACGAGCGGCTGGCGGCGGGGCGGCTCGACCTGGTGCTGGCGAAGCGCCGGCCGCGCGACCCCCGGGGCTCCACGGTGTGGCACGACCGGCTCGTGTGGATCGGCGCGGAGCGGCTGCGGCTCGACCCCGCACGCCCGGTGCCGCTGATCGTGTACCCGCCGCCCGGCATCACCAGGGCGCTCGCGCTCGAAGCGCTGGAGCGGCAGGGCAGGACCTGGCGCGTCGCCTGTACGAGCGGCAGCCTGAGCGGCCTGGTCGCGGCGGCCCGCGCCGGGCTCGGTGTGATGGCGCACTCGCGCGGGCTGATCCCGCAGGGCCTGGTGCGGGTGCCGGAGCGCGCGGGTCTTCCGGAGCTGGGCGAGGTGGACTTCGTCCTGCTGCACGACCGGCGCAGGGCGTCCGCCCAGGGCGCGGCCGACGCCCTGGCGTCCGCCATCCTGGCGGCGGGCGACCGGCTCCACGCCGTCCGCTGAACCGCCGGGCAGCGGCGCGGCGCGAAGACGCCCCTCCCCCGGCGCGCCCGCACGCCGCCCCCGCACCCGTAACAGGAAGCTCCGTTTCCGCCCCGTACGGTTACGAACGGTATGGACCATTTCACAGGGCGGCGCCGCACCCCTCCGCCCGCCGCCGCGCGCGGCGGGCGCGGCGCCGGGTGGGAAAGCCGTAGGGATTCCGTGGAGGGCTCGGCGCAATACTTACTCAAGCGTCAGAATTCTGTCCCCGCTCCTCCCTCTTGGCCCCATTTACGCCGCTGACCAGTGTGTTCAGGCCACCTCACGGCATCTGCCGCGCCCCTTATCGGACGGCAACCGGTGGGGTACCGTCACCGCGCCTGAGCAAGCGCCGAGGGAGCACCGTTGCACGAATCGACCAACGCCGACGTGGCCGTGACACCGCCCACGGGCGGCCTCGCCGATGTCGTGTTCGAGCATGCCGAGGACGATCCCCAGCGGGTCGCCTTCGGCCGCAAGGACGCACGGGGCCAGTGGCAGGATGTGACGGCGGGGCAGTTCCGCGACGATGTGCTGGCCCTGGCGAAGGGGCTGCTCGCCGACGGTGTCCGGTTCGGCGACCGGGTCGCGATCATGTCCCGCACCCGCTACGAGTGGACCCTCTTCGACTTCGCGCTGTGGACACTCGGCGCCCAGGTGGTGCCGCTGTACCCGACGTCGTCGGCCGAGCAGGTGCTGTGGATGCTGCACGACGCCGAGGTCACCGCGGTGATGGTGGAGCACGAGGACCACGCCATGACGGTCGGCTCCGTCATCGACAGGCTGCCGCTGCTGCGCCGCCTTTGGCAACTGGACGCGGGCGTCATGGAGGAGCTGCACAAGGCGGGCGCCCGTATCGACGACGAGACGGTGCACCACTACCGCGCCTCGGTCACCCCTGACACGGTGGCGACGGTCATCTACACCTCGGGCACCACGGGCCGCCCCAAGGGCTGTGTCCTCAGCCACGCCAACTTCGCCTTCGAGGCCGACACCATCACCAGCCGCTGGGAGCCGGTGTTCCACACCCGCCGCGGCGACCAGGCCGCGACCCTGCTCTTCCTGCCGCTGTCCCACGTCTTCGGCCGCATGGTGGAGGTCGCGGCGGTGCGCGGCCGGGTCAAGCTCGGACACCAGCCGCAGCTCAGCGCGGCGGCGCTGCTGCCCGACCTGGCCACGTTCAGGCCGACGTTCATCACCGCGGTGCCGTACATCTTCGAGAAGGTGTTCAACGCCGCCCGCCGCACCGCGGAACGCGAGGGCAGGACAGGACCGTTCGACAAGGCCGTGGAGACCGCGGTGCGCTACGCGGACGCGATGGAGGCGAAGGCGTTCGGCACCGGGCCAGGGCCCTCGGCGGCGCTGCGCCTCCAGCACCAGGTCTTCGACAAGCTGGTGTACGCCAAGGTGCGGGCCGCGATGGGCGGCAGGGTGCGGCACTCGATGTCGGGCGGCTCGGGCATGGACCGGCGCCTCGGCCTCTTCTTCGCCGGGGCCGGCATCACCATCTACGAGGGGTACGGCCTGACGGAGTCCACCGCGGCGGCCACCGCCAACCCCCCGGAGCGCACCCGTTTCGGCACGGTGGGCAGGGCGCTGCCCGGCACCGACGTGCGTATCGCCGAGGACGGCGAGGTGTGGCTGCGCGGCGGCCATGTCTTCCAGGGCTACCTGGGCGCCCCGGACGCGACGGCGGGCGCGCTGCGCGGGGACTGGCTGGCCACCGGGGACCTGGGCGCGCTCGACGAGGACGGCTACCTCACCATCACCGGGCGGAAGAAGGAGATCCTGGTGACCTCGGGCGGCAAGAGCGTGTCCCCCGGGCCACTGGAGGAGCGGGTGCGGGAGCATCCGCTGGTCGCGCAGTGCATCGTGGTCGGCAACGACCGCCCGTACGTCGCGGGCCTGGTGACGCTGGACGCGGAGGCGGTGGAGCACTGGCTGATGATGCGCGGCAGGGTGGTGCCGAGCCCGGAGGAGCTGGTGCGCGACCCGGATCTGGAGACCGAGGTGCGGCGCGCGGTGGTGGCCGCGAACACGCTGGTGTCGCAGTCGGAGTCGATACGGACGTTCCGCATCCTGGCGCACCAGTTCACCGAGGAGCACGGGCTGCTGACGCCGTCGCTGAAGCTGAAGCGGCGGGCGATCGAGCACGCGTACGCGCGCGAGGTCGAGGCGCTGTACGGGGCCTGACGCACCGTACGGGGCCCGGCGGGCGCGCCGCCGCCGGACCGCGGGGCAGGGGTGGGCGCGGTCCGGCGGTGGGGGTGTGTCAGTTCACGTCGCGGGGGTGGCCGCCGATCCTGCGGTCCTCGTTGAGGGCGCGGATCGCGGCCATGTCCTCCTCGTCCAGCTCGAAGCCGAAGACGTCGACGTTCTCCCTGATCCTGGACGGGGTCACGGACTTCGGGATGGCGATCTGGCCGAGCTGGACGTGCCAGCGCAGCACGACCTGCGCGGGCGTCCTGCCGTGCTTGTGCGCGATGGCCATGATCGCCGGGACTTCGAGCAGGCCCTTGCCCTGGCCGAGCGGTGACCACGCCTCGGTGGCGATGCCCTGGCGCGCGTGGAACTCGCGGGCCTCGCGCTGCTGGAGGTGGGGGTGCAGCTCGATCTGGTTGACGGCCGGGATCACCGAGGTCTCGTCGAGCAGCCGCTCGATGTGCTCGGGCAGGAAGTTGGAGAGGCCGATGGACTTGGCGCGGCCGTCGGCGTGGATCTTCTCCAGGGCCTTGTAGGTGGCCACGTAGTCGTCGTGCTCCGGCATCGGCCAGTGGATCAGATAGAGGTCGACGTAGTCGAGGCCGAGCTTGGCGAGCGAGGTGTCGAAGGCGCGCAGTGCGGCGTCGTGGCCGTGGTCGGAGTTGGCCAGCTTGGTGGTGACGAAGAGCTGGTCGCGGGGGACGCCCGAGGCGGCGACGGCCCGGCCCGTGCCCTCCTCGTTGGCGTAGGCGGCGGCCGTGTCGATGCTGCGGTAGCCGGCCTCCAGCGCGGTCGCGACCGCGGTCTCGACCTCGTCTTCCGCCATCTGCCACACGCCGAGACCGAGCTGGGGCATCTCGATGCCGTTGTTGAGGATGATCGGGGGGACCTTGCTCACGGGGGCTGTGTCCTTCGTTCGTCGGATCTGATCCTGTCATCCTCAACGATCACCGCCCGGGACGCATTCCATTCGCCCCATCCGGTCACGATCGGGACGCCTCGGGCAGGCTCGGGCGGCCGCGGACGGCGCGCGGGCGGCAGGGGGCGGCGCGGGCGGTCGGTCGGTCGGTCGGTCGGTCGGTCGGTCGGTCGGAAAACACGGTGCGCGCGGCGGGGTCCTGGGGCCAGGATGGCGGGGTGATCGACGACGCGCTGGTGGAGCGCTTCATGGCGGACGGGTTCGTGGCGCTGCGGGGCGCCGTCCCCGCGGACACCGCCGCGCAGTGCGCGGAGCTGCTGTGGCGGGAGACCGGCTGCGCTCCCGACGACCCGGGCACCTGGACGCGGCCGGTGCACTGGGTGGGCGGGATGGCGCAGCCCCCGTTCGCCGCCGCCGTGAACGCGCCCGTGCTGCACGAGGCGTTCGACGCCCTGGTCGGCCGGGGCCGCTGGGTCCCGCGCGACTCGCTCGGCAGCTTTCCGCTGCGCTTCCCGCACCCCGAGGAGCCGGACGACGCGGGCTGGCACATCGAGGGCAGCTTCCTGCCCCCGGGCGCCTCGCGGTACCGCGCGAACGTGAAGACCTCGGGGCGGGCGCTGCTGATGCTGTTCCTCTTCAGCGAGGTCCACGAGGAGGACGCGCCCACCCGTGTCAGGGTCGGCTCCCATCTGGACATACCGCCGGTGCTCGCGCCGAGCGGGGACGCCGGGGTCTCGGTGCTGAAGGCGCACCGCGAGATCGAGGAGGCGTCGCGGGAGCGGCCCGTGGTGTACGCGACGGGCGCGCCTGGCGACGTCTTCCTCTGCCATCCGTTCCTGGTGCACGCGGCGCAGCCGCACCACGGCAGCCGCCCCCGTTTCATGGCGCAGCCCCCGCTCCACCCGGCCGTCCCCTGCGAACTCGACAGGGCGGACGGGGACTACTCGCCGGTGGAGCGCGCGATCAGGCGGGGGCTCGGCAGCGGGGGCTGAGGCCGCGTCCGCGGCCGACGCCCCGGCGGCGGCTCAGCCGCGGGGGCCCTCGCGGCCGGTGTCGCCGTCCGGGCGGTCCTCGTCCACGATCTCCGCATCCACCACGTCCTCCTGGGCGCCTTCGCCTTCCTGCCCCTCGGCGCCCGGCTCCCCCGCCGCGCCGCCCTGCCCTTCGCCCGCGCCGGTGTCCTGGGAGCGCTTGGCGTACATGGCCTGGCCCATCTTCTGGCTGACGGTGGCCAGCTTCTCCACGGAGGTGCGCAGCCGCTCCGTGTCGGGCTCGCCCTCGCCCGCGAGCTGCTGCTTCACCTCGTCGACGGCGCCCTGGACCTCGGCGCGCGTGTCCTCGGGCAGGCCCGAGGTGTCGGCGGGGTTGTCGGCGAGGAACTTCTCGGTCTGGTAGACGAGCTGTTCCGCCTGGTTGCGGGTCTCGGCGGCCTCGCGGCGCCTGCGGTCGTCCTCCGCGTACCGCTCGGCGTCGCGGACCATGCGGTCGATGTCGTCCTTGGGCAGCGCGGAGCCGCCGGTGACGGTCATCTTCTGCTCGCTGCCCGTGGCCAGGTCCTTGGCGTAGACGTGCATGATGCCGTTGGCGTCGATGTCGAAGGTGACCTCGATCTGCGGCACCCCGCGCGGGGACGGCGGCAGTCCCGTGAGGTCGAAGACGCCGAGCTTCTTGTTGTAGGCGGCGATCTCGCGCTCGCCCTGGAAGACCTGGATGCCGACGGAGGGCTGGTTGTCGTCGGCGGTGGTGAAGATCTCGGAGCGCTTGGTGGGGATGGTGGTGTTGCGCTCGATGAGCTTGGTCATGATGCCGCCCTTGGTCTCGATGCCGAGGGACAGCGGGGTGACGTCGAGCAGCAGCACGTCCTTGACGTCGCCGCGGATCACCCCGGCCTGGAGGGCGGCGCCGACGGCGACGACCTCGTCGGGGTTGACGCCCTTGTGCGGGTCCTTGCCGGTCAGCTCCCGTACGAGGGCGGTCACGGCGGGCATCCGGGTGGAGCCGCCGACGAGGATGACGTGGTCGACGGCGGACAGCTCCACCCCGGCGTCCTCGACGGCCTGGTGGAAGGGCTTCTTGCAACGGTCGAGCAGGTCGGAGGTGAGGTCCTGGAACTGGGCGCGGGTGAGCTTCTCGTCCAGGTGCAGCGGACCCTCGGCCGAGGCGGTGATGTAGGGCAGGTTGACGGTGGTCTCGGTGGACGAGGACAGCTCGATCTTGGCCTTCTCGGCCGCCTCACGGAGGCGCTGGACCGCCATCTTGTCCTGGCCGAGGTCGATGCCGTGTGCGTTCTTGAACTGCCTGGTCAGATACTCGACGATGCGCTGGTCCCAGTCGTCGCCGCCGAGCTGGGTGTCGCCGTTGGTGGCCTTCACCTCGATCACACCGTCGCCGATCTCCAGCAGCGACACGTCGAAGGTGCCGCCGCCGAGGTCGAAGACGAGCACGGTCTGCTCGTCGCCGCGTTCGAGGCCGTACGCGAGGGCCGCGGCGGTGGGCTCGTTGATGATCCGCAGCACCTTGAGGCCCGCGATCTCCCCGGCCTCCTTGGTGGCCTGCCGCTGGTGGTCGTCGAAGTAGGCGGGGACGGTGATCACCGCGTCGGTGACGTCCTCGCCGAGATACGCCTCGGTGTCCCTGCGCAGCTTCTGGAGCACCCGGGCCGACAGTTCCTGGGCGGTGTAGCGGGTGCCGTCGACCGAGCCCTCCGCGGGGAAGCGCCAGTCGGCCTCGCCCATGTGGCGCTTCATGGAGCGGGCGGTGCGGTCCACGTTGGTGACGGCCTGCCGCTTGGCGACCTCGCCGACGAGTACGTCGCCGTTCTTGCCGAAGGCGATCACGGACGGGGTGGTCCTGGCACCCTCCGCGTTGGCCACGACGGTGGGCTCACCGCCTTCGAGGACCGCGACCACCGAGTTTGTCGTGCCGAGATCGATCCCGACCGCGCGTGCCATGTCGAACCCCTTTCCGCCGCCCCCGGAACTCCCGATTCACGCGGCGGGTACCCCGTGCGTGGGTGGGCATACGGGGCGAGGGGGGCGCGGTGGCGCCCCCCTCGCGGCACCCGGGACCGGTGCCTGCCGTGACCGCGGCGGGGCCGGGGTCAGGCGAGCTTGGCGGTGAGGGTGATGGTGGTGCCGGTCAGGGCCTGGCTGACCGGGCAGTTCTTCTTGGCGTCCTCGGCGGCGGCGGTGAAGCCGGCCGCGTCGAGGCCGGGGACCTGGCCCTCGACGGTGAGGTGGATGCCGGTGATGCCGGTGCCGGGCTGGAAGGTCACGTCGGCGGAGGTGGTGAGCCTGGCCGGCGGGTTGCCCGCCTTGGTGAGGCCGTTGGACAGGGCCATCGAGAAGCAGCTCGAGTGGGCCGCGGCGATCAGTTCCTCGGGGCTGGTCTTCCCGTTCGCCTGCTCGGCGCGGGAGGGCCAGGACACGGCCTGCTCGCCGATGCCGGAGGAGTCGAAGGTCACCACACCCGTGCCCTCGGTGAGGTTGCCTTCCCAGACGGTGTGTGCGGTGCGTGTCGTTGCCACGGTGTATGCCCTTTCGGCTGTTCGGCTGTTCGGCTGAGGACGGCGGGCCGTCGGGGACATCCGATCACATCGAGGGGCCGGGGGTCGACGCGTGCCCCCGCGATCCGCGCGCGCGGACGGTGTGATCCCCCACAGGGCGTCAGGACACCCGGAACACCGGCCCCTTCGGGGTGAACGGCAGCCTGCCGCCGGGTGGCAGCAGGTAGGCGTGCTCGGTGCGCACGCGCAGCGCGTCGCAGTAGCCGTCGGTGATGATCAGCAGCGGGGCGGTGGCCGGGAAGTCCTCGGCGCGGCGCAGCAGGTCGACCGCGGGCTGGAGCACCGTACCGCCGCGTCCGCGGACCCTGACCCGGCCCGCGATCTCGGTCACCGGGACGTATCCGGCGTCGTAGGGCGCGGCGTCGCAGAACACCACGCGGGCGGCCGGGACCTCGCGCGCGGTGGCGTACGAGGCGATGGCGCCGAGGGCCTTGCCGAGCAGGACGCGGCCCATGGAGCCCGAGGTGTCGAGGACCACGCCGAAGGTGCAGCGAGCGGCCTCCTCGGGCGGGTGGTAGCGCCCGGCGCGCGGGATGTCGGGGGTGGCCGCCTGGCGCCGCGCGGGGCGGGAGTAGCTGCGTACCGGCTCGGGGCGGGGCACGAACTCCTCGAACCAGCGGGCGAGCCTGGCGTCCCAGGGCAGCGGCGGGTGGCTGAGGGCGCGGATCTCGTCGACGAGTCCTGAGGGCAGCAGACCGCGCTCCTGGCGGCCGTGCATCTCGAAGCCGTTCACCAGGGCGCGCCGGTAGAAGTCGTCGAGGTCGACGTAGTCGCGGGGAGCGCGGGCGAGGGGCGCTCCGAGCACGTCGCCGAGGCCCTTGCCGCGCAGGGTGGCCAGGCGGCGCATCCGGCGCAGGTCGGAGGTGATGCGGTCGTAGACCTCCTCGGCGGAGAGGTCGGCGAGGCCGGGGTCGTGCAGCAG
The DNA here is from genome assembly GCF_044457285.1 of Streptomyces sp. NPDC050560. Lineage (NCBI taxonomy): Bacteria > Bacillati > Actinomycetota > Actinomycetes > Kitasatosporales > Streptomycetaceae > Streptomyces > Streptomyces sp. NPDC050560. The sequence goes on from NZ_JBITGT010000009.1 coordinate 68,949, forward strand.
GCCCTCCGGCATGTCGCCGACGTCCATCTGCCGCAGCCAGCCGTTGATGACGTAGTCGGCGGCGACATTGAAGAGGTAGGGGTCGCGGGCGCCGCAGCGGTCGCCGTGGCGCAGGGCGGCGTGCAGCATCTCGTGGGCGAGGATGAAGCGCCACTCCTCGCGGCTGAAGCGCTTGAGGGGGTTGACGTAGATCTCGCCCGCGTCGGGGCTGACCGCGGCGATGGAGATGTCGCTCCGCCTGGCGAGTTCCGCGTCGGCGACCAGGGTCATGCCCGCGGCGATGCCGCCGAGCAGCGGGTAGGAGGAGACGAACCAGCTCAGCGCCTCCTGCCAGGGCCGCTGCTCCAGGGGCGCCGCGGTGAGGCTGAGGCGGCGCCCGCCGGCCATGTCCATGGCGGCGGAGACGGTCCTGGTCAGCTCCCGGGCGAAGGCGAGCTGCCAGTCGGGGGGCTTGTGGCCCGTCAAGACCTGCCAGGGCACGAGGACCTGGTCGGGTGCGCCGCCCCCGGTGCCGCAGTGCGCGTAGGCGCCGGGGATGCCGTCCCTGCGCCACTGCCCGGCGATCTTCTCCTCGTCGCCGTCGGGGTAGGTGGCGGGCAGGTCCTCGGGGGTGTCGCCGACGGCGAAGCCGGTCAGGAAGCGGTTGACGACGGCGCAGCGGGCGGCGGTGTCGAAGGCGTCGGGCTGGGCGCGGGCGCCCGTGGCGGCGCGTACGTGGCCGAAGCCGAGGTGGATCACGCAGTGGGCGAGCGCCCAGGCCCAGGCGGCGGGGGTGGCGTAGCGGGTGGGGTGGGCGTGCAGGACGCCGTTGGAGTCGACGACGACCAGGCCGCGCTCTGGGGCGTGGGCGCAGTCCGGTGAGCGGCAGGTGCGTACGTCGAGGGCGCCGAGCGCCGGGTTCGACGCCATGATGCGGAAGCCGGCCTCGAACGCCTCCTTGGCGGGGTCCTTCTTCTCCTTCTTGCCGTCCCTGCCCTTGCCGCCCTTGCCGCCCTTGCCGCCCCTGCCGCCGCCGCTCATTTGCGGGCCTCGACGAGCCGGGGCATGTCGCGGGCGGCCTCCACCAGGAACCAGGCGGGGAGCACCGGGTTGCCGTCGGCGTCGTCGGCGATGACGGTCTGGGCGACCTCGACGGAGATCTCGGCGAGCTGCACGAGGAGCGCCTTGGCCCGGTACACGGACTGCCGTGCGCTCGCCGACACGTGCTCCTTGCTGGCGGGCAGCGTCTTCATGAGGCGTCCGCGGAAGGCGTCGGCGAGGTAGTACAGCAGGTCGCGGTCCTCCAGGCGGCGGGGCCACGAGGCGTCGCCCTTGACGATGGCCTCCAGGCCGTGGGCGTGGCGGACGATCTTGACATAGCCGCAGAAGGCGACGGCGTGCGCGGGGGTGAGGGTGCCGTGCGCGACGACCGAGAGGGTGTCCTCGTCGAGGGCGGGCCCGAAGGAGTGCAGGGCGTCGGAGAGCATGTGCCAGGAGCGGGGCGTGGAGAAGGGCTCCTCGGTCTTGGGGGCCTTGGACCAGAGGTGGTCGGGCCGGTCGGTGAGGTGGTCCACGATCCAGGGGTGGATGCCGTGCTCGCCCGCCCACACCAGCCAGTCCGCGGACGAGGCCCGCAGGTGGACGTGGGTGAGCCTGTTGATGAGCGCGGACGCCAGCGGGCGCGCGAGGGCGTTGTCGGTGGCCCTGTTGCCCGCGCCGATGACGATGGAGCCCTTCGGCAGCTCGTAGTTGCCGATGCGGCGGTCGAGGATCAGCGAGTAGAACGCCTTCTGCACGTCGGGCGTCGCGGCGTTCAGCTCGTCGAGGAAGAGGCAGTACGGCTCGTCGCGGGCGATGGCCTCGGGCGGGCAGAAGACCGATCTGCCGTCCCTGATCTGCGGCACCCCGATCAGGTCCTCGGGGGCGAGCTGCGTGCCGAGGAGGCTGACGCACTCCAGGCCGAGCGACTCCGCGAAGTCCCGCACCAGCGAGGACTTCCCGATGCCGGGGGCGCCCCAGAGGAAGACGGGGCGGACGGTGGCGAGGCCGAGGAGAAGCTCGGGTACCCGGGACGGGGTGACGGTGACGGCCGCCTCCAACGGTGCTCCTTCCGGTTGCCCGGCGCCCCGGCGTGCCCGCGGCGCCGCACCCAGTGTCCGGTGCGGGCGTTCCTTGCGCACCGGGTTTTCCGTGGAGACGGCCCGGCGGGGGGAGCCGGTTCCGGTGGGCGCCGGATCAGGGGGCGGTGCGCCCCGGGCGTTCGGACAGCGGGCGGCGCGGGGCAGGGGCCGCGGCGGCGGGGGCGAGCCAGGAGGCGAGGACGGTGTGGAGTTCCGCGGCGCCCACGGGCTCGGCGCCGTCGACGAGGGGCGGCGGGAGGGTGTGCGGGGAGATCACGAAGGGGTGGGACTGGGCGCCGCCGAGGCCGCCGTGGGAGCCGATCTGCTCCTCGAAGGCCAGCACCTCGTCCTCCTCGGGCCCGTACCAGGAGTTGACCATGATGTCGGGAGTGTTGCGGTAGCCGTGGGTGCGGCGCACCGCGTCGGCGGCCCCGGGCCCGAAGTCGGCGAGCGGGCCCTCGCCGTCGGTGAGGCGGCCCACCGGTACGGCGGCGCCGTGCGCGCCGAGCACCACGCCGCCGTGCTCCTCGTCGGCGACGAGGAGGAACCCGATGCCGGGGTGGTTGGCGAGGGTGGACAGCAGTGCGGGGTGGCGGTCGTCGATCTCCTGGCGGGTCATGCGGTGCGGCACGTCGGGGAACGACACAAGGCCGAGGTTGCCCGAGGCCAGCACCACGGGGTCGCTGTGCCGGTGGCGCCGGGCGGCGTGCTCCTCGACGGGGCGGCCGAGGGCGGCGCGTGCGGCGTTGCGGGCCTCGGCGCCGCTGTGGGTGCGCTGGGCGCGGCGCGGCACCGGCAGGCCGGCGCCCGCGCGCACCAGGTCGGTGAGGGTGAGCCCGTAGCGGCCGTGGAAGGTCTCGCCGTGGCTCTGGCCGTGGTCGGAGAGGACGACGATGCGGTACGGGCGCTCGGCGTGCTCGGCGACCCGGGCGATCAGCGCGAGGGAGCGGTCGAGGCGGGCGAGCACCCGCGCGGCGTCGCGGCTGCGCGGCCCGGAGTGGTGGGCCACCTCGTCGTAGCCGACGAGGTCGGCGTAGATGGCGGTGCGCCCTGTGAGCATGTCGCCGAGGACGGCGGCGACCACGACGTCGCGCTCGACGACGGTGGCGAAGGCGCGGATCAGCGGGTAGAGCCCGCCCCTGCCGACCCGGGGCCGCTCGCGGCGCAGTCGTGCCCGGGTGCCCTGGCCCAGCTCCCTGCCGACCTCGGCGACGAAGGAGAGGGCGGTGCGCACCGCGTTCGCGGGGTCGGCGAAGTAGGCGAAGTAGCCCGCGCGCGAGCGGTTGCCGCGGCCCCTGCGGGCGGCGACGGAGAGCACGAGGGCGAGCTGGTCGGCGCCGCCGCTGAAGAGGTTGCCGCGGCTCGCGCCGTCCCGTGCGAGCAGGCCGCCGTGCCCGGTGCGGGCGATGGCGCGGCGCTGGAGTTCCTGGGCGCTGCTGGGCCGGTTGCAGACCATGACGACGCCGGTGTCCTTCTCGTACCAGCGGAAGGCGGGGATGTCGTCGGTGCTGCCGTGCAGGATGCCGAGCTGGCTGGCGCCTGTCTGGCTCGACCAGCCGGTGCGCCAGCGGGTGACGCGGTGGCTGCCGCCGGGCGCGAGCCAGCCCGCGACGGTCGGCATCCGGCCCGCGCCGACGGCGTCGAGGAGCACGTCGTGGCCGACGCCGTCGAGCTGGATGAACACCGTGCCCGCCGCCTTGGGCGCGGGCCGCGCGCCGCGGGTGCGGCGGCGGGTGAGCCGGTGCAGGCGTCTGCGGTACGCCTCGTCGTCGCGGACGGCGAGGGTGCCGCCGGTGGCGGAGGCGACCGCGGACATCACCGCGGCCACCACCACCGCGGTCTCCCAGGCGGCGTCGCCGCGGCCCGAGGGGTTGAGTCTGAGGGCGAGCAGCAGCAGGGAGCCGTTGAGGAAGAAGACGAGGGCACCGAGCACCAGCGCGGGCACCAGCAGGAGGGCGCGCACCAGCAGCGGCCACACCAGCGCGGACAGCAGTCCGAAGCCCCCGGCGCCGAGCGCGGCGGTGACGGCGACGCGGGTGGCGCTGTCGCCGTCGGCGGACTCGATACGGAAGTCGGGCAGCACTCCCGCGAGGACGAGCATGGTGACGGTGGACACCGCCCACACGACGATCACCCGTAGCAGCGCGCGCCCCGTGCTGCGCCACCCTCCCCTGCTCACGCCGTGCTCACCTCGCGTCGGGCCCGCCGTCGTGCGGGCGGGCGCGGCTCAAGCGTAACGGGGGCGGGACAGGGGTGGCATCTGACGGCGTCCGCGGGTGCCGTGCGCCGCGGCCCGCCCCGGGCGGGTTCCGGAGAGTGCCGGATCGGGGCCGTCTGTGGCTGCCGCGCGGCGGTGTTCGCCTCAGGTGCCGTCGTATCCGGCGGTGGGCATGGAGAGCCTGCGGTGCACCACGGCCTTGGCGCCCGGCGAGTAGCGCGGCTCGGGGAGGTCGGCCGTCGCGAGCGCGATGCCGCGCCGGTCGCACTCGGCGGCGAAGACGGCCACGGACGCCAGGGCGCGTTCGAGCACGCGGGGTCCTGCGGCGAGGAAGAGGTCGACGCGGCCCGCGTCCGCGTCCTCCCAGAGGGCGCGGTGGTCGCAGCGCAGCGCGTTGACCACGAGGACGCTCGTGATGACGTGGCCGCGCCCCGCGGCCCAGTGCCGGCACATCGCGAGCTGGTTGCGGGTGTCCACGAGGAAGGGGTCGGCGTCCAGTTCCTCCAGGGGGGTCAGGCTGGTGATCGCGGTGACCCGTAACCCCCCGGGGCCTTCCGCGCCCGGCGCGCCGCCGTCCTCGTCCCCGGCCGCGTCCCTGGCCCTGTCGGGCATGTCCCGCTCACCTCGCTCACCGCGCCCCGCCTGAGAGTTCTCCGGGCACGAAGCGTAGCGCTGCCCGTAGGCTCGTGTGCAGTCGAGAACCCGGCGGTGCCGGGGCGGAGGGCGTGGGAGAGGCGTTGGAGATCACCTGGTGGGGGCATGCCACCTGTACGGTCGAGGACGCGGGGGTGCGGGTGCTGACCGATCCGCTGTTCACCCGGCGCCTTGCGCATCTGCGGCGGCGCGGGGGCGCGCTGCCGCCGCCGGAGGCCGCGGTGGCCGACCTCGCCGTGATCTCGCATCTGCACGCGGACCATCTGCATCTGGCGTCCCTCGCCCGGCTGGCGCCCGGTACCCGGGTGCTGGTGCCGCGCGGGGCGCCCGGCATCGTACGGGGGCTGCGGCGGCTCGCGGTCACGGAGATGGCGCCGGGCGACGAGACCGAGGTGGGCGACCTGCGGGTGCGGGCGGTGCCGGCGCGGCACGACGGGCGGCGGCTGCCGGTGGGCTCGCGCGGCGCCCCGGCGCTCGGCTATGTGCTGACCGGTGCTGCGCGCACCTACTTCGCCGGGGACACTGGGCTTTTCGACGGGATGGCGGAGGCGGTGGGGCCGGTGGACGTGGCGCTGCTCCCGGTCGGCGGCTGGGGTCCCCATCTGGGCGCGGAGCACCTCGATCCGGTACGGGCCGCGGAGGCGCTGGCGCGGCTCGGCGCGGGCAGCGCGGTGCCGGTGCACTACGGCACGTACTGGCCGATCGGGATGGACGCGGTGCGGCCGCACGAGTTCCACGCGCCGGGGCGCGAATTCGCCAGGATCGCCGGGGTGCGCGCCCCCGGGGCCACCGTGCACCTGCTGGCGCACGGGGAGAGCGTGCGGCCGCGGGTGGCGCGGTGATGTCCGCGGTGGCGGCGGCGCTGTCGGCGAACGTGGCGCCGGAGTCGGCCCAGCAGGCGGTGGGCTACCCCTCGCTGTTCCTGCTGGTGCTGATCGGGGCGCTGGTGCCGGTGGTGCCGACGGGGGCGCTGGTGTCGTCGGCGGCGGTGGTGGCATGGCACAGGACGCCGTCGTCGCCCTTCGGGCTGCTGCTGGTGTTCGCGACGGCCGCCGCCGCGGCGTTCTCCGGGGATGTGGCGCTGTACTGGCTGGGGCGGCGCGGCATGGGCTCGAAGAACGGCTCGCGCTGGCTGGAGGCGATACGGCGGCGGGCGCCGGAGGAGCGTCTTGCGCAGGCCCAGCGGCGCCTTGCGGAGCACGAGGTGACGGTGCTGGTGCTGTCGCGACTGGTCCCGGCGGGGCGGATACCGGTGATGCTGGCGTGTCTGCTGGCCAGGATGCCGCTGCGGGGCTTCGTGCGGGGGAATGTGCCCGCGTGTGTGGCGTGGGCGGTGACGTACCAGCTCATCGGGGTGCTGGGGGGCGCGGTGTTCGCCGAGCCCTGGCAGGGGGTGGCGCTCGCGGTGGCGCTGACGGTGCTGGTGAGCGCCGCGCCCTCGGTGTGGCGGAGGGTGTCGGGGCGCCCGCGGAGGGAGCGTGCGCGGTCGGCCGGGCGCACGGAGGCGGAACGCACGGGGTGAGCACGCGGGGTGAGCGCGCGGGGCGCCCCGTGGTGCGCTCCGGGGCGCGCCCGGTGTGTACGGCGTGTGTGGCGCGTGGAGAGTGTGGGGCGCGGTGCCCGCGCGTCCCGGCGGCGGCCGGACGCGCGGGCCAGGGGCCGGTTCGTCAGCCGTTCGGGAACTTCTTCTCCAGGCCGAGTTCGGCCGCCTTGGCGCAGTCGACGACCACGTTGAAGTAGTTCTTGACGGACTTCTTTCCGTTTACCAAGGGGTTGGGGCCGAAGCCGCGGCTGGGCAGCTCCCTGGTCTTGGTGACCGCGTTGTCGAACTCGGAGTGGTTGGACAGGAGCACGGTGGCTCCGGCGGAGGTCGCGGCCTTGCGCATGGTGCGGGCCGAGTCGATGTAGGTGCGGTAGTTGGCGAGGCCCGGGTCGGGCTTGTCGTTCTGGAAGCCGAGGGCGGTGCCGCCGGAGTAGGCGACGGTGTGCGGGGTGCCGTGGTCGGTGACCTGGAAGAGGAACGACAGGGTGCCGGGGGTGTGTCCCGGGGTGGGCACGATCCTGAGGGTGGTGCCGCCGAGCCGCAGCCTGGTCTCCTTGGTGACCCTGATGCCGGTGCGCGGGTCGGGCGTCTGCCCCTTGAACGTCTTGGGGTGGGCCGCGATCGCGTCCCAGTCGGCCGCGCCCATCACCACCCGGGCGCCGTGGCTGGCCTCCTGGACCACCTGGACGCCGCCGACGTGGTCGGCGTGGGCGTGGGAGATGACGATGTACTTGATGTCCCGCGGGTCGAACCCGAACCGCTTCATCCCGTCCAGGATCAGCGTCTTGGCGCTGTACTGGTAGCCGGAGTCGATCAGGATCAGTCCCGCGCCGGTCTTGAGTATCCAGGCACTGTGGACGGAGCCCCCGACGAAGTAGAGGTTGTCGAAGACCTGGGCGGAGTCGGCGTACCAGGTGGACTTGGCGGGCGCCTTGGAGGGGTCGTCGATGTACGGGGGCGTGGCGTCCTCGCCGCTCGGCGCGCCGTTGGTCGGCGGGAGGAAGCAGAGGCGGTTGAGGGTGCCGAGGTGTTCGAGTCCCGCCGCGGTCTTGGCGGCCTGCTGGGCGGCGAGTATCTCGGCGTCGTAGTCCCTGGCGGCGGGCTCGGCAGCGCCCCCGGACTGGGCGAAGACCGGGGACACGGCGAAGCCGCCGCCCGCGAGGACGGCGGCCGAGGCCAGGATCGCGAGCCGTGATCTGGTGCGGTTTCTCATGCGGGTGCTCCGAGGATGGCGTAGACGATGCGGTCGATGAGGCCGTCACACCCGGCGCGGCCGGTTCGCGGCGCGCTCCGGGGTGGTCGCTCTGGTCGGCATCGGCGGCGCGTCGGCATCGGGCGCGCGGGGCGCGCGGGCACGTCGGCGCGTCGGAACGGTCAACTCAGTCGATACAGCCGATGCAGATTCCACTGGCCGGTATTGAACTCCCGGATAGTGGAAGACTGCGCCGGGTCGGAGGGTGTGTCAAGGGTCACAGAGGACCCTGGTGCACGAATCGCCCGCCGACGCCGACCTGACCCCGTGACGGGTGGTGCGGGAGGTGCCGAGGGGGCGGGAGTGGCCCGGGGACGGGTCCCGTAGAGCGCCCGCGCGGCCCGGGGTTACGGCAGCGCGAGCCGGGCGAGGGCCGGTTCCAGGCCGCCGGCGGGCAGGGTGAGCCGGGCGCGCAGCGCGCCGAGCGGGTCGCCGAAGCGGTGGCCGCCCGCGGCCGGCACCTCCGCGTGGCGGGACAGGAACTCCTCAAGTTCCTGGGCGTCCCGCACGCCGTGCGCGGCGAGCACGGGCCGCAGTGGGTCCATGTCGACATACAGACACCGCCCGGCGGCGGGCGGGAGCGCCAGCGCGCCCGCGGCCCGTACCAGCGTGTACGCGCGCACCGCGAGGCGCGCGTAGAGCCGGGCGGAGGCGGCGACCCAGTCGGCGACCGGGGCGGGCTCGCCGAGCGCGAGGGCGGCGGCCGCCGCCGAAGGACCGGTCAGCAGCCCCCCGCTCGCCATGAGCACGTCGAGCACCCCGGCCCGCAGGTCCCGTCCGGGCCCGGTGTCGGGGAAGCGGGCCACCGCGGCGGGCCAGGACGGCGGCAGCAGCGCCCCGGCGAGGTCGGCGAGCACGGTGACCCGGTCGGGCGCCATCTCGGCGGGGCTCACCAGCACGGTCGCGGTGCCCGGGTGCACCAGGTCCCGCAGGCTCTCGTCGCTGACCAGGCCGAGCCCGGCCTCGGCGGCCGCCTCCACCGTCGCGTGCAGCAGTTCGGGCGGCGGCACGGTGCCGGTGGGGTCGTCGGCGACCGACAGCACGAGCAGCCGGGGGTCGCCGCCCTCGCCGCGCACCCTGCGCACCGTTTCGAGCAGCGCGTACGGGTCGGGCACCCCGCCGCAGTCCACGGGCGCGGGCACCGTGAACACGCGGTGGCCGAGCAGCCCCGCCTGCGGCGCCCACCAGGCGGGGCGCGGCCCGGGCAGCAGCAGGTCGCCGCCGACCGCGGCGAGCAGCGCCAGCAGCAGTACGGCACCGGAGGGCGCCGCCACCACCGCCTCGGGGGACACGGCCAGGCCCCGGCGCGCCCAGTAGCCCGCGGCGGCCTCCCGCAGCGGGGCGCCGCCGCCGGCCGGCTCCGCCGCGGTGCGCCGCGCGCCGTCCGCGCAGGCGGCCGTGAGCGGGCCGGGCGGTGCCAGCACGGGCGCCGGGGTGCCGGGACCGTAGCGCAGCGGGCCGCGTCCCGTGGCGCGGGCGGCGCTCATCCGCCGCTCGCGGGGCTCGGCGGGGGCACGGCGCCCGGGGCGAGGGAGGCGAGCCGGTTCTCCAGGCCGTGGCCCCGGCTCTCGACGACCCGCGCGGCGACGTCGGCGAGCTTGCGGTTGGTGCCCTGGGAGATACGGCGCAGCACCGCGAAGGCGTCGTCGGCGTCGCACCCGAGCACGTACATCACGATGCCGCACGCCTGGTCGATGACGGGCCTTGAGCGCAGTGCGGCGCTCATCTGGTCGAGTTCGGCGAGGGCGCCGCGGTAGGCGCGGTCGCGCGCGAGCCCCGCGGCGGCCAGTTCGCCGAGGGCGCGCGCCGACGCGTACCCGGCGGCGGCGAAGGCGCCGGGGCGGAAGCCGTAGAGGCTGAGCGTGACCGTGAGGGAGCCCTGCCGGAAGGGCAGGGTGACGTGGGAGCGCAGGCCCGCGTCGAGCGCCACGGCCCGGAACGCGGGCCAGCGCTCCTCACGCAGCAGGTCGGCCGAGTCGACCGGGTCGCCGGAGGCGGTCGCCGCCGGTATCGGGCCCTCGCCCTCGCGCAACTGCACGCCCACGAGGGCCGACAGGTCCGGATGGGTGACACCGGCCTGGCGCCCGGCGGCGGTGTCGGAGACGGTGGTGCTGGCGCCGCAGCAGCCGGCCGTGCAGAACGCGGCCTTCTCGGCCAGCTCGGAGAGGCGGCGCACGGCGAGCGCGGGTTCCTGCGCCGGGGGGCTCGCCCCGGGGCCTGGTGTCATCTCCCGCCTCCTCAACCGAACGACTTCCCCTCCATATCACCCGAAAACGGTGCGAAGGGTTAAGTTCGACGCATGGCACACATCGACGAGTCCGGCGAGGAACTGGCGGACTTCGTGCACCGGCTCGCGGAGCTGAAGAACGCCCGCGCGGTGGCCGAGAGCGAGCTGCCCGCCGTGCTCGACGCGGCCCTCTTCGAACTCGATCATGTGGCGGACCGGCTGTGGCCGCTGTACGAGCGGCTGGCCGCGGCGGGCGGGGAGAGCGCCCGGGTGCCGACCGAGGACAGCCTTGAGCGGCAGTTGCTGCACGCGCTGTTCCAGCGGTTCCCGCTGGGGGTGGTGCTGCTCGACCGGGAGTCGGTGGTACGGCGGATGAACTTCACCGCCACCGGGGTCACCGGGGTGCGCGCCGGCTATGCCACCGGGCGCGCCTTCACCGGGTTCCTGGTGCAGGCCGACCGGGCCGCCTTCAGGTCCCAGACGGCGGCGGTGGGCAGGGGCGAGGGCGACCGCAGCCTGGTGGTGCGGCTCCAGCGGGACCCGGGGGCCCGGGTGCGGGCCACCCTGACGGCGCTGCGGCCGAGCCATGAGCCGCGGATCGTGGTGCTCGGGGTGCTCCAGCCCGCCGACGGCCCGACGCCGCCACCGCCCGCTCCCCCGGGCCGCGTCCCCGACCTCGCGGAGGCCACCCGGCACGCGGCCCTGATGGACCTGCTGGACGAGGTCACCACCACCGTGCTGACCTGCCCGCCGCGCGAGGTGCTCGCACGCACGGCCCGGGTGCTCCACGAGCGCTTCGCCGACTGGGTGGTCGCCGACGCGGGCGCCGCCCAACTGCGCAGGACGGCGGTGTACGGGCCGCAGGACGCAGGCACCCTGGCGGAGTCCCTGGCCAAGCAGGACCCGGCGGGCTGCCCGCTGGTGGTGGAGGCGGCGCGCGGCGGTTCGATGGCGCTCCAGGTGCGCCCCGAGGACCCGGAGGCGTTTGGGCGCGACCCGTCGGGCGAGCCCGTGCTCGTACGGGCCAACGTGACCTCGCTGGTGTGTGTACCGCTCACCGACGCCAGGGACGGTGCGGTGCAGGGCGTGCTGACGCTGCTGCGCACCGGCCCCAGGGCGGCGTTCTCGCTGGCGGAGGCGCAGGCGGTGGACATGATGGCGGGGCATCTGGCGCTCGCGCTGCGCGGCGGACGGGTGCGCGGCGGCTGAGCGCACGGGGCCGGGCGGGGCGGGCATGGTGGCGGGCCGGTGTCAGGCGGGCTGCGGTACGCCCCTGTCGTGCAGGATGTCCTCGCGCAGCCGGCCGCAGCTCCGGGAGATCAGCCGGGACACGTGCATCTGCGATATGCCCAGTTGCTCGGCTATCCGGCTCTGCGTCATGTCGCCGAAGAAGCGCATGTAGAGGATGGCACGCTCGCGCTCCGGCAGGGCGCGCAGCCGTGGCTTGACGGCCTCGCGGTCGACGACGACGTCGAGTGCGGGGTCGGCGGAGCCGAGTGCGTCGCGCAGCGCGTAGCCGTCCTCGCTGCCGGGCAGCTCCGCGTCGAGGGAGAGCGCGGTGAAGCTGTCGAGGGCTTCGAGGCCGATGCGCGCGTCCTCCTCGCTCATCTGCGCCCGCTCGGCGATCTCGGAGACGCTGGGCAGCTGTCCCGAGACGGACTGGGTGAGGTCCTGGCAGGCGAACCGGACGCGGTTGCGCAGGTCCTGCACCCTGCGGGGCACGTGCAGAGTCCACATGTGGTCCCTGAAGTGCCGTTTGATCTCACCGGTGATGGTGGGGACCGCATAGCTCTCGAAGGCGCAGCCGCGCGCCGGGTCGTAGCGGTCCACCGCCTTGACCAGGCCGAGTGCGGCGACCTGTCGCAGGTCCTCGTAGGACTCGCCCCGGCCGCGGAAGCGGCCCGCGAGGCGGTCGGCCATGGGCAGCCACGCCTCGACGATCTCGTCCCTGAGCACGTCGCGCTCGGGGCAGGGGGGCATGCCGATCAGGCGGTCGAAGTCTTCGGAGGTGTCGGGGGCGTCGTCGTGCGGATGCTGCTTCGCTCGGGTGTCGATGCGCATGATGTGTCGCTACTCCCTCGGGGAGGATGCCGATCGACGGACCTCGTGGGAGCACGCGGGCGAGGTGGACACACCCCGGGTGCGGATGCCGCTCCCACGGATGTGCCTCCTGTCCGAAGCACAGAATTCGCTTGCCCTCAGGTGCGGGCCTCAAACATTTCGCGGTCCTCGGCCTGCTCCGCCACCTGGTGCGGCGTGGCGGTGGCGGCCTCGGGTTCTTCCGCCGGGATCGGCAGCATCAACTCCTCGTACCGGCCGAGGGCCAGCATGACCACCAACATGAGGACTGGCATGAGCACGGCGAGTATCGCCATGGCCCTTCCCTCCGGGATGTCGGGGAGTGGTGCGATTCGGGTGTCCCGGGGAGACCGTCACAAACCGGCCTCCTCATATGAACGTAAGGACTTCCGGCGGCTTCCGCGACTCGGCGCGGTCCTGTGCCGTCCCGCCGCAGGTCGGCGGCGCGCGGGACGGCGGCCCCCGCGGCCCCGGGATCGGGCGGCGCGGGGACGTGTCGGTGGTTGCCCATCGGGTACGCGGTCCCCGTCTCTCCGATGGACGATGGAGGAACACGATGCAACGAGGCAGTGACCGGCTCAGCGTGCACAGGGACGACGAGATGAAGGCCGAGCTGCGGGGGCTGCTCAACTCGGGGCGGCCGACCAGGACCGAGGAGTGGCACGACCCCGAGCCGACCGCGGACGACGACCCGGAGCTGGCGGGCGGCCCCGTGATCCCGGGCCCCGGTTCCCGGGGCTCGGTGCCCGAGCTGCGCTACGAACTCGCCCGCCACCTGGGGCGGGCCCCCTTCCCCGCGGGCCGTGACCGGCTGCGGGTGGCGCTGCGTCAGCAGCACGCCCCGGACGGCCTCGTCGACCTGATGGACGAGCTGCCGCGGGGCACGACCTACCACACCGCCCGTGAGCTTGCGGAGGCGCTGCTGAGCGCGGGCGGGGAACCCTAGGCCATGTCGTTTGACACGACCTAGACACACCCGAACATCCCGAAGGCGCCCGGTCGCGGCGGCGGACCGGGTCCGTGACACGGCGCGGCCCCGCGGGCGGGCGCCGCGGAAAGGGTCCTGAGCATGGCCGAGTTGGTGAGGGACGTGATGGCGCGGGGCGCGGTGTGCGTACCGCCTGACGCCTCGCTCGTCGAGGCCGCGCAGCTCATGCGGGCCCAGGAGACGGGCGAGGTGATGGTGGCGACCGGGGGCCGGGTACTCGGGGTGCTCACGGACCGCGACATCACCCTGCGCGCCGTCGCGGACGGTGTGGACCCGCTGATGGTGAGCGCCCGTTCGGTGTGCACCCCGGAGCCGGTGACGGTGGCCCCGGACACCACGGCGGCCAGGGCCGCGGCGCTGATGCGCGAGCACGCGGTGCGGCGGCTGCCGGTCGTCGACGACGGGCTGCTCGTCGGGGTGGTCGGCAGGAGCGACCTGGCCCCGCGCGACGCGCCCGGCCGCCGGGGGCCCGCGGGTGCGCGCGCCGCGAGGACGGCGGACGACGCCGCCGTGCCCGCGGGCCGCCGGACCTCCTCCCCCGACGCCCAGCGGGCCTGAGGGCCGCGCCGCGGCAGCCGTACGACCCGCCGCCACACACCCCGTAGAAGAACCGGACAAGGCCAGGGAGAACACAAGAAAGGACGTGGACCCATGCGTATCGCGTTTCTCGTGGCGCCCGAGGGCGTCGAGCAGGTGGAGCTGACCGACCCCTGGGACGCCGTGCTCGACGGCGGTGACGAGCCGGTGCTCGTCTCCACCTCGCCCGGTGAGATCCAGGCGTTCGACCACCTCGACAAGGCCGACACCTTCCCGGTGGGCGAGGTGGTCGGGGACACCTCGGCAGAATCCTTCGACGCGCTGGTGCTGCCGGGCGGTGTCGCCAACCCCGACTTCCTGCGCACCGACCGGGCCGCGGTGTCGTTCGTCAGGGACTTCTTCTCCCGCGGCGCCCCGGTCGCCGCGATCTGCCACGCGCCGTGGACGCTCGTCGAGGCGGACGTGGTGCGCGGCAGGACCCTGACGTCGTGGCCGAGCCTGCGCACCGACATCACCAACGCGGGCGGCACCTGGGTCGACGAGCAGGTCCAGGTCTGCGACGCGGGCCCCAACGTGCTGGTGACCAGCCGCAAGCCGGACGATCTGAAGGCGTTCGACGAGGCGCTGCGCACCGAGTTCGCCAAGGGCCGCAAGGCGTCGTGAGCCGCCACACGGTGTGAGGGCCCTGTGAGGGGCCTTGCCCTCGCCGGGCCACCCGGCGGGGGCGCCCGGTCACGGCTTCCCGGCCGGAGGCCGGGGGTGGGATCAGGGCTTCCTGCCGAGCAGGCAGAGCAGCTTGGTCTGCACACCCGCGCCGGGCGGGGGCTCGGCGGGCGGTCCGAAGAGGCCGCTCGCCTCCAGCTCGGCCGCGTACGGGGTGACCTCGCGTACCGAGAACGCCACCAGGTCGTCGGGCAGCCGCTCGTCGGCGCCGACGGCGCGTGACAGGTCCCAACTGTGCACCACCAGGTCGGCGATCATCTGGGAGCAGTAGGCGGTGGCCGAGGTGTCGCCGTACGACAGGTGGACCGTGCGGCCGAGCGCACCGCGCTCGGCGAACGCCTCGCGTGCGGCCTCGGCCGCGGTGTCCCAGGAGCGCACGGGCTCCGGGCCCAGCATGTCCCCGTCGAAGATGCGCCCCACGGAACCGGTGGTGGCGCCGTCGCGGACGAGCGGGGGCACCCACAACTGCTCGGCGGTGAGATGGTTGACCAGGTCGTGAATGCTCCAGTCGGTGCAGGGCGTGCCGTGCTCCCACTGCTCGGGCGTGATGCGGTGCACCCGGTCGGTGAACAGGTCGAGCGCCGCGGCGTGCCGGGCCAGCAGCGGGTTCCTGTGGTCGACTGCCATGGTTCGGTTCCTCCCGTGGCCTCGGCGGGGCCGCTCAGGCGGGGCCCGCCGCCTCGCGTTCCCTCGCCCCCGCCCGCGTCCTGCCGCCGGCCACGGGGCGGCGCGGATGGCGGCGCAGGTACTCGCCTTCCAGCTCGGCCATGCGCTCGTTGTGGGCGCGCAGCGCGTCGTTGGAGCCGTGCAGCAGCGTGTCATGGCGGGTGCGGTGGATGGCCTCCAGCTCCTTCATGAGCTGCTGGTCGTCCAGGCGCCCCGGATCGACTCCTGTCATGTGGCACCCACTTCCCGTCGCCGTCCTCGGCTGTTCGTCGCTGTACGTCGCTGTTCTTCTGCGGCCGTCGCTGTACGTCGCCGGTCGCGTCCTGCCCGGTCGTGTCGGGGTCATATGGCCGGGTACCCGCCCTGGACGAAGTACCCCGCAGTAGTACGTACGACGCTCCGGAGGCAGCCATGGATCTCGCCTTTCTCCAGCCACTGTACGAACGTTCCGGACCCTGGGCCTCCGTGTACGCCGACACCTCACGGCACAGCGAGTCCACCGCGGAGGAGCGGTCCCTCGCGGCGTCCGACGTGCACAGGCAGCTCATGGAGCAGGGCGCGGACCAGGCGACAGCGGCGGCGGTGCGCGAGGCGATGGACGACCTGCGGGGCTCGGGCGAGCCGCACGGCAGGGCCCTGTTCGCGGCGGGCGGCGACGTGGTGCTCGACCCGTCGCTGGCGAGCGCGCCGCCGGGCACCACGGGGCAATGGGTGCAGTGGTCGGTGCTGCCGCACACCGCGCCGCTGCTCGACCTCGCGGGCGAGGACCCGCTGTGCCTGGTGGCGGTCGTGGACCGGCGCGGCGCCGAGTTCGAGCTGCGGGGCGCCCGGGGCGCCGCCACCGCGGGCTCGGTGTCGGGCAGGCAGTGGCCGATGCACCGTACGAGCACGGCCGACTGGTCGGAGCGGCACTTCCAGCTCCGGGTGGAGAACACCTGGGAGCACAACGCGGGCGAGATCGCCGCGGCGATCGCCCGGCTGTACGAGGACAGCGGCGCCGACCTGGTGGTGCTGGTCGGTGACGACCGCGAGCGGCGCACCGTCCACGACCGGCTGCCGCAGGGGGCCAGGGAGGCGGCGGTGGAGGCGCTGCACGGCTCCGGCACCCGGCAGCTCGACGAGGAGATCGAGCGGCTGCGCGCGCAGTTCGTGCACGAGGAGGCCGCGGCGGAGCTGGAGCGCTTCCTCGCGGCCCGCGCGGGCGACCGGGGCGCCGCCGAGGGGGTGCCCGCGCTGGTGGCGGCGGCCCGCGAGCACCGTATCGACGAGCTGCTCGTCAGGCCGGAGGCGGGCGATCCGCACCGCAAGGTGTGGGTGGGCGAGGAACCCGACCAGCTCGCGGTGCGGCGCACCGAGAGCGGCCCGCTCGGCGAGCCGCGGCCGGAGCCGTGCCGCGCGGACGACGCCCTGGTCAGGTCCGCGGCGGTGACCGGCGCCCGAGCGCTCTCCGTGACCTCGGCGGGCCCGGGCGAGGAGCCCGCGGGCGGCCTCGGGGCGGTCCTGCGCTGGTAGGGGCGGGGCGCCCGACCCGAGAAGACGCGGAGCCAGGAGCACGGAGCCCCGGGGGCTTCACGGGGCGCGGGGCTCCGCCCGCCGCGCGCCGCCCGCGCGGGTGCGGCGCCGCCCGCCCGCGCCGGGTGCGGCAGGACCCCCGTATGCTACCCACCGGTAATAAGTATGCGCGGCGCAAGGAGGCCCCCGTGTCCCGGTTCTTCCGCTCCCCGAAGCCCCTGGCCGGGCTGCTGGCCGCGGCCGGTGTGACCCACCTGGCGAAGCCGCGCCCGTACGACGCGATCGTGCCGCGGGCGCTGCCCGGGAGCCCGCGGGCCTGGACCAACGCCAGTGCCGCCGTGGAACTCGCCCTCGCGGCGGCCCTCCTGGCGCCCCGCACTCGCCCAGCCGCGGCGCGGGCCGCCGCCCTGTTCTTCTGCGCGGTCTTCCCTGCGAACGTGAAGATGGCCGTCGACTGGCGGGGGCGCTCCACCGGGGAGCGCGCCATCGCCTTCGGGCGGCTTCCGCTCCAGGTGCCGCTGGTGCTGTGGGCGAGGGCCGTCGCCGGGGAGGCCACCGCGCCCAGCGGCTGACCGGCCCCGGGGCCCGCACGGGGCCGGCGGGAGTCGGAGGGGGCGCGTCAGCGGGCGCGTACCACCCGGCCCTCGTCCCAGACCGCCTCCGGGACCTCCCTGACCCGGCCGTCGGCCCCGAAGACCAGGAAGCGGTCGAAGGAGCGGGCGAACCAGCGGTCGTGGGTGACGGCGAGCACCGTGCCGTCGAAGCTCTCCAGGCCCTCTTGCAGCGCCTCGGCCGACTCCAGGTCGAGGTTGTCGGTCGGCTCGTCGAGCAGCAGGGCGGTGACGCCGCGCAGTTCGAGCAGCAGGATCTGGAACCTGGCCTGCTGGCCCCCGGAGAGCCGGTCGAAGGGCTGCTCCGCCTGGCCGGTCAGCTCGTAGCGCCGCAGCCGGGACATGGCGGCGCCGCGGTCCTTCGCATGCTCGCGCCAGAGGATGTCGAGCAGGGGGCGGCCCAGCAGCTCCGGATGGGCGTGGGTCTGCGCGAAGTGGCCTGGCACCACGCGGGCGCCGAGCTTCCAGGCGCCGGTGTGGCCGACCTCGCCGCCCGCGAGCAGCCGCAGGAAGTGCGACTTGCCCGAGCCGTTGGAACCGAGGACCGCGACCCGCTCGCCGTAGAAGACCTCCAGGTCGAACGGCTTCATCAGGCCGGTCAGCTCAAGCCCCTCGCAGGTCACCGCCCGTACCCCGGTGCGCCCGCCGCGCAGCCGCATCCTGATGTCCTGCTCGCGCGGCGGCTCGGGCGGCGGGCCCGCCTCCTCGAACTTGCGCAGCCTGGTCTGGGCCGCGTGGTAGCGGGAGGCCAGCTCCGCGCTGTTCTCCGCGGCCTGGCGCAGGTTCAGCACCAGCTTCTTGAGCTGCTTGTGCTTCTCGTCCCAGCGCCTGCGCAGCTCCTCGAAGCGGGCGAAGCGCTCCCTGCGCGCCTCGTGGTACGTGGCGAAGCCGCCGCCGTGCACCCAGGCGTCGGCGCCCGCGGGGCCCGGCTCGACGCTGACGATACGGTCGGCGGCGCGGGCCAGCAGCTCCCGGTCGTGGGAGACGAAGAGCACCGTCTTGCGGGTCTCCCGCAGCCGCTCCTCAAGCCAGCGCTTGCCGGGTACGTCGAGGTAGTTGTCGGGCTCGTCGAGGAGCAGCACCTCGTCGGGCCCGCGCAGCAGCGCCTCCAGCACGAGCCGCTTCTGCTCGCCGCCGCTCAGGCTGTTCACCGGGCGCCACTGGGCGCGCTCGTACGGGACGCCGAGGGCGGCGGTGGTGCAGATGTCCCACAGGGTCTCGGCCTCGTAGCCCCCGGCCTCGCCCCAGTCGGCGAGCGCGGTGGCGTAGCGCATCTGGGCGGCCTCGTCGTCGACGGTCATGACCGCCTCCTCGGCGGCGTCGACGGCCGCGGCGGCGGTGCGCACCCGGGGCTGCGCCACGGACACCAGCAGGTCGCGCACCGTGGACCCGTCCCGTACCGACCCGATGAACTGGGGCATGACGCCGAGGCCGCCGCTCGACGTGACGCTGCCGCCGTGCGGCCTCAGCTCGCCGGACAGCAGCCGCAGCAGGGTGGTCTTGCCCGCGCCGTTGGGCCCGACGAGGGCCACCGCCGCGCCGTCGCCCACCCGGAAGGAGACGTCACCGAGCAGTGCCCGCCCGTCCGGCAGCAGGTACTCCAGGTGCGCGGCCTCCAGATGTCCCATGGGCACGCATTGTGACCGGTGCGGGCCGCGAGGCCAAGTCGTTTTCGCCGCGGGGGTCCCGACCCGCCGTGCGAGAGGGTGAGCGGGGCCGCGCGGACTCGGCCGGACCGGTGTGTTCGGCGGTGGGATGGGTGACGGACGGGGGGTTCGGGGTATCGGGGTGGGATGTGTCGTGAAGCCGATGTTCCGTACGAATCACCTGCGGTGGCCCGGCTGGCCGCCTGCGACCTGCGGCTCTTCGAGGCGGTGGCGCGGCGGCACTGGCCCACGGGCGACCTGCTGCTGCCCCGGGTGAGCCGCTGGGCCAACCACGGGGTGCTGTGGTTCTCGGTGGCGGGCGGCCTCGCCGTCACCGGCTCCCCCAGGGCGAGACGCGCCGCGGCCCGGGGCGTGGCCTCGCTTGCGCTCGCCTCCGCCGCCATCAACACGGTGGGCAAGCGGTCGGTGCGCAGGCCCCGGCCGGTGCTGGACGCCGTACCCCTGGTGCGGCGGCTGAAGCGGCAGCCGCTGACGACATCGTTCCCGTCGGGGCACGCGGCGTCCGCGGCCGCGTTCGCCGCCGGGGTGACGCTGGAGGCGCCCTCCTGGGGTGCGGCGGTGGTGCCGCTCGCGGGGGCCGTGGGGCTCTCCCGGGTCTACACGGGGGTGCACTACCCGAGCGACGTGGCGGTGGGCGCGGTGCTCGGGGTGGCCGCCGCGCTTCTCACCCGCAGGGTGGTGGCGTCGTTGGAGGCGGCGGACCGGAAGCGCACTCCTCGACGGCGCGAGCGCCAAACCGCCCCCGAGGAAGAGGGAGTCGAGCCGCGCCCCTGACCGGACGCCGCCACCGCACTGTCCATATTCCGATACGGGGGTCTCATTATCTGGGGCGGCGGGCGTACGGTGCGTGGGCACCCCAGCCGGTGCCCGGCCGCCCCGCGGGCGCTGTGTCACCCGCGCCAGGCCGGCCGTTCGATCCGGGAGGAACGGCCATGCCGAAGGAGACCGCCGTGTACACGCACGGCCACCACGAGTCCGTCCTGCGCGCCCACACCTGGCGCACCGCGGCCAACTCGGCCGCGTACCTGCTCGGATCGCTGCGGCCGCACATGCGCGTCCTCGACGTCGGCTGCGGCCCCGGCACCATCACGGCCGACCTCGCGGAGCTGGTCCCCGACGGGCACGTGACCGGCATCGACAGCACCGAGGACATCCTCGCCAAGGCGCGCGCCACCGCCGCGGAACGCGGCCTGGCCAACGTCGACTTCGTAGCGGGCGACGTGCACGCGCTCGACCACCCGGACGACACCTTCTGCGTGGTCCACGCCCACCAGGTGCTCCAGCACGTCGGCGACCCGGTGCAGGCGCTGCGGGAGATGCGCCGGGTCTGCAAACCGGGCGGCTACGTGGCCGTGCGGGACGCGGACTACTCCGCCATGACCTGGTACCCGCGCTCCCCGGGCATGGACGCCTGGCGCGACCTCTACCGCCGGGTGGCCCGCGCCAACGGGGGCGAGCCGGACGCCGGGCCCCGCCTCAAGTCCTGGGCGATGGCGGCCGGTTTCACCGACATCACCACCACCGCGAGCACCTGGTGCTTCAGCAGCGAAGAGGAGCGCGCCTGGTGGAGCGCCCTGTGGGCGGACCGCACCACGGCCTCCTCCTACGCAGGGCGCGCCGTCGGCGGCGGCCACGCCACCCGCGCCGACCTGGAATCCGTCGCCGCGGCCTGGCGCGCGTGGGGAGCGGCGCCCGACGGCTGGCTCGGCATCCTGCACGGGGAGATCCTCTGCCGCAAGTAGCCGCGTCCCGGCGGATGTCGGACCCTGTCGGCCCCGCCGTCGGCCCGGCGCGGGTGTCGGCCCCGCCGCCGTCAGCCCAGCTTCTCCAGGCGGCGGCGTGCCGGGCCGAGTGAGCGGCCCCGGGTGGCCGCGCCCGACCACGGCTTCGTACGGGCCTGCTCGACCGCGTTCTCCATCGTCCAGGTGCGGGAGTCGACCCGGGGGTCGTCCAACTGCTCCCAGGTGAGCGGCGCGGCCACCGCGGCGCCCGGCTTGGCGCGGACCGTGTACGGGGCCACCGCGGTCTGGGCGTAGCCGTTGCGCTGGATGTCCAGGTAGAGCCTGCCGCCGCGCTCGTTCCTGCGCACCGCCGTGGTGAGCCGGTCGGGGTGTGCGGCGGCCAGCGCGTCGGCCGCGGCCCGCGCGAAGTCCCGTACGGTGTCGAAGTCCGCGTGCCCGTCCAGCGGTGTCAGCACGTGCACACCGCGGGAGCCCGTGGTCATCGCCACCGCGGGCAGTCCGAGGCGGTCGAGGAAGTCGCGTACGAGGCGGGCGGCGTCGCGCACCGGTGCGAAGTCGTGCTCCGGCGGGTCGAGGTCGAACACCAGGTGGTCGGGGTGGTCGGGCCTGGCGGCGCGGGACTGCCAGCGGTGCAGGGTCACACACGCCTGGCCCGCCAGGTAGAGCAGCGTCGGGGTGTCCTGGCAGAGGGTGTGGGTGACCGTGCCGCCCTCCTTGGAGAGGGTGCGGCGGGCGATCCAGGCCGGGTAGTGGTCCGGGGTGTTCTTCTGCATGAAGCGCTGCCCCGCGATCCCGTCGGGGCAGCGCTCCAGCATCAGCGGCCGGTCCCGCAGCCGCGGCAGCAGGAAGGGCGCGACGGCCCGGTAGTACTCGGCCAGGTCCTGCTTGGTCCAGCCGTCGCCCGGGCCGTCCCCGGGGAAGAGCACCTTGTCCGGCCTCGGCAGCTCCACGTCGCGCCGGGTGGTCTCCAGGGTGCGGGTGGGCCGGCTCGCCATGGCGCCCCTCCTTCCTCCCGTCCGCGCCCGTCGGACGGGCTTCCTGTCCGTCGTGGCGTTCGGACGGGCTTGCCGTACCCGCCCGTCAGATGAGACGGCGCGCCGTCTCCACGATCGCCGCCGCGTCGATCTCCGCCGCCCGCAGCATCTCCGCGGGGGAGCCGGAGCCCGGCATGATGCGCACGGCGAGGCGGGCGAAGCGCGGGCAGTCCCGGCCGTCGGCGAACGCGTCGAGCACGGCGTCGCCGATGCCGCCCTCCTCGTGGTGGTCCTCCACGGTGAGCAGGCAGCCGGTCTCGTCGGCGGCGCGGCGCAGGGTCTCGCGGTCCACGGGCTTCACCGAGTAGAGGTCGACGACGCGCACCGCGACGCCCTCCTCGGCGAGGGTGTCGGCGGCGGCCAGCGCCTCGGGCACCGTCACGCCCGCGGCCACCACCGTGAGCCGGTCGTCGGGCCCGGACCTGAGCACCTTGCTGCCGCCGACGGGGAACGCCTCGTCGGGCCCGTAGAGCACCGGGCTCTCCCCGCGCGAGGTGCGCAGGTAGCCGATGCCCCGGCGGTCGGCCAGCTCGGCGACGAGGCGGGCGGTCTGGTTGGCGTCGCAGGGGTAGAGGACCGTGCTGCCGTGCACCGCGCGGAACATCGCCAGGTCTTCGAGGCCCATCTGCGAGGGGCCGTCCTCGCCGATGGCGACGCCCGCGTGGGAGCCGCAGAGGTTGATGTCGCTGCCGCTGACCGCGGCCATCCGCACGAAGTCGTGGGCGCGGGTGAGAAACGCCGCGAAGGACGTCGCGAACGGCACCCAGCCGCGCGCCGCGAGGCCCACCGCGTTCGCCACCATCTGCTGCTCCGCGATGTAGCACTCGAAGTACCGCTCCGGGTGCTCCTTCGCGAAGAATCCGGCGCGGGTGGAGTCGCCCACCTCGCCGTCGAGCGCGACGACGTCGCCGCGTGCCGTGCCGAGCGCGGTCAGCGCCTCGCCGAACGCGTTGCGGGTGGCGACCTCGTCGCCCCGCTCGTAGCGCGGCAGTTCGACGGTGGCGCGGTGCGGGGTGTGGCTGCGGCGCACCGCGGGCGGCGCGGGCGGCGTGACATGGATGTCCTCGCGGCGCCCGCCCAGCTCCTCGATGGCCTCGTCGGCGTCGGGCAGCGGCTTGCCGTGCTTGCCCTCCTTGTCCTCGACGGCGGCCACTCCCCTGCCCTTGAACGTGCGGGCCAGGATGACCGTGGGCACGCCGGTGGTGGACGCGGCCTCGTCGAAGGCGCTGTCGATGTCCTCCAGGTCGTGGCCGTCGACCTTGACGGTGTGCCAGCCGAAGGCGTGGAAGCGGCGGGCGTAGGCGTCCAGGTCGTGGCCGTGGCGGGTGGGCCCGCGCTGCCCGAGCCTGTTGATGTCGGCGATCAGGGTGAGGTTGTCCAGGTGCTCGAAGCCGGCCTGTTCCGCGGCCTCCCAGACCGACCCCTCGGCCAGCTCGCTGTCCCCGCACACCGCCCACACCCGGTAGTCCCCGAACTCCAGGCGCTTGCCGGACAGCGCGATGCCGACCGCCACGGGGAAACCCTGCCCGAGCGAGCCCGTCGCGGTCTCCACCCAGGGCAGCCGCTGCGGTGTGGGATGGCCTTCGAGGCGGCTGCCGAACTTGCGGAAGGTCAGCAGCTCCGGGTCGCTGATCGCGCCCACCGCCTTCAGCGTGGAGTACAGCAGCGGGGAGGCGTGCCCCTTGGAGAGCACGAAGCGGTCGTTGCCCGGGTGCTCGGGCCGGTCGACGTCGTAGCGGAAGTGACGCGCCATCAGCACGGCCATCAGGTCGGCCGCCGACATCGACGAGGTGGGGTGCCCGGAGCCCGCGGCGTCGGCGGCGCGCACGCTGTCCACCCTGAGCTGCCGTGCCAGCTCGGCCATCTCGCGCGTGCTCAGCGTCCTGGCCCGGTCGGTGGTGGTGCTCATGTCAGTCGTCCTCCCTCGGGTGTCCCGGCACCCGCGCCAGCTCGGGCGAGGCCGATTCCAGTGGTACGGAGCCGGAGCGGACCAGGCCGAGCTGGACGCCCTGGCGCGGCAGTGCCGCCTCCAGCAGCCAGTCGGCCGCGACCCGCACCCGGTTGTCCGGCATCGCCGCAAGGTGGTATCCGCGGGTCACGGCGCCCGCGAGGGGCCCGGAGAGGGCGAGTCCGAACGGGTTGGCGGCGCCCTGGACGCCGCCGAGGTCCACGGTGAAGCCCAGGTCGCGGTGGCGGTAGGGGACCCTGGTGCCGTGGCCGAGCGAGGCGGCGACGTTGGTGCCCGCCGTCCTGCCCTGCCGCCAGGCGTGCTGCGCCGTCATCGGGGCCGACTTGCCCGGGTGCTGCGGGTCGGGCACGGCGGCGGCGTCCCCGCAGGCGAATACCTCGGGGTGGCCCGGCACGTTGAGGTACTCGTCGACGACGAGGCGGCCCCGGTCGAGCGGCCGGTCGAGGCCGTCCACCACCGGGTCGGGGCGCACCCCGACACACCAGATCAGCGTCTTGGTGGGCACCGACTCGCCGGTGTCGAGCAGCACGCCCTCCTTGGTGGCCTCCTTGACGGACGTCTTCGTGCGGACGTCCACGCCGCGCTCGCGCAGCACCCGGTCGGCGGTCCGCGACAGGCGCTCGTCCAGCTCGGGCAGCAGCCGGTCGGCGATGTCGAGGAGCATCCAGCGCGGCTTCATGCCGGAGCTGAGCGGGTGCCTGCGCACCAGGGCCTCGGTGAGGAGCTGGCCCTGGGCGGCGACCTCGGTGCCGGTGTACCCGGCGCCGACCACCACGAAGGTGCAGCGGGCCCGACAGGTCTCGGGGTCGCTCTCGGCGGTCGCCAGCTCGATCTGGCGGGTCACCTTGTCGCGCAGGTACAGCGCCTCCGGCACCCCGCGGAAGCCGTGCGCGTACTCGGCGACGCCGGGGATCGGCAGCAGCTTGTTGACGCTGCCGACGGCCAGCACGAGCCGGTCGTACGTGAGCCGCCCGCTGCCGCCCTCCGGGTCCCGGTAGTGGACGGTGCGGGCGGCGAGGTCCACGTGCTGTGACTCGCCGAGCACGAGGCGCACGTGCGGCAGGGTGCCGGAGAGCGACACGGTGACCCTGCGGGGCTCAAGCACCCCGGCCGCGACCTGGGGCAGCAGGGGCAGGTACAGAAAGTAGTCGGTCGGGTTCAGCAGGGTGATGTCCGCCTTGCCGCGGCTGAGCTTGCTCAGCGTCCGGGCGGTGCGGTAACCGGCGAATCCGGCTCCGACGATCAGGATGCGGGATCGGCTCACGTTGCGCTCCCTGGCATGGCGACACGGGACGGCCCGCACCGGGCCGCGGACCTTCCGCGTAACCGCGCTGCGGGTGGCCAAACATGCGGGGCCCTCCGGTGGGGTGCCGCGGGGCCGGGAGCGGCCGTCGGCGCCGCCGCCACGGACGCCCCTCATGAGACGTGAGCCCGCGGGCCAGGGGCCGCCTCAGTTCCGCTGGTCGTAGAAGGGCCTGAGCCGGTGGGCTCTGCGGCAGGGCGAGCATGCCCAGCGCCCGCCGGCGTCCAGGCTCGACATGCCGGTGACCGTCACCAGTTCGGTGCCGGGGGCGTAGCCCTCGTGCCAGTGGCACCACCCGACACCGCTCGCGGCGGCCCGCCGCTGGCCGTGGCGGGTCAACGCCCGCACCGCTTCCGGGGCACACAGACGCTCCGGTTCCATCGGGGGCACGATCCAGTACGGCGTCTGTCCTGAGGGCTGGGTGACGGTCGGCGCAGGCGTGTTCATGTGATGCTCGGGTTCCAGGCACCGTACATACGCGACCGTGTTGTGCCAGGACTTGGCGGTGTCCGTGGGCACGAGGGGGTAGTAGCGGGCACGCGACGGGTCGTGGAGCACGGGCCCGCCCAGGCGCTCACCGAGCCGTGCGCGGACGGCGTTGGGGTCGGCGGTTCCGACGGCGGCGTGCACGATCAGCGCGGGCAGCCGCACCGCGGTGAACACCACCCCACAGGGGAGCGCGGCCAGCCCGCCCGGCCGTTCCCATGCCTGGTGTACTTCGGTGGGCTGCGGGTGCGCGGAGGCAAGCCAGTCGGCGGCGGGCATGTCCAACTCCTTGGCGTCTTTGGGGTGGTGGGGGTTACCGCCCGGCGCGTGAGTATCCGAGCGGGCCGTCGCCCTCGCCCCGTGTGTGAGCCACAGGTTGGGACGAGGGGATCAGGGATCAGATGTGCTGTTCGGTGACGGACCTCAAACCCTTCGCGCTGCGGCAGTCCTGGCAGGCGTACAGGCTGACGCCTGGCCCGCTCATCTGCTCGATAACACCCACCAGTTCGGTGCCGTGCGCGTAGCCGTGATGCCAGTCGCACCAGCGCACCCCCGCCGCCCGCTCCTGCCCAAGCCGCGCCAACTCCTCCACGGCCATCGGGTCGCACAGGTGACCGGGCCCCTCGACCGGCACCGCCCAGTACCCGTTCACGCCGGAGGGACGGACGGCGGCCGGACTGGGGATGCCGAGGTAGTACTCGGGCCCGAGGCATTCCGCCCACGGCAGCGGCCAGCCCTTCGCGGCACCGGCCGCCACGAGGGGGTAGTAGCGTCGGTTCCCCGGGTCGTGGATCACCGGACCGTGCAGCGCACCGGCGAGGGCGGCACACAGGGCGTCGAGATCGTCGAGGCCGACAGCGGCTTGCACGATCGCCTCGGGCAGCCGCACCGCCGTATACGGCCCGGCGCACGGCAACGCCGCCACGCCGTACGGGTGCTCCCACGCCTCGTACACCTCGGCCGGACGCGGGTGGGCGGAAGCCAGCCAGGCAGCAGCGGAGCGGCTGCGGTCCGCAGACACGGACACACGGTCCCACATGGGGCTCATCTGGGGTCCCCCTCATCTCCTGATGTGGTCACACAAAGAAGATGACGGCTGTACCGAGAGTCGCGCGGCGTCCGATGAGGCGTCAAAGCGACGGCACGCAGGGCGTCATTCCGGTGTCATTTCGTCTTGGGTCCGGCTACCGTGACCTCATGGCAACGCCGAACAGCGCGCTCCGGGCAGCCCGTATGGGCCTGCTCATGTCGCAGGACGACTTCGCCCGCGCGGTCCGCGACGCGGGAACCCGCGCCGGACAGCCCAACGACGCCAGCAAGCGCCTGGTGCAGCGCTGGGAATCAGGCACAACCGGCGCTCCCCGGCCCGTCTACGCACGAGCCCTCGAAGCAGTCACCGGCCTCCCCATAGAAGCCCTCGGGTTCACCACCCCGGTCCCCCTCGCGCATGTCCACGAAGACGGGCGCGGCGGCCACGACGTGGACCCCTACCCCGCGCCGACGACCACCAGCAGTACGCAGCCCGGGCGGCAGGAACCCCACGGCAACCACTCCGGAGTCTGGCTCAGCCGGTACGAGTACTTCAGTTCAGGACGCGACGCCGCCTTCGCCGGGCAGCACTTCGTGGTGCTACTCCAGCACGCCGGCCGAATCACGGTACGCAGCCTGCCGCGCTCGGCCGACAGCCGTCTCGCGGTGGACCTCGACCTGGACGGGCACGTGGCCACGGGTACCTGGACCGAGCAGACCGCCACCGAGGGCTACTACCGCGGGGCCCGGTACCACGGCGCAATCCAGCTCCTCGTCGAGCCCACCGGGCGCCGCATGTCCGGGAAGTGGATCGGCTTCGGCAAGGAGTTCGACGTGAACACCGGCCCCTGGGAGCTGATCTTCCAGGACGCCTCCACGACCAAGGCCACCCTCGACCACTACAACCGGGCCCCTGAGTGACCTCCAGATCCGGACATGACGGAGCGCCCCCGGGGCGGTGAGGGCGGCGGGGGGACGTGTCGGGTCAGGGGTGGCGTCGGGCTACGGCCGAGTGCCACTCCCTCGTCCAGTCAAGAGGAGAACCGTGACCACTATCGCCGTGACCGGCCACATGGACCTGACCGACACCACCGTTCCTCTCGTCCGGCGTGGGCTGAGGGAAGTGCTGACGCCTTATTCCGCCGATACCGGTCTCGTTGGCGTCTCCTGTATCGCGCAAGGCGCAGACTCGCTTTTCGCTCAGGCTGTACTGGACATCGGAGGACGCCTGATCGCGCTCATCCCATCCCGGGACTACAGGCAGAGCCAGGTGAAGCCGGACCACGCAGGGGTCTTCGACAGACTCACCGATGCCGCCACGGAAGTGGTCGTCCTTGAGCACGAGACGGCGAATCGGGCGGCCTACGAGGACGCGAACCGCATTCTGCTCCAGCGTGCCGACCGGCTCGTGGCCGTCTGGGACGGTAAGCCGCCCTCGGGCAAGGGAGGCGGCACGGCAGACACGGTGGCCGAGGCGCGTGCGGCAGGGCTGCCCATCGACGTGATCTGGCCGAGCGGTGCGGAGCGTCGAGGCCGGCCCCCACTCCGGACATGACGAAAGGGCCTTGCCCACTCCGTGGAGGGGCGAGAAGGGGAGGGGTCTGCTCCCGCGTGACCAAGCAGATGGACCGTGCCATCATGGTGGCGCTGCGGGACAGATGGGAGGGGGCGGGCGCGCCGTAACGGCGGGTGGTCGGCTTCCGGCCGTTTTCCGCTCAACCGCAGTCGTACACGGGAACCGCAGGTCAGAAGGATAGGGGCGGCTCAGCTTTGGAAATTCTGGGAACCACGCTGCGCATCTGCGTCGAGGACCTGGAGGCCACCGTGCCGTTCTACGAGCGGCTCGCCGGCACTCGGGCGCTCCGCTTCGAGCGCGGCGGGGTACAAGTCGCGGCGGTCGGCTGTTTTCTCCTGATGAGCGGCCCCCAGCAGGAGTTGGACGTGCTGCGCAAGGTCGCGGCGACCATAGCCGTGGAGGACGTGGAGGACACCCGTAACGTCCTCGTCGCGGCCGGTGCCCGGGTGCTCGCGGGACCGCTGCCCTCCCCCGCGGGGCGCAACCTGATCGCGATGCACCCGGACGGTTCCGTCTTCGAGTACGCGGACCGGCACGCGGTCGTCTGAGCCGCCCCCCGCCCTCGTGTACGGCGGCGCGTCCACCGGTGCGCTGGGGCGCGCCGCAGCGTGTCAGTCCCGCGCCATCTCCGCGGTCATCGCCCAGCGCTCGTGGTCCCGCCAGGCGCCGTCGATGTGCAGGAAGCCGGGCGAGTAGCCCTCAAGGCGGAAGCCGAGGCCGCGGGCGAGCGCGACGGAGGCGGTGTTGGCCGGCTGCGCGTTGATCTCCAGGCGGTGCAGCCCGAGGCGGTCGAAGGCGTGCCGCACCACGAGCCGCACCGCCTCGCCGGTCAGGCCCTGGCGCGCGGCGTGCGCGAAGGCGCCGTAGGAGAGGGTGCCGCTGCGGGCGGCGCCGCCGATCACGTTGCTGATGTTGACGAACCCCGCGATGCCCCCGGTCTCCAGCGCGCACACCAGGAAGCCGTGCCGTGCCGGGTCGTCGTTGAGGGCGCGGGCGTAGCGGGCGTAGGCGTCGGCGGTGGTCGGCGGGAACAGCCACGGGTGGTGCAGCGCGGTGCTCTGCGCGGCCCGGGTGGTGAACTCCTCCATGTCCCCGGGGGTGAAGGGCCGCAGCCCCACCCGGGGCCCGGTCAGCGCGTAGAAGTTGTCGATCTGCCGCATCGGGCCACCGTACGCCGCGCCGCCCGCCCGGCGCCCGGTCACCGCAGCGCGGGCTCCGCGAGTCGCAGCACGGGGGTGTCGCCCGTCGCGTCGAGGACGGCGGCGGCGCCGAGCGGCACGGTGCGCGGATCGGGGCCGTGGCCGAAACCCGCGTCGGTGACCAGCGGTACGCCGAGGCCGCCGAGCCGGTCGAGGAAGAGCGCGTCCAGTTCGTCCGGGTCGCCGCAGTCCCGCCAGGAGCCGAGGAGCACCCCGGTGGCGCCGTCGAACCAGCCGGAGCGCAGGAGTTGGGTGAGGTAGCGGTCGATACGGTACGGCTCCTCCTCCACGTCCTCCAGAAGTACGAGGCCGCCCGCCGCCGACCGGCGCCCGGTGGGGGTGGCGAGGTCGGAGGCGAGCAGCGAGAGGCAGCCGCCGAGGGTGACGCCCCGCGCGGTGCCCGGGAGCAGGGTGCGCCCGCCCGCGAGGGTGCGCGCGGTGTCGGGCTCGAAGAGGGTCCTGTGCAGTGAGCGCCGCGCCGCCGGGCTGGCGAGGAAGCCGTCGGTGGCGACCACGGGCCCGTGCAGGGTGGCGAAGCCGAGCCGGGTGGCGAACGCCTCGTGGAGCGCGGTGATGTCGCTGAAGCCGACGAACGCCTTGGGGCCCGCGGCGCGCAGCGCGTCCCAGTCGAGGAGGTCGGCCATGCGCTGGGCGCCGTAGCCGCCGCGGGCGCAGAACACGGCCGCCACCCCGGGGTCGCACCAGGCGCGCCGCAGGTCGGCGGCGCGGTCGTGGTCGGTGCCCGCGAGGTGGCGCAGGTGGGTGTCCGCGGTGTGCTCCCCGGCGACGGGGTCGAGCCCCCACTCCCGCAGCGCCGCGAGGCCCGCCGCGAGCCGCGGCGGGGGGACGGGCCCGCTGGGCGCGACGACGGCGACCCGGTCGCCGGGCGCGAGCCGCGCCGGGCGCGCCAGGGGGGCGAGCGGTGCCGTCACTCGGTCAGCTCCAGGGGCGTGATGCCGGGCGCCTCGAAGCCGAAGACCTGTGCGTACAGGGAGAGTTCGGCCTCCACGGCGCGGATCATGGTGTCGGCGCGGCGGAAGCCGTGGCCCTCGCCCTCAAAGGCGAGATAGGCGTGCGGGACACCCCGGCCGCGCATCTGTTCGAGGAAGCGTTCACACTGGCTCGGCGGGCAGATGACGTCGTCGAGGCCCTGGAGCAGCAGGAAGGGGGCCCTGACCCGGTCGGCGTGCGCGGCGGGCGAGCGCTCGCGGTAGCGCTCGGGCACCTCGGCCGACGGGCCCACCAGGGACTCCAGGTAGCGGGACTCGAAGTCGTGGGTCTCGCCCGGGCCCCAGCTCGTGAGGTCGAGGATGGGGAAGCTGATGGTGCCGCAGGCGTAGGTGTCGGTGCCGGCGAGCGAGGCGGCGCTCGTCCAGCCGCCCGCGCTGCCGCCGCGGATCGCGAGGCGGCGCGGGTCGGCGCTGCCCTCGTCGGCGAGGGCGAGGGCGACGGCGGCGCAGTCCTCGACGTCCACGACGCCCCACTGTTCGCGCAGCCGGTCGCGGTAGGCGCGGCCGTAGCCGGTGGAGCCGCCGTAGTTGACCTCGGCGACGCCGATGCCGCGGGAGGTGAAGTAGGCGACCTCCACGTCGAGGACGAGCGGGGTGCGGCTGGTGGGGCCGCCGTGCGCCCAGATCACGTACGGCGGCAGCTCCCCCTCAGGACCGGTGTGGGCCGGGTGGTGCGGCGGGTAGACGTGGGCGTGGATCTCGCGGCCGTCGGGTCCGTGGAAGACCCGGGTCGCGGGCGCCGGGTAGTAGGCGGGGTCGACGGGGTCCCAGTGGTGGGCGCCGATGACGGCGGCCGTACGGGTGTCGGTGTCGACCTCGACGACCTGGAAGCCGGTGTGCGCCGCCGCGGCGACGGCGACGACCCGGCCGCCGCCCGCGTCGAGCGGGGAGGCCCACTCGGTCCAGGGCGCCTCGGCGTCGGTGAGGCTCCCGGTGGCGGGGTCGAGGAAGCCGAGGCGGGT
Source organism: Streptomyces sp. NPDC050560 (assembly GCF_044457285.1). Taxonomy (NCBI): domain Bacteria; kingdom Bacillati; phylum Actinomycetota; class Actinomycetes; order Kitasatosporales; family Streptomycetaceae; genus Streptomyces; species Streptomyces sp. NPDC050560. The sequence goes on from NZ_JBITGT010000009.1 coordinate 100,035, forward strand.
GCTGCCGACGCCGTGGATGACGGCGATCCGGCCGTCGTCGAGGGGCGTGAACCAGCGGTCCCCGATGCGCCACAGCGGCCCGGCGAACTCCTCGTCGCGGGGGCAGAGCGCGGTGGCGGTGCCGTCGGGCTCGCGCCGGTAGAGGTTCCACCAGCCGCTGCGGTCGCCCGCGAACAGCAGCCGCCCCCGTGGGTCCCAGTCGACCTGGGAGACGGACTCCCCCGAGCCGCCCTCGACGGTGACGGGCTCCCCGAACACACCGTCGGGACCGACCTCGGCGAGCTGCACCTCGGTGCCGTCCCAGGGCATCGCGGGGTGGTCCCAGGCGAGCCAGGCAGCGCGGGTGCCGTCGGGCGAGAGCCGGGGGCCCGTGACGAACCTGCGCGCGTCGCCGGTCAGCTCCCGTACCGCGGCGCGGTCCTCGGCCGCCGAGCCGTCGAGGGGCACCGCGGCGAGCACCCGGCGCAGATCGCCGGGGGCGGGCCCGGTGAACTCCTCCAGGACGCACCAGACTTCGCCGAGCCCCCGGTGGATCTGGGGGTCGGCCCAGCGCAGTCCGCCGCCGACCGTGGAGAGCGGGGTGAGGGGGCGGGGCGCGGCGCCGGGGGCGTCCGGCTCGTAGGCGTAGAGGCGCTGGTCGGGGAAGTGCACGAACACCACGAGCGGGCCCTCGTCGCGCGCCGCGGCGGCCCAGGGGCGGCCGCCGTACTCGATGACGCGGCTGCGTGTGTTCCACGGCTCCGGCAGCACCGGCTCGGGGGCGGCGCCGGGGCGCAGCCGCATCAGGGCGCGGCGGCCGCCCTCGGCGGGGCGGGGCTCGGTCCACCAGGTCTCGGTGCCGACGCGGCCCGGGTACTCGGGGCGGCCGTCGTGCGAGGCGGCGAGGCGGGCGTCGATCGGGGACGGCCAGGACCCGTACGGCAGGGGGGTGGTCATGCGGCTCCTTAGGCGGTGCGCAGGAAGCGGTCGAGGACGCGGACGCCGAAGTGCAGGGCCTCGACGGGGACCCGCTCGTCGACGCCGTGGAACATGGCCTGGTAGTCGTAGCCGCGCGGCAGCCTCAGCGGCGAGAAGCCGTACCCGGCGATGCCGAGGCGGGAGAACTGCTTGGCGTCGGTGCCGCCCGACATGCAGTACGGCACCACGTGCCCCTCGGGCGCGAACTCCTCGACGGCGGCGCGCATCCGGGCGAAGACCGGGGCGTCGACCGCGGCGAAGGGAGCGACCTCGTGGTGCTGGAACTCCCACTCCACGTCGGGCCCGGTGAGCCGGTCCATGGTGGCGCGGAACTCCTCCTCCGCGCCCGGCACATAGCGGCCATCGACGTGCGCCACCGCCCGTCCCGGGATCACGTTCACCTTGTAACCGGCGTCCAGCATCGTGGGGTTGGAGCTGTTGCGCACGGTGGGGGCCACCAGCTCGGCCGCCTCGCCGAGGCCCTTGAGGAGGGTGTCGACGTCGAACCCAGGCGCGTCGAGGTCGGCGGGGACGCCGTACAGCTCGGCGAGTGCGGCGAGGGCGGCGCGCACGGTGGGGGTGAGCCTGAGCGGCCACTCGTGGTCGCCGATGCGGGCGACGGCGGCGGCGAGGCTCGTGACGGCGTTCTCCCTGTTGACCTTGGAGCCGTGGCCCGCGCGGCCCCTGGCGGTGAGCCTGAGCCACGCGGTGCCGCGCTCGCCCGCCGCGATCGGGTACAGCTCGCGGCCGTCGGCGTGGAAGGTGAAGGCGCCGGACTCGCCGACGGCCTCGGTGCAGCCCTCGAAGAGGGCGGCGTGGGTGTCGGCGAGGAATCCCGAGCCGTCCTCGGCGCTCGCCTCCTCGTCGGCGGTGAAGGCGATCACGATGTCCCTGCGGGGCCGTACACCCGCGCGGGCCCAGTGCCGCGCCACGGCGAGGACCATCGCGTCGGTGTTCTTCATGTCGACGGCGCCGCGGCCCCAGACCACACCGTCCCTGACCTCGCCGGAGAGCGGGTGCACGCGCCACTCCCCGGCGTCGGCGGGCACCACGTCGAGGTGGCCGTGGACCAGCAGCGCGGGGGCCGAGGGCTCCGTGCCCTCGATCCTGGCGACGACGTTGGTACGGCCAGGGGTGCGCTCCAGCAGCTCGGGGGCGAGACCGGCGTCGGCGAGGCGCTCGGCGGCGTACTCGGCCGCGGGGCGCTCCCGGCAGTCGCCGCCGCCCCCGTTGGTGGTGTCGATCGCGATCAGCTCGGACGTGAACCGCACGACCTCGTCGAGTGCCAGGGCGTCGGGTCCTGGACCCGCGGGGGCTCCGGTGTGCTCAGCCATACTGTTCCTCCACGGCGGACGACACCAGCGTGGTGACCGCCTTGAACGTGCGGATTCCCTCGTACATGGTGTCGCTGGTGTACGCGACGCGGCGCTCGCCGGTGCGCTCCACCGAGGGCACCACCGCCGCCGCCATCGACAGGTGCGCGGCGTCGAACTCCAGCTCCACGGTGAAGGGGCCGCCGTCGACGGGCTCGTGGCGGACGGCGAGCGGTGCGGCGCCGGCGGCGGCGGCCCTGATGTCGGCGGCGGTGCGGGTGGGGGTGCGGCAGACGGCCGCGTAGCGCGAGACGTGGTCCTTGACGGCGACCTTCGGCGCCCCGGGCGCGTAGCCGAGGGCGTCCTCGCAGGCGAGGTCGTCGCCGGTGACGAGGACGACGGGGACGCCGAACTCGGCCACCACATGGGAGTTCAGCAGGCCCTCGCTGGCCCGGTCGCCGTTGATCCAGACGCCCGTGATCGAGTTCGCCAGATAGGTGTGCGCGAGGACGCCCTCCATACCGGCCCCGGTGTGGTAGCCGACGAAGGCGATGCCGTCGACGTCCCCGTGCTGGACGCCCTCGACCATGGAGAGGTCCTTGTGGCGCCCGGTGAGCATCTGCACCCGCTCGTCCAGGTTCTCCAGCAGCAGGTTGCGCATCGTCCAGTGCGCCTCGTTGACCACCACCTCGTCGGCGCCGCCGTCGAGGAAGCCGAGGGCGGCGGCGTTGACGTCGGAGGTGAAGAGCGACCGGCAGCGCTCCCACTGCGGGGTGCCGGGCAGCACGTCGGCGGGCCAGGTCACCCCCGTGGCGCCCTCCATGTCGGCACTGATGAGGATCTTCATACGAGGGTCCGCACCTCCACGTTCAGAGAGCCCAGGCGACTCAGGGACAACAAATATTGACATCTTTCCCGGTGGTATACAGCAAGGCCCCCGCCGCGGCCGAGGGTGTTTCGGACAGGGCGGGGGCGGATGCCGGGCGGGGCGCCGCGGGGTGTGCGGGGCGCCCCGGGCGTGGGGTGTGGGCAAGGTGTGCGGCGCTCCGTCGCCGGTCAGTCGCGCACGGCGGGGGCCGCCTTGCCGGTCACGATGGCGCGGAGGGTGTCGAGCGGCAGCTTCGGCTCGCCCGCGGCGGTGAGGAGGCCGTTGGTCTCCTGCGCGGTGTCCATGAACTGGGTGTAGCAGAAGCCCGCCACCAGGGGACTGTCGTGGAGGGCGCCGAAGAGTTCGTCGAGGAGCTTGGCGTACTGCGCGGCGGAGCCGGTCTGCGTGTAGAAGAAGTCCCCCGCGTCGCTGTCGAGCGCGAGGCCGCCGAACTCCGTGATCATCAGGGGCGCGTCCCCGGCCGCGAACCGCTCGCGCTGCGCGTCGGTCAGGACGAGCCTGCGGCCCTGCGGCCCCGGGCCCGCGAGCAGCGCGCCGAAGGCGGCGGCGTCGCGGTAGTGGCCGCGCAGCACGCCGGGGTCGCCCGCGTAGTCGTGGACGCCGAGGATGTCGCTGTCGGTGTGCTCCCAGCCCTCGTTGGACAGGACGGGCCTGGTCGGGTCGGCGGCGCGGGTGAGGTGGGCGAGGGCCTGCGAGAAGTGCCGCTGGGCGGGGTCGCGGGCGATGTCGGAGACGCCCCAGCTCTCGTTGACGGGCACCCAGGTCACGACCGAGGGGTGGCTGCGGTCGCGGCGCACCAGGTCGAGCCACTCCCGGGTCAGCAGCTCCACCGCGTCGGTGCCGTACTCGTACGCCGCGCCCGTCTCGCCCCACACCAGCAGGCCGAGCCGGTCGGCCCAGTAGAGGAACCTGGGGTCCTCGGCCTTCTGGTGGAGGCGTACCGCGTTGAAGCCCATGGCCTTGATCGTCTCGACCTCGCCGCGCAGCTCCGCCGAGCCGCGCGAAGCGAGCTGGGTGTCCTGCCGGTAGCCCTGGTTCAGCACCGAACGAACGTAGTACGGGCGGTCGTTGAGCAGGAAGCTGCCGCGGCCGACGCCCGCGCTGCGCAGCCCGAGGTAGCTGTCCACGGTGTCGAGGGGGGCGCGCGGCGCCCCGGTGGCGGCGCCGTCCCCGGGCGCCTCGCGCAGCGTGACGCGCGCGTCGACGAGGGTCGGGGACTCGGGGCGCCACCACAGGTCCTCGCGGTCGATGCCGCCGCGCAGCGCGGGTATCGGCACGTCGAGGCGGACCCGGCGCCCGGTGGTGACGGCGGCGGTGCGGGCGAGCACGCGCTCGCCGAGCCGCAGTTCCACGTCGACCGCGAGCGGCGCGGTGAGCGGCCGGGCGAGGACCACCTCGGCGACGGCGCCGTACGTGGGGTCGGCGCGCCAGGCGAGGTCGGCGATGTGCTGGGCGGGCACCGCCTCGGTCCACACCGGCTGCCAGATGCCGGTGGTGCGCTCGTACCAGACCGCGTGCGGGCGCTCCTGCCAGTCCTGCTTGCCGCGCGGCACGGAGAGGTCGGCGGGGTCGTCCTCGGCGCGTACGACGAGGGTGTGCTCGGCGGCGTCCCGGCGCAGGGCGTCGGTGACGTCGGCGGTGAACGGGCTCTGGCCGCCCACGTGCGCGGCGACGAGGCGGCCGTCGAGCCAGACCCTGGCGCGGTGGTCGACCGCCCCGAAGTGCACGAGCGAGCGGTCGCCGGGCGCCGCGTCCCCGGGCACGAGGGCGTCGTGCGGCACCCGCAGCCGGTACCAGACGACCCGGTGCGGCGCGGTGTCGCCGATGCCGGAGGCGGGCGACTCCGGCGGGAACGGCACCACGATGCGGCGGTCGAAGCCGCCGGTGGCCCCGGGCTCGAACCAGCCGTCGCGCTCCCCCGTGTCCGCGTCGTCGTACCCGAACTCCCAGTCGCCGTCCAGGCTCCGCCACCACGCGCGGCGCAGCATCGGCCTCGGGTATGTACCGTCGAGATCGCTCGCGTTCACGGTTTCCTCCTCTGGCCGCCCGGCACACGTTCCGTACAATCGAAGTCCGCTCATCATGAATGATCTTTTGCATCGATGCAATGCCGTGCCGGGCGGTCCGGGGCGGCCCCGATCCTGTGGTGTGCGGGCCGGTGAAGACCAGAGGAGCACCAGCGGTGGCCAGCAGAGTACGGATGCGGGACGTGGCCGAGCACGCGGGCGTCTCGGTGCGCACCGTGTCCAACGTGGTCAGCGGATACGCGCACGTCAGCCCGGAGACCAGGGCGCGGGTGCAGCGCTCGCTCGACGAGCTGGGCTACCGCATGGACTACCTGGCGCGCGGCCTGCGCTCGGGCCGCACCGGGTTCGTCGCGCTGGCCGTGCCGTTCCTCGCGGAGCCGTACTTCGCGGAGCTGGCCCAGGCGGTCATCGGGGCGGCGGCGCGGCGCGGTGTCACGGTGCTGGTGGAGTCCACCGCGGGCGACAGCGAGGCGGAGCGGCGCATCCTGGCGGGCGGCCTCACCAACGTGGCGGACGGGGTGCTGTTCAGCGCGCTCACCGTGCCCGCGTCCGACGTGGACGCCACGGCGCCGGACTTTCCGCTGGTCATGCTGGGCGAGCACGATGTCGGCGACCACTTCCCGCGGGTCGGCATCGACAACGTGGCAGCGGCACTCACCGCCGTGGAGCACCTGCTCGAACAGGGGTGCAGGCGCATCGTGGCGCTCGGCCTCAACGAGAGCGAGAACGGCCGCCAGCGCGCCGAGGGCTACCGCCTGGCGCTGTCGGCTGCGGGGGTGCGGCGGGTGAACTGGCTGGTGGTGCCGGTACGCGACTGGACGCGTGACCAGGGCCACGCGGCGGTGCGCCATCTGCTCGACGGCAGCGGGCCGCTGCCCGACGCCGTGTTCGCGTTCAACGACGCACTGGCGGTGGGCGCCCTGCGGGCGCTGAACGCCTCCGGGGTACGGGTGCCCGAGGACGTCGCGCTGGCCAGTATCGACAACGTCCCCGAGGCCGCGTACACCCATCCCCCGCTCACCTCGGTCGCCCCCGACCTCGACGTGATCGCGGAGCGCGCGCTGAGCCTGCTCGACGAGCAGCAGGCGCCCCGCGGGGGCCGCGGCGCGGGCCGGGCGGCGGGCCCCGCGGGGCGGGAGCCGGCCCGGAGCGCGGACGGCGCGGCGCAGACCGGGACCGGGCGCGCGGCGACACCCCGGGAGGCGACACCGTTCCGGCTGGTCGTACGGGAGTCGTCGCTACGGCGCGGGGGCGCGGGGCGCGGGGGCGTGGAGCGCGCGGAGTAGCCGGGCGGGGCGGGGCCGCCCACTCCGTGTGCCGGGTCTTGGAGCGGCGGCGATCGGCCGTTGACCGCACCCCCACGGCCCACCGCCCGAGCCGAGGAGCGAGCCGACGACCGACCGCCGCCTGAGCCACCGCCTAAGCCACCACCCGAGCCACCACCCGACCATCCCCCGAGCCACCTCCCGACCATCCCCCGAGCCGCTGACCAGGCCGTCGGCCCGGCGGCTCGGCAAAGCGTCGACCCGCCTATTGCATCGTTGAAAAGCATGTGTCACTCTCTCGGCCAGCCACTGTGCGCTCCGGCGTCCCGGGCCCGTACCCGGCGGTGTGTCACGGCGCGCAGCCGCGCGCCGCGGGCGCCGCCGTGGCGGCCGCCCGGCGGGGGCGCACATCGATGCGGCGTCGCACACGGGGCGGCGAGGCGACGGGACGGGGGGACTCTCATGGGCACAGCGGTGACGCGCCGGGGCCTGCTGGCCCTGGGGGCCGGGCTCGCCTCGGCCGGTGCGCTGTCGGCGTGCTCCTCCCCGCTGGCCTCCGGTCTCGCGGGCACCCAGCCGAACACCGCCGACGTCATCTTCTGGAACCTGTTCACGGGCGGCGACGGCGCCAACATGACGCTGATGGAGGACGCGTTCCGCAGGGAGCACCGCGGCACCAGCGTCGAGGCCACCATCCTGACCTGGGGCAATCCGTACTACACCAAGCTCGCGCTGGCCACCGCGAGCCGCACCCCGCCGGACGTCGCCATCACCCACCTCTCCCGGCTGCCGCTGCTGGCCGCCTCGGGGCTGCTGGAACCCGTCGAGGACACGGGGGTGGGCGAACTCGGCGTCACCGAGGACCGGTTCACGCCCGCGGCCTGGCGGAAGGCCACCGTCGACGGCACGGTGTACGCGGTACCGCTCGACACCCACCCCTTCGTCCTCTACTACAACGTCGACATGGCGAAGAAGGCCGGGCTGCTGAACGCCGCGGGCGACGGCCTGAAGCCCATGGCGGGCAAGGCCGCGTTCACGGACGCGCTGCGCGCGATGAAGGAGGCCACCGGCAGGTACGGGGCCGTGATGGCGACCACCGCGGACCCCTCCACCGCCTGGCGGTGCTTCAGCATGGTCTACTCGGGGCTCGCCGGGCCCATGGTCGCCGACTCGGGGACCGAAGTGGCCGTGGACGACGACGCCATGCGGGAGTCGTTCGCGTTCCTCCAGGGGCTCACGGGCCCAGGGCTGATGCCGGGGAACGTGACGGGCTCGGGCGCCAACGCGCTGTTCGCCACCGGCAAGGCCGGGTTCCTCTTCGACGGGGAGTGGCAGATACCGTCCTACCGCGAGGTCAAGGGCCTGCGGTTCAACGTGGTGCCGTTCCCCGCGCTGCTGGGCGACAAGCCGGTCGCGTACGCCGACTCGCACGCGCTGGTGTTCCCGCACAACCCGCGGCGCTCCGACGGGCGCACCGCGACCGCGGCCCGGTTCGTGAAGGGCCTGCTGGACCACAGCGACATCTGGGCGCACGGCGGCCATGTCCCGGCGTGGCTGCCGACCCAGCGCAGCAAGGCGTTTCTCGACCAGTCCCCGCAGCGCAACTACGTACGCGCCGCGTTCGACGCGCGCTACGACCCCAGCGCCTGGTACACGGGCGCGGGCTCCGACTTCCAGACCACCGTCGGCGCGACGGTCATCGAGGCCCTCGCGGGGCGGCTGCGCCCCGGGGCCGCCGTCGCCGCGGTCCGCGCCGACCTGCGGCGCTTCACCACCGCCCGGCCTCCGGTCACGATGAAGTAGGAGGGTGTCCCATGACGACCGTCGCCCCCGTGCTCGACGCCGCAGCGGCGGCGTCAGGGCCCACGGAACGCGGCCGTACGCCGCGCGCCGACCGCCGGGCGGGGCTGCTGCTCAGCGCGCCCTTCATGGTCGTGTACCTGGTGTTCCTCGTCGGGCCGCTGCTGGTGGGCATCGTCCTGAGCTTCTTCAACACGACCACCGTCAAGGACGGCCTCGGCGACTGGGTGGGGGTGTCGAACTACTCGACGGTGCTGCGGGACGCGCAGTTCTGGTCGGCGATGTGGCACTCGGTGCTCTTCACCCTGATCACCACCCCGCTGCTCGTGGTGCTCGCGCTGCTCGGCGCGATCCTGGCGTCCCGGATACCGCGCGGGCGGGTGTTCTACCGGCTGGCGTTCTTCGCCCCGTACGTGGTGCCCTCGTCGGTGGTGGCGCTGGTCTTCCTGTGGATGTACACCCCCGAGGTGGGGCTGCTGCCGAAGCTGTTCGGCGCGGTCGGCCTCACCCCGCCCGACTTCCTCGGGACCACCTCGGGCGGCTGGACCGCGGTGGTCCTGATGACCCTGTGGTGGACGTTCGGCTTCAACTTCGTGCTGTACACCGCCGCGCTCCAGGACATCCCCCGGGACGTGTACGAGGCGGCGGCCATCGACGGGGCGGGCCCCTGGCAGCAGATCACACGGATCACGGTGCCGCTGCTGCACCGCACCACGAGCCTGGTGCTGATCCTCCAGATCCTGGCGTCGCTGAAGGTGTTCGACCAGATCTACCTGCTCCTCCAGGGCGGCCCCGACCAGTCGACGCGGCCGGTGATCGAGTACATCTACGACACCGGTTTCACCTCGTACCGCGGCGGTTACGGCGCCGCGGCCACCCTGGTCTATTTCGTCATCATCGTCGCGGTGTCGGCGGCCTGGTACGCGCTGCGCCGCGTGACAGGCGGCGGCGCCCGTGCGGCGGCCTGAGCGGAGGACACCTTGGCCACCATCTCCGAGGCGCCGCGCGCCGGTTCCCGCGGCGTGCCGGCGGTCGACAGCGCGAAGCTCTTCAACCGCCTCTGCGCGGTGTGCGTCACCCTGTTCGCGCTGATCTGGCTGGTGCCGTTCGGCTGGGCGCTCATCACCTCGCTGCGCGAGGACGGCGCGATCACCAAGGACCCGATGTCGCCGTTCGCGGGCGGCTGGTCGTTCCACGCGTACTCCTACGCCTGGGACAACTACCCGCTGGGGTACTGGTACCTGAACAGCCTGGTGATCTCGGCGCTCGCGGTGGTGTTCACCGTGGCGCTGTGCTCGATGGCCGGGTTCGCGCTCGCCCATCTGCGGTTTCCCGGGCGGGGGGCGGCGGTGGCGCTGGCGTCGGCGGGCCTCATGCTGCCGACGGAGGCGCTGGTGCTGCCGCAGTTCATCGAGTACCGGTCGATGCACCTGCTCGGCACGTACTGGGCGCTGGTGCTGCCGTCGGTGGCGGCGCCGGTGTCGGTCTTCGTGTTCCAGGCGTTCTTCCGCGGCATCCCGAGGGCGCTGATCGAGGCGGCCCGTATCGACGGCGCGAGCTGGTGGCGGGTGTACCGCACGGTGTGCATGCCGATCTGCCGCCCGGCGGTCGCGACGGTGTCGATCCTCACGTTCATCACCTCCTGGAACGCCTTCCTCTGGCCCCTGCTGTCACTGAGCCAGACCAAGTCCCAGACGATTCCGGTGGGTCTGGCGTCGCTGGTGAGCAACAGCAACATCCAGTACGCGGAGGTGATGGCCTCGTCGGTGCTGGGGTTCCTGCCGCTGATCGCGGTGTTCCTGGTGTTCCAGCGCAGGATCACGGAGGGCATCGCGACCACCGGCATCAAGTAGCCGCGCCTCGCGGGGACTTGTCAGGCGCCGCGGGCACGGGCGGCGAACCGGTCCGCGAACGCGACGACGAGGGCGCGCAGTTCGTCCGGGCGCTCGACCATGAACGGCAGGTCGAGCGCGGCGAGTACCGGCGGCAGCCAGTCGAGCCGCTCCACCCGCAGCTCGGCCCTGACCCACGGCGGGGTGCCGTCCGGCTCCCGCGCACCCGGCTCCTCTTCCAACACGGCTACGCTCGCGGGCAGTTGGGCACGAATCCGCTCGACGGTCCCCCGTACCCGCAGGGTCACCCGGTGCCGGTACGCGGCGGTGGCGAAGCCCTCAAGCAGCCGCCGCGCCCGGTCGGTGTCCGGCGGCGCCTCGAAAGAGCCGGGCCGGGTCCTGGCGTCGGCGACGCGGTCGAGCCTGAACGTGCGTTCCGCGCCGCTGCGGGAGTCGGCGCCGGTGGCGTACCAGCGGCCCGCGTGGGCGACGATGCCGTACGGGTGCAGGACGCGTTCGCTCTGCCCGCCGTCGCGGTCGGTATAGCGGATCGCGACAGGACGCCGGTGGCGCACCGCGTCGGCGAGCGTGAGCAGCACCCCGGGGTCGGGTGCGTGCGCGGTGCGGGGCGGTTCTGTGAACGCCAGGGAGTCGAGGAGGGCGTCGAGCCGGTGGGCGAGGTGCCGTGGCAGCACGCGCCGTATCTTGGCCGCCGCGGTCTCGCCCGCGGTGGGCAGCGCCGCGGCCGGCCCGGCGACGAGGCCGAGAAGCACCGCGAGGGCCTCGTCGTCGCCGAGCATGAGCGGGGGCAGCCGGTAGCCGGGGGCGAGCCGGTAGCCGCCGTAGCGGCCGCGCACCGACTCCACGGGCACCCCGAGGTCGACGAGGTGGTCCGCGTAGCGGCGCACGGTGCGCCCGCCGACGCCGAGCCGGTCGGCGAGTTCCGCGACGGTGCGGGTGCCGCCCGACTGGAGGAGTTCCAGGAGCGTCAGCACACGCCCTGTCGGTCGAGACATGCGGACAGCGTAGGCCGCATAGGGGACCGTTTCTGTCCGCTATCTCTCCTAGCCTGCACAGCGCACGACCCGTTCACCGGCAAAGGAGACCGCATCATGGACCTTGTTTCGATCCGCGTCATCACGGGAGACGTCGCGCGCCTCGTCGCGTTCTACGAGCGGGCGCTCGGGGTGGCGGCGGACCGGGCCTCGGAGGACTTCGCCGAGCTGCGGACGCCGGGCGGCACCCTCGCCATCGGCAGCACGAAAACGGTGCGGATGTTCGCGCCCGGCGCCGCGCGCCCGGCCGCGAACCAGAGCGTGATCGTCGAGTTCCTGGTGGACGACGTGGACCTCGCACACCGGCGCCTGGCGGACTTCGTCACCGATGTCGTCGGCGGCCCCGCCACGATGCCCTGGGGCAACAGGTCGCTCCTCTTCCGCGACCCGGACGGCAACCTGGTGAACTTCTTCACACCGGTCGCCGAGGCCGCCGCGGCCCGGCACGCGGCCGGGCGGCGGGCATGAGAAGCCCCCTCGCGCGAAGGGGGTGCGTCCCAGAGATCAGATCGGCGCGGGTGACAAGGTGCTCTACCGGGTTGAGCTACGCCGGGCCAGGGCCCGGCGACGGGATTTGAACCCGCAACCTCCCCATTAGGAGTGGAAGTAACCCGCGCCTTCGCACCTGGGACGCTTCAGAGCGTACGCGCGGACACCACACGGCGAAACCGGTTTTACCCCCGTCGCCCGCCCCCGCGGCGGGCGGGCGACAAAGCACTTGCACCGCCCCTCCCCCGCTCAGAATCATGCCGCCATGAGCGGCGACTACACGGTGAGACAGGTACGGGCGGACGACTGGCCCGCGGTGAAGGCCCTGCGCCTTGCCGCACTGCGGGACCCGGTGGCACCCATCGCCTTCTTTGAGACGTACGACGAGGCGGTGGCCCGCCCTGACGCCTTCTGGAAGGAGCGCACACTCGGCGGCGCGGAGGGCGGCCGGAACCGCCAGTTCGTGGCGGAGGCACCGGACGGCGAGTGGCTCGGCACGGTGACGGCCCTGCTCGAACAGGCGGGCACGGTGGACTTCATGGGCGAGGCCGTCGACCGCCCCCAGGCCCATCTGGTGGGCGTGTTCGTACGCCCCGGGCACCGCGGCGGCACGGTGTCGGCGGCCCTGTTCAGGACCGCGCTGGCCTGGACGGCCCCCCGCGCCTCCCGCACCCGCCTGCTGGTCCACCGCGACAACGGGAGGGCCGAGGCGTTCTACCGCAAACTCGGCTTCATCCGCGTGCGCGAGCTGACGGAGGAGTACGAGATGGTGCACCAGGGCTGAGGACCCCCGGGAGGGGCCCGAACAACTCGGCGAGAAGCCCCGTCCCCTCGGCCGGCGCCCGAACTTCGAGATGCACCACCCCGCCGTCGAGATGCACCCGAAAGTCGAAGAAGGGGCAGCACCGCTGTTCCGCGGCGGCCAACTCCACCACCCGGCCGACACGCCCGACGGGCAACGTCACCCGCACCCCGTCCAGAACAGCCCCCCGCCCGGCCCCCTCAAGCACCCGACGCCACTCCCCAGCCCTCTCGGCCACCCCCTCACCCCCCAACGAACAGACCACCGGGGCAGACCGCCACCGCTCCCCGGGCACGGACGCGGGGGTGGATGCGGACGCGGCGTCAACGAAACCGGAACCAAAACCGCCCCCCGGGCCGGAACCGGCGGATTCCCCACCGGCCCCCGCCCCACCGGGGAACCCGCACTCCGCATCACACCTGCCCGCCCGCTCGGGCAACGAGTCGAGCCGTCCCAGGGCGGCGTGCAGCGAGGCGGCGAACGCCCCAAGCTCCGCGTTCCTCCGCTCCGCCTCCGCGAGGCGCGCCACGACCCGTGGCCGTAGCCCCGCCTTCACCCGGGCACACACCCCGCCCTCCCACACCGCGAGCAGCTCCCCGATCTCCTCCAGCGCAAGCCCGAGCCGCTTGCCGGCCCCGATGAACGCGAGCCGCTCCACCGCGTCCTCGCCGTACACCCGGTACCCACCCGGCGTCCGCCCGGCGGACAGCAACCCGGCAGCCTCGTAGAACCGCAACGTCGTCGCCGGCACACCACACCGCTCGGCAAGCTGAGAAATCCGCATACGACAACGCTAGACATTCCACCCGACTGAAAGGTCAACCCCAAACCCGCAGCCCGCCGACGCACCGCAACCACCCACCCACCACCGCACCACACAACCCCCCGCACCCCACTTCACGCCACAACACACCTCAATCCTCATGCCCGAGCTGAAGATCCCGCTCCGTGCGCCCACCCCCCGCGACCTGCAACACGGTCGCCACCGGCGGATACCCCGCCGCGATCACCGTGTACTCCCCCGACGACAGATCCACGAACCGGAACGTCCCGTCCGCCCCGGTGGTCAGCGTGTCCACCACGTTCCCGGCCGCGTCCAGCAGCGTCACCCGCGCATCCTCGACGGGCCGCCCACCCCCCGCACGCACGGTCCCCCTGAGCACCGCTCCCCCGGCCAGCTCCACATCCTGCCGGGTCTCCCGCGCCGCCTGCACACTCACCGGAAGCGCCGCGGGCCGAAACGCGGGTGCGCTCGCCGCCAGCGTGTACTCACCGGCCACCAACTCGGTGATCTGGTAGCCCCCTTCGCGTGCGCTGCGGGTGGTGGCCACCACCTCCCCGTGCACGTTGGTGAGGGTGACCGTGGCGTCGCGGACGGGTGAGCCGTCCGCGGTGAGCACGGCACCGGCGAGCCGCCCGGCCCCGCCGAGGACGACGTCGAGTTCGACGGGCCGCTCGCCCACCGTCACGGACACGGCCTGCGGCTGGTGTCCGCCCGCCGCGGCGATGAGGACGTACGAGCCGGTGCCGGGCGTGGACAGGGCGTAGCGCCCGTCGTCGCCGCTGGCGCCGCGGCCGATCTGGCGCCCCGAGACGTCGATGAGGGTGAGCGCGGCGCGCGGCACCGCGGTGCCGTCCGGGTGCACCACTCCCCCGCACACCGGCACCCCGGCCGCGTAGGAGCTGCGGGCGGCGGGGATGCCGGGCTCCGTGAGGGAGTCGGTGTCGGAGGCGCTGTGGGGCACGGCACTGGACAACAGGGGTGTCTCCTTGAGGAAGAAGGCGATGAGCAGCCCGAGGGCGAGCACGGGGACGAGGTAGAGGAAGATGCGCGGCATGGCCGCGGCGTAGCCGCCGATGTAGCCGTCGCGCAGCGCGGGCGGCAACTGGTGGACGAGCTGCGGGGTGATGGACTCCGGGTCGGGCAGGTGCGCGCCCGCGGGGAGCCTGCCGCCGAGTTCGTGGGCGAGGCGGCTCGCGAAGAGGGTGCCGAAGACGGCGGCGCCGACGCTGCCGCCGATCTGCCGGAAGTAGTTGTTGGCGCTGGTGGCGGCGCCCATGTCGGAGGGGCGCACCGAGTTCTGCACGGCGAGCACCAGGACCGGCATGACGAGCCCGATGCCCGCGCCGAGCACCGCCATCCAGATGCTGTAGTGCAGCCGTGGGGTGCCGGTCTCCAGGCGGGACAGCAGCCACATGCCGAGGGTGGAGAGGGCGCCGCCGAGGATGGGGTAGACGCGGTAGCGGCCGGTGCGGCTGATGAGCTGGCCGGAGACCACGGAGGCGATGACGACGCCGCCCATCATGGGCAGCATCAGCAGCCCCGAGCCGGTGGCGCTCGCGCCGTCGACCATCTGGAGGTACGTGGGCAGATAGCTGGCTGCGCCGAAGAGGGCGATGCCGACGACGGCGCCGACGAGGCCGGTGACGTTGAAGACGGAGTCCCTGAACAGCCGCAGCGGGATGAGGGGTTCGGCGGCGAAGCGCTCGGCGAGCAGGAAGAGCACCGTGGCGACGACCGCGCCCGCGCCGAGGCCGAGGATGACACGGGAGCCCCAGGCGTACTCGGTGCCTCCCCAACTGGTGAGGAGGACGAGGCAGGTGGAGGCCGCGGTGAGCAGCAGGGTGCCGAGGACGTCGAAGCGGGGCCTGCCCGCGGGCCGCCGCCTCGGCAGGACGACGGTGACGACGGCGAGGGTGACCAGGCCGAAGGGGACGTTGACGTAGAAGCACCAGCGCCAGCTCGTGTGGTCGGTGAAGAAGCCGCCGAGCAGGGGCCCCGCGACGGAGGCGAGTCCGAAGGCGGCGCCGATGAGGCCCATGAACCTGCCGCGGTCCCGGGGCGGCACGATGTCGCCGATGATCGCCTGGACGCCGATC
This sequence comes from Streptomyces sp. NPDC050560, assembly GCF_044457285.1. Classification (NCBI taxonomy): domain Bacteria; kingdom Bacillati; phylum Actinomycetota; class Actinomycetes; order Kitasatosporales; family Streptomycetaceae; genus Streptomyces; species Streptomyces sp. NPDC050560. The sequence goes on from NZ_JBITGT010000009.1 coordinate 115,344, forward strand.
ATGAGGCCGCCCGCGCCGACGCCCTGGACGGCGCGGAAGATGATGAGCTGGTCCATGGTGCGCGACCAGCCGGCGAGCGCGGAGCCGAGCACGAAGCACGCGATGGCGAACTGGAAGACGCTCTTGCGGCCGAGGAGGTCGCCGAGCTTGCCGTAGACCGGGAGGCCGATGGTCGAGGTGAGCAGGTAGGCGGTGATCGCCCAGGGCATCTTGTCGAGCCCGTGCAGCTCGCCGACGATCTTCGGCAGGGCGGTGGCGACGATCATCTGGTCGAGCGCGGCGAGCAGCAGGGCGAGCATCAGCCCCACGAAGACGAGCCGCACCCGGCGGGGGCCGAGGACGGGCGCCGGTTCCGGCTGTTCGTCCTGGAGCAGTTCGGCCAGCGGCACGGTCTGCTCCGGGTCGCCGGGCAGCGCCCCCTCGTCGGCCGTGCCGCCGGGGCCGTCGGCCCGCTCCTCACCCGGGGGCTGTGGCCGCTCGTCGTAGGGTCCCGCGCCCGGCGCCGCGGCCCCCTCCGTCGGCCCGCGTCCCGACGGCCCCTTCGCCGCCGGTTCCCGTGCCGTGTCCCGGTCTGCTGTTCCCGGTGCCGCCGCGCCATCGGCCAGCGTCGTCCCGCCCACGTACTGCTCCCCTCGTCACCTGCGGCGTAATTTTTCGCATTACGCGACAATGCGGAGCAACTTGGGCGAGGCGTGGTTTTCGGGCGTCGCCGCCGGTAGGAGCGTTGCGGCGTTCAACGCGCGCCTTTTGAAACCACCCGTACGGATGACGCGGGAGGGAAGGGGGGCGGCTGCCGCGCGCGGGGTGCGGAAGCCGCCGGGGGGCGGCCGGTCAGCCGCCGCTGACCTGCTGGGTTTTGGCCGCGAGATTGGCCAGAATCGCGTCGTAGATACGGCCGAGGCCCTTGGGCGCGAAGGTCTTCTCGAAGAATCCGCCGATGCCCCCGGCGCCGTTCCAGACCGTGGTGGCGGTGACGCGCGAGGAGCCCTCCCCCGCCGGGGTCACCCGCCAGGTGGTGACCATGGAGGAGTTGCGGTCCTTCTCGACGAGTTCGCCGTCGGTGGGCTCCGTGACGTCGAGCAGGCAGTCGCGGACCCGCTTGCTGGTGGCCTGGAGCCGCCAGTGCACGACGGTGCCCTCGCCGTCGCCGCCCTCGCGCACCTCGTACTCGCTGAACTGGCCGGGCAGCAGTCCCTGGCGGGTGCCGCTGTAGTCGGCGAGGGCGTCGAAGACCTCGTCGGGTGCGGCGGCGATCGTCCGTTCTGTGACTGCCTCGACCTGCGCCATGGCGCTTCCTCTCGCTTCTGGGGGCCCTGCGGGACAGGGCACAGCCAACCACCCCGCGCCGCGCCCGCCAAACCAGGGGTCGCACGATCAAGGGAACATGTGTTCTATTCTTTTGGGAGTACCACCGAGGAGGCGTCATGCGCTGGGAGAATCTGAGGGACCGGCCAGGTCAGGACGGTGCCGCGCTGTTCGGGACGGACGCGGTGACCACCCGCACGTACGACAGCCCGGAGTTCCGCGGCGTCACGTTCCACGAGATCCGGGCCAGATCCGTGCTGAACCGGGTGCCGGGCACGTCCCGGATGTCGTTCGAGTGGACGGTCAACCCGTACCGCGGCTGCACCCACGCGTGCGTGTACTGCTTCGCGCGCAGGACGCACAGCTATCTCGACCTGGACACGGGCCACGGGTTCGACTCCCAGATCGTGGTGAAGGTGAACGCGCCCGAGGTGCTGCGCCGCCAGTTGGCGTCGCCGCGCTGGGAGGGCCGGCACATAGCGATGGGTACCAACGTCGACTGCTACCAGCGCGCGGAGGGCAAGTACGCGCTGATGCCGGGGATCATCCGGGCGCTCACCGAGCGGGAGAATCCTTTCTCCATCCTCACCAAGGGCACCCTGGTGCTGCGCGACCTCGCTCTGCTGGAGCGCGCCTCGCGGGTCACGGACATCGGCGTCGCGGTCTCGGTGGGCTTCACCGACCCCGGGCTGTGGCGCAGCGTGGAGCCGGGCACGCCCGCGCCGCAGCGCCGCCTCGACGTGGTGCGGGCGCTCGGGGAGCGCGGCATCGGGTGCGGGGTGCTGATGGCGCCGGTGCTGCCGTTCCTCAGCGACGGGCCCGGGCAGTTGCGCGCGACGGTGCGGGAGATCGCGGCGGCGGGGGCGGCCTCGGTGACACCGCTGGTGCTGCACCTGCGGCCGGGTGCCAGGGAGTGGTTCATGGCGTGGCTCGGCCGTGAGCACCCGCACCTGGTGCGGCGTTACGAGCGGCTGTACGCGGGCGGCTCGTACTGCCCGCGCTGGTACCAGCGGCGGGTCACCCGCCAGGTGCACGAGCTGGCCGCCGAGTACGGGATGGGTCCTGCGCGCGCGGGCGAGAGCAGGGGCCTGGCGCCCGCGCAGGACGCGGGGCCCGCGGCGGGGGCGGCGGAGCCGACCCAGCTCACGCTGCTCTGAGGCGGGCGCCCGGTGGGTCCCCCGGGTGGGAGTGCCGGGGCATTCGGGTGGGCGGTGCGGCCGCTCGCTTGGCGGGGCCGGCTCCCCGGGGACGATGCGGGCTTGAACGTCCGGGCAGAACGCCCTCTAGCCCCGCCGGGAGGCCCCATGAAGAAACGCGCAGCCGCCCTCTGTTCGGTCGCGGCGGCCCTCGCCGCGGCGGTGAGCGCAGGGCCGCCCGCCGCGAGCGACGCCGGGCCCCTCACCCGCCCCGCCGCGCTCGCCTGGAAGGACTGCGGCACCGAGGACTCGCCCACGATGCAGTGCGCCTCGCTGCGGGTGCCGCTCGACCACCAGAGCCCGCGCGGCCGCCAGATCACCCTGGCGCTCTCCCGGGTGCCGCACACCGGCAAGGAGTTCCAGGGCCCGCTGCTGGTGAACCCGGGCGGGCCAGGCGGCAGCGGGCTCTCGCTCGCCGGTGTGGTGGCCGGGTCGCTGCCCGACGACATCACCTCGCAGTACGACGTGATCGGCTTCGACCCGCGCGGGGTGGGGCGCAGCAGGCCCGCGCTCGACTGTGTGCCCGGGCACTTCGACCCGGTGCGCCCGGCGAGCGTGCCGGAGGGCTACGAGACGGCGCGCGAGAACGTGCAGCGGGCCAGGGACTTCGCCGAGGCGTGCGGCAGCGAGTACGCGGGGCTGCTGCCGTTCATGGACACCGACAGCTCGGCGCGGGACATGGACGACATCAGGCACGCGCTCGGTGCGCAGCGCATCAGCTACTTCGGCTACTCGTACGGCACGTACCTCGGCGCGGTGTACGGGAAGCTGTTCCCGCACCGGGTGCACCGGATGGCGCTGGACTCGGTGGTGACGCCGCAGGGCGTCTGGTACCGCGACAACCTGGACCAGAACATCGCGTTCAACGCCCGCCACCAGGCGTTCCTCGCATGGGTGGCCAAGCACGACGCCGCGTACCACCTGGGCGCCGACCCGGCGCGGGTCGAGGACGAGTGGTACGCGATGCGGCGCGCGGTGACCGCCGAGCCCGCGGGCGGCACGGTGGGCGGCGCGGAGCTGGAGGACACGTTCCTGCCGGGCGGCTACTCCAACCTCTACTGGCCGAGGCTGGCGCAGGCGTTCTCGGCGTACGTGAAGGAGAAGGACACGGCGCCGCTGCTGCGCGCGTACCGTGCGCTCGGCGCGCAGGACGCGACGGGCGACAACAACTACAGCGTGTACACCGCGGTGCAGTGCAGGGACGCGCCCTGGCCGCGGGACTGGCAGACATGGGTGCGCGACGCCCGGCGCTCGGACCACAAGGCGCCGTTCAGCAGTTGGAACAACACCTGGTACAACGCGCCGTGCGCGTTCTGGCCCGTCAGGGGGCGCGAGCCGGTCGACGTGTCGACGAACGCGCTGCCGCCGGTGCTGCTCTTCCAGGCCACCGGGGACGCCGCGACGCCGTACGAGGGCGGTGTGGCGGTGCACCGTGCGCTGCGGGACTCCAGCCTGGTGGTGGAGGAGGGCGGCGGCAACCACGGCGTCACCCTCAGCGGCAACGCGTGCCTCGACGAGCGGCTCGCCGCGTATCTGCGGGACGGGACCGTGCCGCGCGGCGAGGGGACGGTGGACGCGGTGTGCCCCGCGCTGCCCGATCCCGAACCGGCGGGGACGCGGCGGGCGCTGCGGCCGGTGGACCGGCTGCACGAGGCGCTCGGCCCACGGGGGCACGGGCCCGGGGTCTGACGCCGCGGCCCGGCGGTCATAATCGGCCCATGGCTGAGCGACTGACCCGTGTCCACGCGCCCGAGGGCGTCTTCCCCGCGGCCCAGTACACGCACGTGGTGCACGGCACCGGGCGGCTCGTGGCGGTCTCGGGGCAGCTCCCGCTCGACGGGGACGGGAGGCTGGTGGGGGCCGGGGACCCGGCGGCGCAGGCCCGGCAGGTGTTCGAGAACCTGCGGCGGTGCCTCGCGGCGGCGGGGGCCGGCTTCGACGACGTGGTGAAGCTGACGTACTTCGTCACGGACATGGCGTACATGCCGGCGATCAGGGAGGCCAGGGACGCCGTGCTCGACCCGGCGCGGCTGCCGGCGAGTTCGGCGCTCCAGGTGGCCGCGCTCGTGGGTCCCGGGTTCCTGATGGAGGTGGAGGCGCTGGCGCTGGTGGACGGCTGACGGGGGGTCAGCCGGGCAGCCGGGCCAGCGCCGCCTCGGCGGCGGGGGCGAGCCTGGGCATCCCGGCGGCGGCCGTGAGGACGGGGCGCGCCCTGCGGTCGCCGAGGGCGCCGAGGCCCTCCACGCAGGCGAGGGCGACCCGCCAGTAGGGGTCGCGCGGCCTGAGGCGGCGCTCCAGCGCGGTGATCAGGGCGGGCGCCGACTCGGGGGCGCGCAGCTCGGTGAGCAGCCGTACCGGGTGCAGCGCGTAGGCGACACGCAGTTCGTTGGTGGCGAGGGCGGCGGCGGCGCGCGCGGTGCGGGGGTCGCGCAGCCGGGCGAGGGCGCGGGCCGCGGACGCGCAGCGCTGCGGGTCGCGGTGGTTGAGCAGCAGCACCAGGGCCTCGAAGGCGCGGCGGTCGCCCGCGGTGCCGAGCCGGAACGCGGCCAGCTCCCTCGCCCACAGGGGGCGTCCCGGGCCGGTCAGTACGGCGACGAGTTCGTCCTTGTCCCGGGTGGTCGCCATGCGGTCGAACTCGTGGTCGCCCGCGGCTTCCCGCCGTAAGCGCTCGGTGAGCGCCCGCAGCTCTTCGTCCATGGCGCGAGGGTAGTCGCGTGCGGATCACCGGGACAGACCGCGGACCGGATCACTCGGCGGCGGCGCCCGGCGGGCGCGGCGCGGGCGGGCGCTCGCGCAGGGCCCGTTCGATGGTGCGCATGATCTCGGGCAGCGGGGTGTCGGTGCGGGCGACGGTGACCAGCACCTCGCCGCCCTCGCCCGTGGGCGCGGCGGCGGCCTGCGGGCCGCGGCCCGCCCCCGCGCCGAAGGTGGCCCGTACGATCGCGAAGGCGTGGTCGAGTTGGGCCTCGACGTCGCCCTGGCCGTTGGCGCGCAGCCAGCGGCGCAGGACGTGGTTGTGGGCGGTGACGACGGCGGAGGCGGCGACCTCGGCGAGCAGCGGGTCGTCGAAGCCGGTGTCGTGGTGCGCGTGCTCGTCGTAGTGCCCGAGGAGGTAGCGGGTGAACAGCCGTTCGTAGCGGGCGACGGAGGCGATCTCGGCCTCGCGGAGGGTGGGGACCTCGCGGGTGAGGCGGTAGCGGGCGACGGAGATCTCGGGCTGCGCCGCGTACATCTTCATGACCTCCTTGATGCCGCGGCAGATCGTGTCGAGCGGGGGCTCGTGGGCGGGGGCGGCGTTCAGTACGGCCTCGGCGCGCACCAGGGTGTCGTCGTGGTCCGGGAAGATCGCCTCCTCCTTGGACCTGAAGTGGCGGAAGAAGGTGCGGCGGGCGACGCCTGCGGCGCCCGCGATCTCGTCGACGGTGGTGGCCTCGTAGCCCTTGGTGGCGAACAGCTCCATGGCGGCGGCGGCGAGTTCGCGGCGCATCTTCAGCCGCTGGGCCGCGGCCCGGCCGCTCGCGGTGCCCGCGGACGGGGTGCCCGGGGCCTCCGGTGCGTCGGTCGCCTGGCTGGTGCGGGAGGGCTTGGCGGGCTGCGGCATGACCCCGAACGTACTGCATGTGCGCACCCCGCCGTACACCGTGCCGGGGCCCGGGGCGGCGGCGCGTGTCCCGCGCGGCCCGGAACCGGATCTTCCTCCGCACCCGCGAGCGAGGATCGCTCGTCCGAGGCAGCCGCTGCCCGCAAGAGCGGCCCGGTCGGCGGCCGGGAGGGGGCGGCGGGCGCGCCCGCGAAGGGCGTGGGACCGCCCGCGACCGGCGGCCGTATCGTCGACGGGGCCGGGCACACCGCACGGCCCGACCCCGGGAGGTCCCCCGTATGAACGCGCCCGCAGCCCGCCCCGTGCGCCCGCGCCGCTCCGTGCTCGCGGTGCCGGGCTCCAACCCCCGCTTCCTGGAGAAGGCGCAGGGGCTTGACGTGGACGCCGTCTTCCTCGACCTGGAGGACGCCTGCGCGCCGTCGGCGAAGCCCGGCGCGCGGCACACCGTCGTGAAGTTCCTCAACGAGGGCGACTGGGGCCGCAAGACGCGGGTGGTCAGGGTCAACGACTGGTCCACCGAGTGGACCTACCGCGATGTGGTGACGGTGGTGGAAGGCGCGGGGGAGCACGTCGACTGCCTGTTGCTGCCGAAGGTGCGGGACGCCGGCCAGATCGGGGCGCTCGACCTGCTGCTGAGCCAGATCGAGCGGGCCATGGGCCTGCCGGTCGGCGGGATCGGCATCGAGGCGCAGATCGAGGACGCCACGGGGCTGGTGAACGTGGACGCGATCGCCGCCGCGTCGCCGCGCGTCGAGACCGTGGTGTTCGGGCCCGCGGACTTCATGGCGTCCCTCAACATGCGCTCGCTCGTGGTGGGCGAGCAGCCGCCGGGCTACCCGGCCGACGCCTACCACTACGTCCTGATGCGGATTCTGATGGCGGCCCGCAGCAACGGTGTGCAGGCCATCGACGGGCCCTACCTCCAGATCAGGAACGCCGAGGGGTTCCGCGAGGTGGCAGGCCGCTCCGCCGCGCTCGGCTTCGACGGGAAGTGGGTGCTGCACCCGGACCAGGTGGCCGCCGCCAACGAGGTGTACTCCCCCGCGCAGGAGGACTACGACCACGCGGAACTCATCCTGGACGCCTACGCGTACCACACCTCGGAGGCGGGCGGCGCCAGGGGAGCCGCGATGCTCGGCGACGAGATGATCGACGAGGCCAGCCGCAAGATGGCGCTGGTCGTCGCGGGAAAGGGGCGCGCCGCGGGCCTGCGGCGCACCACCTCCTTCGAACCTCCTCGGGCGTGACGCGCTCCGGTCACACTCCCGGACGAGGGTTTTACCAAATGATGGACGGAGCGGAGTGCGGCAGATGTGCGCGGCCGCGGTGTGCCCGCACACCCCCGCACACCCACGGACCGGACGTCGGCCACGCCGGGCGCCGTCAAACTTTCGGCAAACCCGCCGCGCACCACCAGGCGTTTCGGCGCACGCCCCGGGGATGGCCGCCACCGCGGAGGCGGCCCGTGCCATGATGGAGAGCGCGGCACACAAAAAGGACTCCGGGCGACGAAACGGCCCGGGGGTGCCGCTGCCGCCGATCGGCGAAGGCACCGCGGAGATCCAGAAGACGGTCATCGGGCGCAGGTGGCCCGACGAGTGTCGAAGTCCGGGGTAACTCCCGGAGTTGGGGGGACACACGGGAGGGAAACCCTGAGGCCCGGTCCACGCGCCCGGGGCGCCGACTCGGCTTCCCGGCTTGCCCAGTTGCGGCTCGTAACCGATACGATCGCCGCTAAGCCGCCGTCCCCTTCACTGCGCGGCATCATCTGCTACGAAGGTCATCCATGCCCCACAGCCAAACCTCTGCATCTCGCGGCCGGGTCCGCCTGGCCCGCGGAGCATCGCCGTGGCTCCTGCCGACCGTCGCCACCGCGGCCCTGAGCCTGGCCCGCTCCCGCAGCTCCCGGCGGGCCGCCGCGCTCGCCGTGCCCGCCACCGCTCTCGCGGCGGGCATGCTGTGGTTCTTCCGCGACCCCGACCGTGAGATCACCGAGGGCCGTGTGGTGGCGCCCGCGGACGGTGTGGTGCAGAGCATCATGCCGTGGCACGGCGGACGCACCCGCGTCGCGATCTTCATGAGTCCGTTGAACGTGCACGTCAACCGCGCCCCGCTGGCCGGGACGGTGACCTCGGTCGAGCACATCCCCGGGGGGTTCGTACCGGCGTTCAACAAGGAGAGCGAGAACAACGAGCGGGTCGTCTGGCACCTCGACACCGAACTCGGCGACATCGAGATGGTGCAGATCGCGGGCGCGGTGGCCCGGCGCATCGTGCCCTACCTGCCGAGGGGCAGCAAGGTGGAGCAGGGCGACCGCATCGGACTCATCCGCTTCGGCTCGCGGGTCGACCTGTACCTGCCCGAGGGTGTCGACGTGGCGCTGGAGGTCGGCCAGAAGACGGTGGCTGGGGTGACTCGCGTTGACCGTGGCTGACACCGAGACATCGGCGGACCCCGCGAACCCGGTCCGCTGGGCTCCCGAGACCGAGGCGGACGACGACGAGGGCGGCGACGACATCCCGCTGTCGCTGCGCCTCTCGATAGCGGACACCCTCACCCTCGGCAACGCGACCTGCGGCTTCATGGCGGTGTACTTCACCACCACGGGCATCCTGATCCCGCACCTCACCGGCAGTGACGAGTCGGGCATGGCGCGTCACTCGGCGGCGACCGCAGTGATCCTGATGCTCTGCGCGGCCGTGTTCGACCTCTTCGACGGGCTGGTGGCGCGCAAGCTGCGCAGCTCCCCGATGGGCGCGGAACTCGACAACCTCTCCGACCTGATCAGCTTCGGGCTGGCGCCCGCCTACTTCGTCCTCGTATACGGGATGGTGGCCGACGACGCGCACCAGCGGGTCGCCGCGGCGGGGGCGATCCTGGTGCTGCTCGCGGTGGTGCTGAGACTGGCCAGATTCTCCTGTGTGACGTTGAAGGACGGCATGTTCCAGGGCATGCCGAGCCCCTTCGGGGCGCTCACAGTGGTCTCCATCGTGCTGTTGGAGCTGCCGTTCGTGGCGACCCTGCTCGCCATCGTCGGCACCGCGTGGCTGATGGTGAGCCGGGTCGAGTACCCGAAGCCGCGCGGCAGGCTCGCGGTGGCGATGCTGGGCTGGATCGTGCTCAGCATGGGGCTGCTGGCGTCCTGGGCCTTCGAGGCGCCCGGCGGGCAGCTCCTGCTCCAGACCGGGTGTGCGCTGCAACTGGTGATGGGCGCCGTGATCCCGCTGTTCGCCACGGCCCGCCGGGTGAACAACTTCCGCGACAACCGCCGGGAGGCCAGGGCACAGCCCTGAGCACGCGGCCCGTACGACGCGGGGACGGGGCGGGACCGGAGGCCGGTTCCGCCCCGTCGGCGTCTCCCGCCCCGCCCCACGGCCGCGTTGTCCGCAGGACAGGGCCTAGGCCGGTGCCAGCCAGTCGTGGGCGATGCGCCCGGCGAGCCGCTCCAGCAGGGGGCCCGCCTCCGCGAGGCACCGGGACACGTCGGACTCCAGGTCGGTGAGCGCGTAGGCGCGCCGGATGCCCGCACCGGCCAGCTCCCCCGGGGTCAGCGCCAGCCGCCCGCAGACCGCGACGACGGGCGTGCCCACCGCGGTCGCCGCCGCCGCGACCCCCGCGGGGGCCTTGCCGTGCAGGGTCTGCGCGTCGAGCGAGCCCTCGCCGGTGACGACCAGGGTGGCGCGCTCAAGCTCGGGTGCGAACCCGAGGACATCGAGCATGATCTCGATGCCGGGGCGGAAGCCCGCGCCGAGCCCCACCAGCGCCCCGTACCCGATACCGCCCGCCGCGCCCGCCCCGGGCGCCGACGCGCACTCGCCCGCCCTCGGCCCGACGGCGTCCTCAAGGACGCGCGCGTAGTGCGCGAGCGCGGCGTCGAGGGCGGCCACGTCCTCGGGTCCCGCGCCCTTCTGCGGCCCGTACACGGCGGCCGCGCCCTTGGGCCCGGTCAGCGGGTTGTCGACGTCGCTCGCGAGCACCACGGTGGCGTGCGCGAGCCGGGGGTCGAGCCCGGAGAGGTCCGCGGTGGCGAGCCCGGCGAGGGCACCCCCGCCGGGGCCGACCGGGTCGCCCGCCGCGTCGAGGAAGCGGGCGCCGAGCGCCGCCAGCATGCCCGCGCCGCCGTCGGTGGTGGCGCTGCCGCCGACCCCGAAGACGACGGCCCCCGCGCCCGCGTCGAGTGCGGCGCGCAGCACCTCGCCCGTGCCGTACGTGGTCGCGGTCAGCGGGGCGAACTCGCCGGGCGGCAGCAGGTGCAGCCCCGACGCCTCCGCCATCTCCACCACCGCCGTGCCGTCCCGCAGCGCGAACGCGGCCGTGACCGGCTCGCCCAGCGGGCCCGTGACCCTGACCTCGCGGCGCTCGAAGCCCGCGGCCACCGCGGCGGCCACCGTGCCGTCGCCGCCGTCGGCCACCGGGAGCGCCGCCACCGCGAGGCCGGGGACCACGCGACGCAGCCCGGCCGTGACCCGCTCGGCGACCTGCACGGCCGTCAGCGAGCCCTTGAACTTGTCCGCGGCGATCAGCACCCGGGCCGCCTCCGGCGTGGCCGCGTTCCGTGCGGTCCCCGTCGCTCCAGCGTCCGCCACCTTGCACTCCCCTTGCTTCCGGCCTTGATCCCCAAGGCAGTCGCGCCACCGCGACCCTAACCGGAAGGGGCGCCCAGTGCCCATGCCGCCTCACGGGAGCCGTCGCACCCTCCGCACCGGGGCCCTGCGGTCCGCTGGCTACGCTGGGCGCGATGACTACTCCTTCCGACTACGCCACGTACATCGCCGGGCTGCCCCGCGTGCTCTCGGGAGCCGCCGTGCTGCTGCGGGACGCCGAGGGCCGGGTGCTGCTCGTCGAGCCGAACTACCGGCCCGGCTGGGGGCTGCCAGGCGGCACCGTGGAGTCGGAGGACGGCGAGACGCCGCGGCAGGGTGCCCGCAGGGAGACGGCGGAGGAGCTGGGCCTCGACCGGCCGGTGGGGCGGCTGCTCGCGGTGGACTGGGTGCCGGGCGCCGGGCGGCCGCCGCTGGTGGCGTACCTCTACGACGGCGGGGTGCTGGCGCCCGGCGAGGCGGAGCGCATCAGGCTCCAGGAGGAGGAGCTGCTGTCGTGGCGGTTCTTCGCCCCGGACGAGATCCCCGCGGCGCTGCCGGGCGCGACGGGCCGCAGGGTGCTGGCGGGGCTGCGGGCGCTCGCGGAGGACGCGGGCCCCTACGAGCTGGAGGACGGCCACCGCGCCGACGGGGGCTGAGCCGCCCGCCCGGCCGGTCGGCCGGCGGGGGCGATCCGCTTCTCGAACCAGTGGTGGGCGTAGGGCTCGTCGTTGAAGGCGGGCACCTCCTCGAAACCGTACGAGCGGTAGAGGGCGACGGCGGCGTCGAGGGTGCGGTTGGTGTCGAGGCGGAGCAGGCCGCGGCCGTGCGCCGCCGCGTGTGCCTCCAGTTCTGCGAGGAACCTGCGGCCGAGGCCGAGCCTCCTTGCGGCGGGCGCCACCCACATGCGCTTGATCTCGGCGGGCGCGTCCACGGGCAGTTTCAGACCGGCGCAGCCGACCGGTTCGCCGCGCAGCCGTGCCACGAGGAAGAGTCCGGCGGGCGGGCGCAGCGCCCCGGGGTCGGGCAGCAGGCTGCGCGCCGGGTCGAAGCCGGTGTCGAAGCTGTCGGCCAGCTCGGCGAAGTAGGCCCGCAGACAGCTCTCGGCGTCGGGGTGTGCCGGGTCCTCGGTGTCGAGGGTGACGGCGGTCGCCGTCAGCAGCCGCTCGACCTCGGCCATCGCCGCCACAAGACTGGCCCGCCCGGCGGTGTCGAGCGGGGCGAGCAGGGAGCCGGCGAGTTCGTCACTGCGGGCGTCGAGCGCGGCGTGCTCGGCCTCGCCCGCGGGGGTGAGCCGTACGGTGCGCACCCTGCGGTCGCCCGGCAGCGGCTCCACGGTGACGAGCCCGTCGGCCTCCAGGGCGCGCAGCAGCCTGCTGAGGTACCCGGAGTCGAGGCCGAGGCGCTCGCGCAGCCGCCGCAGGTCCTGGCCCTGCGGGCCGGTCTCCCACAGCAGCCGGGCCTCCCCGATGGGCCGGTCGAGGCCCAGGTAGCGGTCGCTCAGCACACCGACCCGCTCGGTGACGGTGCGGTGGAAGCTCCGCACCGTGGCGATCTCCCCGGGGTCGGCGGGGCCGGGCCGCCCGGCGGGTGTGACGTGTCCCTCTGGCTCTCGCGCACGCATCCTCTGACTTTAGTCAGGCAATACGGCGGGGGTCCAGCCGCCTCCGTGGCTCCCGCACGGCCCCGTGCCCGGCGGGCCGCTCAGTCCTCGGGGTCCGGCCGCCGTGTGTCGAAGGTGAGGGTGTCGCCCGACACGGCGACGCGGAGCCGGCTGCCGCGCGGGACGGTGCCGTCGAGGAGCATCCGGGACACGGGGGTGTCCACCTCGCGCTGGATGGTGCGGCGCAGCGGGCGGGCGCCGTACTCCGGCTCGTGGCCGCGGCGCGCCAGCCAGTCGACGGCCTCGGGGCTGAACTCGACCGCGATGTCCTGGGCGTGCAGCCGCCTGCGGGTCTCCTCCAGGAGCAGGTCGGTGATGCGCCTGAGCTGGTCGGCGGTGAGCGGCCGGAAGACGACGATCTCGTCGATACGGTTCAGGAACTCGGGCCTGAAGTGCTCGCGCAGCGGGCGCAGCACCCGCTCGCGGCGGTCCTGTTCGTCGGCCTCGCCGCCGCCCGCGCCGAAGCCGGGCGGTGGCCCGCCGGAGACCCGCTCGGAGCCCAGGTTGCTCGTCATCACCACGACGGTGTTCGAGAAGTCCACGGTGCGGCCCTGGGCGTCGGTCAGCCGCCCGTCGTCGAGCACCTGGAGCAGCGTGTTGAACACGTCGGGGTGCGCCTTCTCGATCTCGTCGAAGAGCAGCAGCGAGTACGGGTGGCGGCGCACCGACTCGGTGAGCTGGCCCGCCTCCTCGTGGCCCACATAGCCGGGCGGCGAGCCGACCAGGCGGCTGACGGTGTGCCGCTCCTGGTACTCGCTCATGTCGAGGCGCACCATCCGGTCGTCGCTGCCGAACAGCGCCTGCGCGAGCGCCCTGGCCAGCTCCGTCTTGCCGACGCCTGTGGGGCCGAGGAAGAGGAAGCTGCCGGTCGGGCGCTCGGGGCTGGACAGTCCCGCGCGGGAGCGCAGCACCGCGTCGGCGACCACGCCGACCGCCTCGTCCTGGCCGACGACCCGCTCGTGCAGATGGGCCTCAAGGCCGAGGAGGCGGTCCTTCTCCTCCTCGGTGAGGGTGCTGACGGGGATGCCGGTCTGCCGCGACACGATGTCGGCGATGTCCTCCGCCGTCACCTTGACGACATGGCTCTCGCCGCCCGCCGCGTCGCCCGACTCCCCGGACTCCTCGTCGATCCGCCCGGTCAGCTCGGCGACGAGGTCGCGCAGCTCGCCCGCCCGCTCGTACTGCTCGGCGGCGACGGCCTGGTCCTTGTCCCGGGTCAGCCGCTCCACCTCGCGCTCCAGGGCGCGCACGTCGGTGCCCTTGGTGCGGGTGCGCAGCCGCACCCGGGCCCCGGCCTGGTCCATCAGGTCGATGGCCTTGTCGGGCAGGTAGCGGTCGGTGAGGTAGCGGTCGGACAGTTCGACGGCGCCGAGCAGCGCGTCGTCGGTGTACCTGACCTGGTGGTGTGCCTCGTAGGCGTCCCGGAGGCCGCGCAGGATCTGCACGGCGTCCGCGGTGGTGGGCTCGGGGACGAGCACCGGCTGGAAGCGGCGGGCGAGCGCGGCGTCCTTCTCGATGGAGCGGCGGTACTCGTCGAGGGTGGTGGCGCCGATGACGTGGAGTTCGCCGCGGGCGAGCGCGGGCTTGAGGATGTTGCCCGCGTCCATGGAGCCGCCCTCGCCGCCGCCTCCCGCGCCGACGACGGTGTGGAGTTCGTCGATGAAGACGACGAGCCGGTCGGAGTGGTCGCGGATCTCCGCGACGATGCTGTTCAGACGCTCCTCGAAGTCGCCGCGGTAGCGGGTGCCCGCGACGACGCCGGTGAGGTCGAGGGCGACGACGCGGCGCCCGGTGAGGATGTCGGGCACGTCGTCGTCGGCGATGCGCTGGGCGAGGCCCTCGACGATCGCGGTCTTGCCGACCCCGGCCTCGCCGATGAGGACGGGGTTGTTCTTGCCGCGGCGGGAGAGGATCTCGATGGTCTGCTCGATCTCGCCGTCCCTGCCGATGACGGGGTCGATACGGCCCTGTGCGGCCAGCGCCGTGAGGTCGCGCCCGTAGCGGTCGAGGGTGGGGGTGGCCGAGCCGCCCGCGCCCCGGGCGGTCCGCTGCTCGGGCCCCGCGCCCTGCATGCCGCCCGCGGCTCCTGCGCCCTGCGGCGGTGCCTGGCCGGGGGCGAAGTGCGCGGAGCCGAGGATGTGCCCGGCCGCCGAGTCGGGGTTGGCGGCGAGCGCGGCCAGTACGTGCTCGGGGCCGATGTAGCCCGCGCCGCCCGCCCTGGCGAGTTCCCTGGCGTCCAGCAGGGCGCGCTTGACGGCAGGTGTCACCGCCAGGGACGTCTGGGGGCCGCCGGGCCCGGGGCCCGCGGGGCCCGCGCGCTGGTCGATGTCCTCGGCGATGCGGTCCGGGTCGGCGCCCGAGCGCTCCAGCAAATCGCGCGTGGGCTCGGCGGCGAGGGCGGCCCGCAGCAGGTGCTCCGTGTCGAGGTCGGTGCTGCCGTGCTCGGCGGCGTAGCTGGCGGCCTGCGCCACGAGCTGGCGCGCGGGCTCGCTCATGAGCCGCCCGAGGTCGATGGGCTGCGGCCCCCGCTGGGGGCCGCCCCCGAAGAAGCGCGAGAGGAAATCCCCGAACGGGTCAGGACCGTACCCTTCAGGACCCGAGAAACCGTTGCTCATGGCCGTCCCATCCGTCGTCTGCGGTGTGTGCCGCGCGCCCCGGCGGGCGACGGGCACCGGCTACGCGTTCCCTGGAATGGGGCGTGCATACCCGCCGATACCGGCCGGCGGGTGTGCGGGCGGTATCGGCGGGTGACGGGGCGGGGCGCGGGCGGGGTCAGGCCGGGGCGTCCCAGTCGATGAGGTGGCGCTGGGTGGGTCCGAACGCCTTCTCCGGCCGCATCGCCGTCCGCATCAGCAGCCGCATCAGCAGGGGCAGCACGGCGCTGGTGAGGGGCCCGGGCGCCTTGACCTGGTTGATCCTCCCGGCGCGCGCCGCGATCTCCTCCGTACGGGCGCGGCGGCGCCGCTCGTAGGCGGTGAAGGCGGCCTCGGGGGTCGGGTGGTCGCGCAGCGCCCTGGCGAGTTCGACGGCGCTCTCGACGGCCAGCGAGGCGCCCTGCCCCGAGCTGTTGGAGGGCGCGTGGACGGCGTCGCCCACCAGGGCCATGCGGCCGCGGTGCCAGTGCGGCACCGGCGGCATGATGTACAGGGCGCCGGTGGTCGCGAGCCCGTCCGGGTCGATGTGGCGGACCAGGTCGCCCGCGGGGTCGTCGTCCCCGTAGGTCGCGCGCAGTTCGCGCAGCCACTCCCCGGGCGGCACCGCGCGCGCCTCGGTGAGCGTCATCGGCCGGGGGCGCGGCAGGTTGGCGCCCCAGTGGGTACGGCCGTCGGGGCGCCGCCAGTACAGGTAGTAGGCGCGCCTGCCGAAGGCGAAGTGCATGACGCCGGTGTCGCCGGGCACCGGCCGGTCCACGACGGCCTCGAAGCCGAGCAGGCCGGTGTAGTCGGGGCCCGGGGCGGCCGGGTCGATCATGGTGCGGACCGTGGAGTGGATGCCGTCGGCGCCGATGAGGACGTCGGCGGTGGCGGTGGTGCCGTCGGCGAAGCGGGCGGTGACGGTGTCGGGGCCCTCGTCGGCGCCGACGAGCCGCTTGCCGTGCTCGACGCGGATACCCCGCGCCACCGCGATGTCGTGCAGCGCGCGGTGCACGTCCGCGCGGTGCAGCAGGCGCATCGGCGGCAGCCCGGCGAGCTGCGGGAGTTCGACGTTCCTGGCGCCGAACGACATCACCGTGCGCGGGATCGGCAGGGTGTCGGCCACCACGGCCTCGCGGGCGCCGACCACGTCGAGGGCGGCCTGCCCGTTGGGCGCGAGCGCGAGGCTGCCCCCGATGCCGTCCGCGGTGCCCGGGTAGGACTCGTACACGGTCGCCTCGATGCCGGCCCGGTGCAGCGCGAGGGCGGTGACCGGGCCCGCTATCCCGCCGCCGATGACCAGTGCGGTGCGTACTGCTGTCATGGTTCTCCCTGGGAACGTGGCACCGGAGGGGTCCGGTGCCGGCTGTCGCACCCGGTGCGGGGTGCGGTGAACCGTTCCGTGCGGGGAGCCCGGCTATCCTTGTGCTCGCCATCTCGTGGCCGGATTCGCCCGTCATGGGTGTCGGTTCGAGGTCACGGCCCCGGCGGCGGTGCGGCAACACCCCGCCGGGGCCTTCTCAGTCCGTGCTTCCGCGCTCCGCGAGATCGGCCAGCTCGCCCGGCATCTCGCCGGTGGCGTGCCACTGCCGCCACAGCGCCAGGTCGGGGAAGGTGCCGTCGGCGAGTTCGCCGAGCAGCGTGCGCAGCCATGCCGACTCGGCGTCGCGGACGGCGAGTTCGTACTCGTCCTCGATGAGGAACAGCCGCGGGACGTCGGCCGCGTCGCGCGCCAGTGAGGTGCGCAGCGCGACCGTGGCGCGCTCCAGCGCTTCGAGGCGGTGCCGCAGCAGGGCCGCGGTCTCCTCGGGCGACAGGATCGCGAGCACCGAGAGGCCCGCCTTGAACTTCGGGTGCTCGGGCTGCGGGGTGGAGACGAGTTCGCGCACCCAGTCGACCAGTTCCGCGCGCCCCGCGTCGGTGATCCGGTAGACGGTCCGCTCGGGGCGCGCGCCCTCCCGCGCGGTGTCGGCGACTTGGAGGAAGCCGTGCTTCACCAGGTTGCGCACCACGGTGTAGAGGGAGCCCCACTTGATCTCCATGTCGTCCTCCTTGCCGCGCGACCGCAGCAGGGAGGCCATCTCGTAGGGGTGCATGGGCCGTTGGACGACGGTGGAGAGCACCGCCAGGGCGAGCAGGTTGCCCACCTTGCGCCGTTTGGCCATAACCCGCCTTCTCCCCTCCGTCGCCGCGCGCCGGGCACCGTCTCCGCCCGCCGCAATACTCGTTTACGAGTACTCGTGTACGAGCATAGCGCATGCGGTGGCGCTCACTCGGGGGCCGGGCGCCAGGCGGTGGGCAGGACGTCGTCGAGCGGACCGCGGCGCACCGGGCGGCCGCCTTCGAGGAACAGGGCCTCCTCGGTGAGGGCGCGGACCGCCGGCAGGTCGTGGCTGATGAACAGCAGGGCCGTGCGCCCGGGTGCGAGCAGCCGCGGCAGGGCGTCGAGCATCCGGGCCCTGGAGACGGTGTCGAGGGCCGACGTCACCTCGTCGCACACCAGGAGCGCCGGGTGCGCGGTGAGCGCCCGTACCAGGGCGCAGCGCTGGAGCTGGCCGCCGGAGAGTGTGCCGGCGGTGCGGTGCAGCAGCTCCTCGTCGAGCCCGAGGGCGGCGGCCGCCGCGATCGCCCCCGCGGCCGAGGCGTCTGGGGACAGGCCGCGCAACAGTCTTGCGGTGTCAGCGAGTTGGTCGAGCAGGGGGCGATGGCGTTCGAAGGTCCCCGCGCTGCTCTGGTGCACGTACTGGACGGCGCGGCGCTGGGCGGGGGTGCGGCGGCCGACGCGGTGCGGCAGCGGTCGGCCGTCGAGGTGTGTCCCGCCCCCGGTCGGGGTGGTGAGCCCGGCCAGCACGCGCGCGAACGTCGTCTTGCCCGAGCCTGAGGGGCCGAGCAGGGCGGTCCTGCTGCCGGGCGGGAAGGCGGCCGACACCGGCACCGGGAGCGGGTCACCCGCGCGTCGGCGCACGACGATGCCCCGGGCCGCCACCCCGGTTCCCGACGCGTCGGGGGCGGCGGTGTGCGGGGCGGGGTCGCCGGTGCCGGGTACGGGACCGGTGGCGGGGCCACTGACGAGGCCGGTGCGCGTCGGGGCCCGGTGTTCCGCGGCCAGCAGTTCCCGGGTCGCGCGGTGGCGGTCCGCCGCGGTGTCCTTGCGGGGCGGTCCTGGGCCTAGCAGGTGCCCGGTGGGCCCGTGGTCCACGGCCCTGCCGTGTTCGAGCACGGTGACACGGTCGGCGGTGGCGCGGACCAGGGGCAGGTCGTGGCTGAGCAGCAGTACGCTCGCGCCGCCGTCCGCGAGGGCCCGCACGGTGCGGCCGAGGGCGTGGGCGAGCGCCGGGTCGAGGCCGCTCGTCGGCTCGTCCAGCACCAGCAGGCGCGCCCCCGTCACCAGCGCAGACGCCAGCGCGAGGCGCTGCTGCTGGCCGCCGGAGAGCTGGTGGGGGAAGCGGCGGCGCACGGTGTCCGGGTCGAGGCCCGCCAGGGGCAGCGCACGCGCCGCGGCGGCGTGCCGCGCGGTGCGCGCCGCCCCTCCGAGGGCCGCGAGTTCCGCGAGCGCGCCGCCGATCCTGCGGACGGGGTCGAGCACGGTCTCCGGGTGCTGGGGCAGATGTGCGGCCCGGCCGCGGCGCAGCGCGGCCCGCTCGGCGGGGGCGGCCCGCAGCAGGTCGGTGCCGTCGAGGAGCACCTGTCCGCTCAGCCGTACGCCCCGGGCGGCGGCGCCGAGCGCGGCCAGGCCCAGGGTCGTCTTGCCGCTTCCCGAGGGGCCGACGACGGCCGTCACGGTGCCGGGCGGCGCGGTGAGCCCGACCCCGTCGAGCAGGGGCCGCGCGGCCCCCTCGGCGTGTGCGCGGAGCCCCGTCAGACGCAGCGCCGGGACGCCTGGCCCGGTCACGGCGCCGTCCGGCGTCGGGCGAGCGCCCGGTCGACGAGCAGGTTGCCGCCGACGCAGAGGGAGGTCAGCAGCCCGGCGGGCACCAGCACCACGGCGGGCTGGGTGAACAGGGCGTCACGGTTGCGTTCGATGAGCACCGCCCAGTCGGGCGAGGAGGCGGGCAGCCCGAGGCCGAGGAAGTTGGCGGACGCGAGCAGGTACAGCACGACGGGCAGCCGCCCGCCCGCGTCGGTGGCCAGCGGCGCCGCCAACTCCCGCGCCAGGTGCCGCAGATGGACGTACGCCCAGCCGTGTCCCTGCATCCGCAGGGCCTCGACGACGGTACGGGAGCCGGGCGCGAGCGCGGCGGCGCGCACCAGGCGGGCGACGGCGGGGACCTGGAGCACACCGGCGACCGCGACCAGCCACAGCCGGTCGCGGTGTCCCGTGGCGGCCAGGGTCATCAGGACCAGCAGGCCGGGGAAGGCGAGGAAGAGGTCGAGGGTGCGCATGACGGCCTCGTCGACACCGTGCCGCGCGCCCGCGGCGAGCAGCCCCAGCGGAACCCCGGCGGCGAGGCCGACCGCGAGCGCGGCCAGGGCGCTGCCGACCACGGAGGCGCCGCCGTGCAGCACGAGCGCGAGCACGTCGCGCCCCAGCACGTCCGTGCCGAGCGGGTGGCCGCCCCCGGGCGGCCTTGAGGGCAGCGCGCCCTCCCCCGGCCCGTCGTCCCCCGCCGTCCACGGCCCGGCCAGGGCGGTGAGCAGCGGCACGCCGAGCAGCACCAGGGCGGCCCAGGGGCGCCACCGCCGTGCGGTGGCGGCGGTGCTGGCGGGCGTGGCGGTACGTCGCGGGGTCACGCGGCCGGCTCCCTGCGGGGTGCCAGGCGGTGCGCGACGAGGTCGCCCGCGAGGTTCACGGCGATCGCGGTGCCGGTGAACAGCAGCGCGTACGCCTGCACTTCGGGCAGGTCCCGGTTCTGCACGGCGGTGACGAAGCCGTCGCCGAGGCCGCGGAACCCGAACACCGCCTCCACCAGGACGGCGCCGCCGAGCAGCCCCTCCACACACCGCGCGTACTGCTGCGCCGCCGGTCCGAGGGCGTTCGGCAGCACATGGCGCAGTACCACCGTCCGCCGCCGCATGCCGAGGAGTTCGAGGTGCGCGGCGACGGGACCGTGCCGCTCCGCCGCCACCCCGGCGCGTATCTGCCGTGCCAGATCGCACATATGACGGGCCGTCAGCACGGTGACGGGCAGTACGAGCACGGACGGGCGGGCGAGCAGCGCGGCGGTGTCCATGCCGACGGCGGTGGCGGGGAGCAGCCCGGCGGCCAGTGACACGGAGGCGACGAGCAGCAGTCCGAGGACGAACTCCGGTACGGCGTGCAGCACCACGGCCGCCGTGGTCAGCAGCCGGTCGGCGCGGCTGCCCTCGCGCAGGCCCGCGGCGGTGCCGAGCAGCGGGGCGAGCACGGTGACGAGCAGCAGCGCGGGGGCGCCGAGGAGCAGGGTCACGCCGACGCGGCGGCCGATGTCGTCGGCGACGGGCAGCCCGGTGGTGAGGGAGGTGCCGGGGTCGCCGGTGAGCAGGTGCCCGAGCCAGTGCCAGAAGCGGGGCCATGCGGGCCGGTCGAGGCCCAGCCGGGTGCGCAGCGCGCTGACCTGCTGCGGTGTGCCCAGTTCGCCGCGGAGCACGTCGGCGGTGTCGCCGGGCAGCAGTGAGCCGACGGCGAACACCGCGACGAGCACGACCAGGCACTGGACGAGGGCGAGCAGGCAGCGCCGCAGGACGTAGCGGCGCACGTCAGGAGAGGCGGGCGCGGTCGAAGCGGGCCCAGGCGTGTGAGTTCGGGGGTGCCGCGCGCAGCCCCGTCACACCGCTCGCGACGGCGTCGGTGGCGTCGGAGAAGGCCCACACCAGCAGGCCCGACTCGTCGCGTGCGAGCTTCTGGGCGCGGCCGAGCAGGGCGAGGCGGTCCTTCTCGTCGCGTGCGGTACGGGCCCGGTCGAGCAGGGTGTCGAACTCCTTGGAGGCGTACTGGGTCTGGTTGCGGGCGGCGCCGCCACGGACGCGCTGCTGGAGGAAGTCGGAGACGGGCAGGGTGGAGGTGGTGTTGAAGGCGGCGACGCCCTGGGTCCTGATCTCGCTGAAGTAGGTGCTGGAGGCGCGGGTGTTGACGGTCATCCGCAGCCCCACGTCCCGCAGTTGACGGGCCATCAGGTCGGCCGCGGGCTCCCAGGCGGCGTCGACGGAGCTGGTCTCCACGGTGAAGTGCAGCCCCTCGGCGCCCGCCTCGCGCACCAGCCTGCGTGCCTCGTCGACGTCGCGCTCGCGCGGTGGCAGGCCCTCGGGGTAGCCGCGCAGGCCCCTTCCGAAGAGGTCGTCGCCGGTCTCGCCGTGGCCGGCGAGCGCGATCCTCACCAGTGCGGCACGGTCGATGCCGCACTGCACGGCGCGCACGAGGCGGTGGTCGTCGAAGGGGGTGCGGCCGGTGCGCAGCAGGAGCTGCTGGGCGGTGGCGCGCCTGCTGGTGAGCAGCCGGGTGGCCCGGTTGCCCTTCAGCCGCTCCACGGAGGCTCCGGCCATGTCGGCGGCGTAGTGGACCTGCCCGGAGAGCAGGGCGTCGAGGCGGGCGGACTCCTCGTCGGCGGGGACGATCTCCAGCTCGGCGATGTGCGGGGCGCCGTCCCAGTGGTCGGCCCAGCGCCGGTAGCGGGCGGTGCCGCCCGGGGTGAACGACACGTAGGTGAAGGGGCCGGAGCCGACCGGTTTCCTGAAGTCCGTGGTCCCGTCCGGGACGATCTCGGTGCCGGGGCCCGCGAAGACGGTGGGGAACTCGAAGTTGGGCGCCTTCAGCCGCAGCACCAGGGACCGGGCGCCGTCGGCCCTGCTGGCCTCGTAGTCGATGGCGGAGAGCAGGACCTGTGAGGGCGATCCGGTCTCCGGGTCGGCGGCGCGGCGGTAGCTGTAGAGGACGTCCTTTGCGGTGACGGGGCTGCCGTCGTGGAAGTGCGCCTCGCGCAGGCGTATGCGCCACCGGGTGCCCGAGGCGTCGCTCTCCCAGGAGAGGGCGAGCCGGGGGCGGACGGACATGTCGTCGGCGTAGGTGGCGAGGGTGTCGTAGAGGGCCTTGGCGCGTGCCTGGTCGACGAAGTTCGGTGCGACGTGCGGGTCCAGGGTCTCCTGGGAGCCGCCGGAGGTGAAGGCGGCCCTGAACCGGTCGCCGTCTCCTCCGTCGCGGGTGTCGCCGCCGCAGCCGGCGAGCAGTCCCGACGCGGAGAGCGCCAGGGCTCCCCCCGCGGCAAGTACGCCGCGTCTGCCGGGCTCCGGGCGGCGCGGTGTCCCCTTTCGGGCATGCGTCGTCACGTCGATCCTCTCCGGGGTGTCCTCGCCCCTGCTGTTGGACCGGCGACGGGTCAGTCTCCTGGCTCCCGGCTCTTCGCTCGCCTCCGCCTTCCCGGCCGCGGGCAGCGGTCGGTGGCGTGCGGGAGGGTCGCTCCCCGGTCACAGTGGCGGGACCGCGCCGGATTCGCACCGGCTTCCTGGTCCCCGTCGCCTCGTGCACTCATTGTGGCGCACGGGGCGACGGGCGCGTGACCCCGGCCCGTGGCCGCGCCCGCGCGCCGCGGCGCCGCCGGAAATATCCGCCGCACGCCTCTTCCGTTGACTTTGGTCCGTGTACAACGATGTGAACAAACATCAAGCGACAGAATCGCTCATAACCCTGCGGTCTGCTCCAGCAATGCGAACGCCTCTGCACAGCTCCGGATAGCCGGTGCCGCGACAGGCGGCACCCACCCCCCATGAGTAGGGAGCCGCCATGCATCCGAGACCGTCCGCACCCTCGCCCCTGCGCTCTTTGGGCGCGCTGCTCGCCGCCCTCGCCCTGCTGGCCTTCGGGGCCGTGACGCTGGGCGCGGGGAGCGCGCGGGCCGCCACCGGCACGCCGCTGCGCGACGAGGGCCTGTACCCGCGCGCCGTACGCCTGGAGCACAACGGCGCCGCCGACGGCCGCATCCTGACCTCCGTGGTGACCTTCGACGCAGGTGACGGGGTCGGGACCATCCAGGAGTCCACCGACGACGGCGCCACCTTCACCGAGGTCGGGCAGGTGCGGGCGCCCGACGCCGCCGCCGGCAGGGGCCTGTGCTGCTCGACCCTGTTCGAACTCCCCCAGCAGGTCGGCGACCTGCCGGAGGGCACCCTGCTGTGGTCCGCGTCCATCGGGCAGGACAGCTCGCCCCGCCGGATGGCGGTCGAGGTCTTCAGGAGCAACGACGTGGGCCGCACCTGGCAGTACCTCTCCACGGTGGCCACGGCCGCCAACGACCTCGGCCTGTGGGAGCCCGAGCTGTCGGTGGCCGCCGACGGGCAGCTCGTCGCGCACTACTCCGACGAGACGGACGGGGTGCACAGCCAGAAGCTGGTGGCCGCCAGGTCCGCCGACGGCGTCCAGTGGAGCGGCCACCACGACACCGTCGCCAGCGGCCTCGGCACGGACCGCCCCGGGATGGCGGTGGTCCGCAGGCTGCCGAGCGGCACGTACGTCATGACGTACGAGATCTGCACACCGGGCGGCCAGTACTCCTGCGTGGTGCACTACCGCACGTCGCCGGACGGCTGGGACTGGGGCGACCCCGCCTACCTCGGCATCCGCCCGGAGACCGCCGACGGCCAGTACTTCCGGCACACCCCCACGCTGGCCTGGTCGCCGCTGGCCGGATCGCCCGAGGGGCGGCTGTTCCTCGTCGGGCAGGAGCTGGCGAACGCCGACGGCTCACGCGCCGCGGGCTCCGGGCGCACGGTGTGGGTCAACGACGCCGGGGGCACGGGGGCCTGGCGCGCGGTGAACGCCCCGGTCGCGGTGGACTCGACGGAGCTGGACTTCTGCCCCAACTACAGCTCGGCCCTGCTGCCCTCCACCGACGGCACCTCGCTGTTCGAGATCGCCACCGACTGGGACGGCGACGTCTGCCGCCCCTACTACGCCCACGGCGCCGTATAGCGCGGCCGTCCGCCACACCGCACCGCGGCGCCCGCCCCGCGCGGGCCGGGCGCCGCGGCACCCCGAAGGTCCGCCCCGCGGGGGGCGCCAACGGGAGCCCCGCACCGCCGTATTGACATGTCCAGGACCGAACCGGAAGCTGAAGAAGGTCGTTTGCAACGATGCACAACGCAGGGAGGAAAGGATGACGATGGGAATCCTGCGAAGACGAGCCCGCGGCCTGGCGCTCGCGGCGGCGGCGCTGCTCGCCGCCGTGTTCTCCGTGCTGTCGACCGGGCCCGCGCAGGCCGGCGAGACACCGCTGCGCGCGGCGGACCCGAGCGTCCTGCGGGTCGGCGGCACCTATGTGGGGGTGCAGTCGACGGGCGGCGGGATCGTCGTGCGGCAGGCGTCGTCGCCGGACGGGCTCGCCACGGCGACGGCGCGGCAGGTGTGGTCGGACACGGCGGGGCGCGGCGAGGTGTGGGCCCCCGAGATCGTGACGGACGGCGGCCGCTACTACATCTACTTCTCGTCGGGCACCGGCGCCGCCCACCGGATGTACGTGATCAGCTCCGCGAGCCCGGACAGCGGGTACGGCGCGGAGACCCGGCTCGCGCTGCCCGACGACAAGTGGGCGATCGACGGGACGATGTTCACGTTCAACGGGCAGCGCTGGTTCGTCTGGTCGGGCTGGGCCGGGGACACCAACGTGGAGCAGAACCTCTACATCGCCCGGATGAGCAGCCCCACCACACCCACGGGGGCGCGCTACGTCATCTCTCAGCCGCGGGAGAGCTGGGAGCGCGTGGTGGGCGACCCGTACATCAACGAGGGTCCCGAGGCCATCATGGACCCGAACGGGCAACTGCACATCGTCTACTCCGCCAACGGGAGCTGGAGCGAGCAGTACTGCCTGGGGGACCTGCGGCTGCGCGCGGGCGGCGACCCCACCTACGTATGGGACTGGTACAAGTCCAACGGCTGCCTGTTCGGCTCCAACCAGGCCACGATGATGCCCGGTTGGGACGCCACGCTCTATGCCGACGGTCCCGGCCACCACACCTTCGTGCTGCTCGACGGCGACATCGCGACAAGTCCGCCGGCCGGGCCCACGTTCCCGTTCATGTACCACGCGGTCGCGAAGGGGACGCCGTACTCGTGGGAGAACCGCCACTGGTACACGGGCACGTTCTGCTGGTGGGGCGACACCACCTACAGCCGGGCGAACGTGCCGGGTCCGAACACCGACACCGGGTGGAGCCTGAAGTTCTTCGAGTAGCGCCACGGCGTCCGGCCGGGGCCGGGCGGCGCCGTCCCGTCGGCGGCCCCCGGCCGGGCGCTCAGGCGATGCGCACCACGGTCCCGGCCGCGTCCACCGGGAAGCGTTCGAGCACCCGTGCGTCGTGTCCTGGGACCACCACCGCGTCCCGGCCGCGCCCGCGCAGCCACCGCAGCCCCTCGTACATGTCGGGGAGGCTTGAGGCGATATGGAACGGACGCTCCTTCTCGAACTCCTCGTAGAGGTGGGAGGCGTCGGACGCGAGGAGGACGGGACGGCCCGCCGTCCCGACCTCGACCACGAGCTGCCCCGGGGTGTGTCCCGGCACCTCGTGGAACACGACGCCGGGGATGCCGGGGTCCCGCTCGGGCACCAGGGTGAGCCGGTGCTCGGCCTCCGCCCTGCGGACCGCGTCGACCTCGGCGGCCTCGACCGCGGTGCTGAAGAGGGGCTGGCGGGCCGTCTCCCCCGTCCAGAACCGGTACTCGCGGCCGCCCGCGACGAGTTGGGCGCGCGGGAAGAGGTCCACATTGCCGATGTGGTCGTAGTGGAAGTGCGTCAGCACCACGTGGCCGACCGCGTCCGGGTCCACACCGGCGCGCCGCAGCGCCTCGGGCACCGGGGTCAGCAGCTCCCGGCCGCGGCGCTCGGCCACCTCGGGGCGGAACCCGGTGTCGACGACGACCGTGCGCAGGGCGTTGCGCAGGACCCAGAAGAAGTAGTCGATGCGCAGGGGCTCGTTCTCCTCCCCGTACACCTCGAAGGAGTGGTACGCCTTCCTCTTGTCCGTGTGCCAGGTGCCGTACCGCACGGCGAGCACCTCGTAGGCGTGCGACGCCGGTCCTTCCTGTCCTGTCACGGGGCCGGCTCCCTTTCCTCGGCCTCGGCGGCCTTCCGCATCGTCAGCGCCACGTCGACGATCATGTCCTCCTGGCCGCCGATGAGCTTGCGTTTGCCCACCTCGACGATGAGGTCGCGCATGTCGACGCCGTAGTCGCGGGCCGCGCGCTCGGTGTGCCGCAGGAAGCTGGAGTAGACGCCCGTGTAGCCCAGGGTCAGGGTCTCGCGGTCGACCCGGATCGGCCGGTCCTGGATGGGGCGCACCAGGTCGTCCGCCGCGTCCATGAGGGCGAACAGGTCGCAGCCGTGCTCCCAGTCCTGGAGGTCGGCCACCGCGACGAACGCTTCGAGGGGGGTGTTGCCCGCGCCCGCGCCGTGGCCTGCCAGCGAGGCGTCGACCCGCAGCACCCCCTCCTCGACGGCCGCCACCGAGTTGGCGACGGACAGCGACAGGTTCTCGTGCGCGTGGATGCCGATCTCCGTGCCGGGGTCGAGCACTTCCCGGTAGGCCCGCACCCGGTCGCGCACCCCGTCCATGGTCAGCCGTCCCGCGGAGTCGGTGACGTAGACGCAGTGCGCGCCCGCGCTCTCCATGAGCTTGGCCTGCGCGGCCAGTTCCGCCGGGGTCAGGTAGTGCGACATCATCAGGAACCCGGAGACGTCCATCCCCATGGCGCGGGCCCGCTCGATGTGCTGGGGTGCCACGTCCGCCTCGGTGCAGTGGGTGGCCACCCGTACCGACCTGACGCCGAGTTCGTGGGCGCGCTCCAGGTCCTGGACGGTGCCGATGCCGGGCAGCAGCAGGGTGGTCAGCCTGGCCCGCTTCACCACGGAGGCGACGGCGGCGATCCACTCGTCGTCGGTGTGGCTGGCGGGCCCGTACGTCAAAGTGGAGGCGGCGAGCCCGTCGCCGTGGGCTATCTCGATGCCGTCGACTCCCGCGGCGTCGAGCGCGGCGGCGATCTCGACGAGCCGGTCCATGCCGATACGGTGCCTGATGGCGTGCATGCCGTCGCGGAGTGTGACGTCCTGGATGAAGACCTTGGTCATGTCAGGCCACCTCGCTGCGGGCGGGGGCCGCGGCGCCCGCGGCCAGCCGGTCGGCGACTTCGAGCGCCGCGGACGTCATGATGTCGAGGTTGCCCGCGTAGGCGGGCAAGTAGTGTGCGGCGCCCTCCACTTCGAGGAAGACGGACACCTTCCAGCGCCGCTCCGGCCCGTCGGGGACCAGGGTGCGCAGGGGTTCGTCGGGTTCGATCGCGGTGAACTGCACGTCCTGCTTGAGGCGGTAGCCGGGCACGTACCGTGCGACCTCGGCGACCATCGACTCCACCGACTCGGTGATACGGGCGCGCAGTTCGTCGTCCAGGTTCTCGATCACGCAGAACACGGAGTCGCGCATCAGCATCGGGGGCTCGGCGGGGTTGAGGACGATGACGGCCTTGCCGCGCACCGCGCCGCCGACGACCTCGATGGCCTTGGAGGTGGTCTCGGTGAACTCGTCGACGTTGGCGCGGGTGCCGGGGCCCGCCGACTTCGAGGCGATGGACGCCACGATCTCCGCGTAGAGCACGGGGGTCGTCCTGGACACGGCGTGCACGACGGGGATGGTGGCCTGCCCGCCGCACGTCACCATGTTGATGTTCGGGGCGTTCAGATGCTCGTCGGCGTTGACGACCGGTATCACGTACGGGCCGATCGCGGCCGGGGTCAGGTCGATGAGGCGTTTGCCGTACGGTGCCAGGGCCTCGGCGTTGGCGAGGTGCGCCCTGGCCGAGGTGGCGTCGAAGACGATGTCCGTCTCGTCGAAGTCCGCCATCCCGATCAGCCCCGCCACTCCGCGGTCGGTGGCGGCGACCCCGAGGCGGCGGGCGCGCGCGAGGCCGTCGGAGGCGGGGTCGATGCCCACCAGGGCGGCGGGTTCCAGCTCCGGGTGGCCGCGCAGGCATTTGATGAGGAGGTCGGTTCCGATGTTTCCCGACCCGATGATCGCGACTTTCGTCGTCATGAGGGCTCCTTGTGCGTCGCTGGGGAGGGCGGGGGGACGGCCTCAGCCGCGGCCCATGAACGGCATGTGGGTCGCCATGAGGGTCATGAAGGGCACGCTGACGGTGGGGGGCATCGCCGCGATGAAGGCGATGGTCTCGGCGACATGGGCGACGTCGATGGAGGCTTCCGGTCTCACCGAGCCGTCGGGCTGGAGGGCGCCGGTCTCGTGCACCCGGCTCATGGGGGTGGAGGCGTTGCCGATGTCGAGCTGGCCGACGGCGACGTCGACGTCGCGGCCTTCGAGGGCGAAGGAGCGTGTCAGGCCGGTGAGGGCGGCCTTGCTCGCGGTATAGGCGGCGGCGTGCGGGCGCGGCACCTGGGCGGACACGGAGCCGAGGTTCACTATGCGTCCGCCGCGTGGCCGCCCCGCCGCCATGACGCGCAGGGCGGCGCGCGAGGCCAGGAAGGTGCCGGTGAGGTTGACGTCGAGGATGAGTTTCCACTCGTCGGGCGGGGTGTCGGGGATGGGCCGCTGCACGCCGAAGAGCCCCGCGCAGTTGACGAGGAGGTCCACCCGGCCGCGTTCGCCGTGGACCGCGTCGAAGACGGCGTCCACCTCGTCCGCGTCCGTGACGTCCATCGCGCGTGCCTCGCCCGAGCGTGCCTCGGCCGCGGCCTCGTCGAGCGGGTCCTCGGCCCGTCCGGTGAACACGACGTGGAAGCCGCGCTCCGCCAGCAGTGCCGACGTCCTGCGGCCGATGCCGCTGCCCGCTCCGGTGACGATGGCGACCGGTGGTTCAGTGACCGGCACGGGGTACCTCCGATCCGCGCTTGCCGCGCAGGAAGTCCAGGTCGGCGCCGGTGTCGGCCTGGGTGACGTGGTGCAGGTAGAGCTGTAGGTAGCCGCCGGTCGCCGGGGCCTGCGGTGTGCCGAGCGCCGCGCGGCGCCGGTCGAGTTCCGCGTCGGCGACCTCCAGGTTCAACCGGCGGCCCGGTACGTCGAGTTCGATGACGTCGCCGGTCTCGACGAGGGCGAGGGGGCCGCCCGCGGCCGACTCGGGGACGACGTGCAGGACGACCGTGCCGAACGCCGTGCCGCTCATCCGGGCGTCGGAGATGCGCACCATGTCGGTGACCCCGGCCCGCAGCAGCTTGGCGGGGATGGGCAGGTTCCCCATCTCGGGCATGCCCGGATAGCCCTTGGGGCCCGCGCCCTTGAGGACCAGCACCGAGTCGGCCTCGACGTCGAGTGCGGGGTCGTCGATGCGAGCGCGCAGGTCGTCGATGTCCTCGAAGACCACGGCCCGTCCGCGGTGGGTGAGCAGTTCGGGGGTGGCCGCCGACGGTTTGACGAGGGCGCCGCCCGGGGCCAGGTTGCCCCGCAGGACGGCGATGCCGGCGTCCTCCTGCAACGGGTCCGCCAGGGTGCGGATGACGGGTGAGCCCCAGCCCTTCAGCCCCTCGATGTTCTCGCCGAGGGTGCGTCCTGTGACCGTGAGGGCGTCCCGGTGCAGCAGGTCGCCGAGTTCGCCGGCGACGACGGGCACGCCTCCGGCGTCGAAGAAGTCCTCCATCAGGTACCTGCCCGAGGGGACCAGGTCGACGAGCAGCGGGACTCCCGCGGCGACCCGGTCGAAGTCCTCCAGTGTCAGGTCGACTTCGGCGCGGCCCGCGAGCGCGAGCAGGTGGACCACGGCGTTGGTGGAGCCGCCGATGGCGGCGTTGGTGCGGATGGCGTTCTCGAACGCCTCCCGGGTGACGACCTTCGACATCAGCAGGTTCTCGCGGACGAGTTCGACCGCCCGGAAGCCGGTGTCGTGGGCGAGGGTGCGGCGGCGGGCGTCGACGGCGGGGATGGCGCCGTTGCCGGGCAGCGCCATGCCCATGACCTCGACGAGGGAGGCCATCGTGGAGGCGGTGCCCATAGTGTTGCAACTGCCGTTGGAGCGCCACATGCACGCCTCGGCGCCCACGAAGTCCTCGGGCGTCATCGTCCCCGCGCGCACCTGGTCGTACATCTCGTACGTGCCGGTGCCCGAGGGGAGTTGCCTGCCCTCGCGCCGCCCGGTGAGGGTCGGGCCGCCGGAGAGCATGATGCTGGGCAGGTCGACGCTGGCCGCGCCCATCAGCAGGGCGGGGGTGGTCTTGTCGCAGCCGGCGAGGAGGACAACACCGTCGAGGGGGTTGGCCCGCAGCGCCTCCTCGACGTCCATGCTCGCGAGGTTGCGGTACATCATGGTGGACGGCCGCATCAGGGTCTCGCCGAGCGAGGACACCGGGAACTCCAGGGGCAGCCCCCCGGCCTCGTACACGCCTCGGCTGACGTACTCGGCGAGTTCTCTCAAGTGGGCGTTGCACGGCGCCAGTTGGGACCAGGTGTTGCAGATCCCGATGACGGGCCTGCCGTCGAACATGCGGTCGGGCACGCCCATCGCCTTGATGCCCGAGCGGTGGAAGAAGCCGGTCTTGTCGGTGCCGCCGAACCAGGTGCCCGAGCGGCTTCGTGCGGCACCGCCGTGCGGTGTGTGGCCGTCCATCAGAACATCACCATCGATTCGCTGATCGCGCGCGCGGTCTCGATCACGGCCTGGACGATCTGGTCGCCCGACTTGGCGAAGGTGCTGCGGATGGTCGTCACGGAGACGGCGGCCACGGCGTTGCCGTCCCCGCCGATGACGGGGGCCGCGGCGCAGCACACCTCCTCGACGAGTTCGCCGTCGTCGAGGGCGTAGCCGTCGGCCCTGGCGCGGTCGAGGCGCTGCCGCAGCTCCGCCACGCTGGTCGCGGTGAAGCGGGTGAAGGGGACGGGGCGGACGTCGCGCAGGTACCGGTCGCGCTCGGCCTCCGGGGAGTGCGCGAGGACGGCCTTGCCGAGCGCGGTGGCGTAGGCGGGGACCTCGGAGCCCGGCACCGGCTCGATGCGGAAGAGCTGCTGGGAGGGGATGGTGGCGGCGTACACGATGGAGCCCTGGTGGAGGGTGCCGAGGTTCACCGTCTCGTGGAACGCCTCGGCCAGCTCCGCCAGCCGGGGCCTGGCCAGCTCGATCAGTCCTGTGCGGTCCTTCACGGAGTTGGCGATGGCCACCAGCTTCATGGTCAGGTGGTAGCGGCGGGTCTGCTCGTCCTGCTCCACGTAGCCGGAGCTCATCAGGGTGCTGAGGAGCCGGTCGACGGCGGGCTTTGACAGCGCGAGGTCCCGTGCCAGGTCGGAGACGCCGCCCGTCGGCTGCCTCCCGAGCGCTTCTATGAGGCGCATCGCGTTGGCGACCGAGGTGATCTCACGGTCACTGCGGGCGGATGCCAGCCCGCTGCCGGGCGACTCGGACGGCATGGTTTCCCCTTCATCGACACCAGTGCTTCGCTATACGAGAAGTCGTTTCGCTGGAAAATTAGCTCCGCGCTCCTGACGCCGTCAAGGTCATCAGACCCCGGTCCAGGATCGGGCAACCGGACTGCACCACTCCGGATCAGCGTTTCGCACTGCGAACTTATCACTCACCCTACACAGGAAGAGCGCCGCCCCGGGGAACCCGCCGACACCCGCTCGACAGCGGGTATATCCCCGCTCGCCGCCCTTCGGACGGCCGGACGGCGGCGGAGTCCAGACCTCACAAGCGACTCACGCTGGCGAACCTCAAGTTCGCCATACGATACATTTACCCTCAGCGGTTCACTCACCGGCATTGACTTCCCCAACGCCACGCCTTAGCTTGACTCGCCATACGAACTGCTGTTTCGCTGATCGAGTGGACAGGGTTCGGCACCGGCCCCCAGGGGCCCGGTGGACTCGGAAGTACGGCACATGTGTGCGGAGGGAGATGTGGTGAAGTACGAGATCGCCACGCTGCGCGGCGACGGAATCGGTCCCGAGATCGTCGACGAGGGCGTGAAGGTGCTTCGGGCGGCGGCCGCCGCCGTCCCCGGCCTCGACCTGGAGTTCAACCAGCTCGCGGGCGGCGCGAACCACTACGCGGAGCACGGTGAACTCGCCCCGGAGAGCACCTGGAAGACCATGGAGAGCGCGCACGCGATCCTCCTCGGCTCCATGGGGCACCCCGACATCCGGATGCCGGACGGCACCGAGGCCCAGGGGCACTTCATCGTGAACGCGCGCAAGAAGCTCGGCCTCTACGCCGGGGTGCGCCCGATCAAGCTCTATCCGGGGGCGAGGGGCGTCGACCCCGAGCAGACCCAGGTGGACCTCGTCCTGGTCAGGGAGAGCACGGAGGGGCTGTTCGCCTCCTTCGGCGGCGGCGCCGAGATCCCCGGCGAGGTCTACGCCGACACCATGATCGTCACGCGGAAGGGCACGGAGCGGGTCGCCCGCCACGCCTTCGACCTCGCGCGCACCCGCCCGGGGCGGCCGCTGGACGGCGAGCGCCGGGTGACCTGCGTGGACAAGGCGAACATCTTCCGCTCGCTGGCGTTCTTCCGCGAGGTGTACGACGGGGTCGCCGCCGAGTACCCGGACATCACCGCCGACCACGCCCTGGTCGACTCGTTCGCGATGCTGCTCGTCCAGCATCCGGAGCGCTATGACGTGCTGGTCACCGAGAACATGTTCGGCGACATCCTGTCCGACCTGGCCGCCGCGCTCGTCGGCGGGCTCGGGCTGGCACCGTCCGGGGACATCGGCGACGACCACGCGATGTTCCAGCCCGCCCACGGCTCGGCACCGGACATCGCGGGGCGCGACCTGGCCAACCCGGTGGCCACCATCGTCTCCGGCCGGATGATGCTGGACTGGCTGGCGCGGCGGCACCGGGACGACAGCCTGCACGCCGCGGCCGACCTGGTCGAGCGCGCCGTCGTACGGACCATGGAGTCCGGCGCGCTCACCGCCGACCTCGGGGGCGACCTGAGCTGCTCGCGGTTCGGCGACGAGGTCGCGGCCACCGTACGGCGGCTCGCGGCAGCGGCCGGCTGACGCACCTCACGGCCGCGGTGGCGGCCCGGGAGAGGGATTTCGATGGGTATGCAGGACAGGGTGGTCGTGGTGACCGGCGGCGCGGGCGGCATCGGCCGGGCGTGCGTCGAGGCGGTGGCCGCCGCGGGCGGCGTCCCCGTGGTGGTCGACGCGGCCGAGGGCGGCCCGGGGCAGGACGCGGTGCCGTACCACCGGGCCGACGTCACCGACGCGGAACGGCTCGCCGAGGTGATGGCGGACATCGCCGCCCGGCACGGCCGGATCGACGTCCTCGTGAACAACGCCGCGGTCGTCAGGGCGGGCGGGATCGAGGAGACGACGCTCGACGAGTGGGCCCTGCTCTGGGACGTCAACGTGCTCGGCTATGTGCGGTCGATCAGGGCCGCCCTGCCGTATCTGCGGGCGTCACCCGCGCCCGCCGTCGTCAACATGTCGTCGTTCACCGCGGGCGCGGGCTTCGGACGGCGGGTGGCCTACGCGACGACCAAGGGCGCGATCGAGGCCATGACCAGGGCACTCGCCGCCGACTTCGCCGTCGAGGGGATCACGGTCAACGCCGTACGCCCCGGTACGGTGGACACCGCGCTGCTGGCCTCACTCGCGGCCAGGGCGCCCGACCGGGACGCCGCCCGCGCCACCTACGCCGCCCGGCAGCCCACCGGGCGCATGGTCGGGGCGGCCGAGATCGCGCACACCGTGCTCTTTCTCGCCGACTCGGTCAACCGCTCCACCACCGGGACGGTCATCGCCGTCGACGGGGGCATCACGGGCACCCGCAGCACCCCGATGGACTGACCGGCAGACCGGACAGCCGGGCGCCACCGGCAGGCCTACCGGGCGGGGAAGAACTCCAGAGCGATACGGCCCGTGTAGCCGCGGGCACGCAGCCGGGACAGGTGCCGGGCGAAGTCGATCCGGCCCGTCCCCGGCTCATGGCGGCCCGGGTGGTCGGCGAGCTGGACGTGCACGATCCGGCCGCCGTGGGCGTCGATGTCCGCGTCGATGTCGGAGCCGACCGCCGCCAGGTGGTAGAGGTCGGCCAGCAGGCCGACGGAGCCGGGGACCCCGGTCACCCCGTCGACCTCCTCGATCACGGCGACCGCGTCCGCCGCCGTCACCAGCGGGTAGGACGGCAGCCCGCTGAGGGGTTCGAGCATCGGGACCCCGCCGAGGGGCCGGAGCCGCCGGTGCGCGTGCGCCAGGTTCGCCACCGCGGTGGCGCGCTGGTCCCGCTCCGCCAGACCGGGACGGCGGTCCCCGAAGGGCACGCAGAACAACCGCACACCGAGCCGCAGCGCAAGACGGCGTACAACCTCGACGTGGTCATGGAACTCTGCGGCACGTTCCGGATGGGAGAGGATTCCCCGTTCACCGGCGGCGGGGTCACCGAGGAAGAAATTCAGGGCGACCAGTTCCACACCCGCCGCCTCGATGGAACCGGCAAATTCGTCGATTTCCGTCCCGGACGGCACCGGCCGCTCGAAAGGCCACCAGGATTCCACGGCCCGATAACCGTCACGGGCCGCGGCACCCGGCCGATCGCCCACCGGGAGCGCCGAGTAGAGGGTCGAGAGATTGGCGACCGCCGTGAGCGGATCGAGCACGTCGAGCACGGAGACTCCTCGGACGGAAACGGAACTGCTCGCCAAATCAAAGAGGCGCGCCGGTCACACAATGCCATACGCGTACGGGAAAAGGCAGGGCCTATTCTTCGGCCCTCACCATTCCACTCCCTCCAACCCCATTCCGCCGACACAAACTCCACGGTGAAGTCAGCTTCGCCATTCGAAACACTTACGGAGCCTCAATGAGGAAGCTACGTCTCGCTTGTCTCGGTCTCGCGGCGCTCGGGGCCGTGGTGTTGGTCGTCGGCCTCGCCATGGGGGCACCGTCCGTCTGGCAGCCCGCCCTGGTGGTCACCGGCTTCGGGATCTCCATCGGACTCGGCGCCGTGCCCGCGCTGGCCGGCTACCAGTACACCGGCTGGGTCATCGCCTGCGCCTGTGTCGCGCTGGTCTACCCCCGCGGGTTCACAAGCTGGGGCGGTGTCGAGCTGACCGACAAGCTCCTGATCAACACCATCATCCAACTGGTCATGTTCGGCATGGCGATCCATATGCGGATCACCGACTTCAGGGGGGTGGCGCGCCAGCCCCGCGGGGTGCTCGTGGGCCTGCTCGGCCACTACCTGGTCATGCCGACCATGGCGTTCGTCCTCATCCACATCTTCGACCTGCCGTCCGGGGTGGCGCTGGGCGTCCTGCTGTACGGCAGCGTCTCCAGCGGGCTCGCGTCCAATGTGATGAGCCTGCTCGCCCGTGCCAACCTGGGGCTCGCCGTCACCATCACCGCCATGTCGACCATCCTCGCGCCACTGGCCACCCCGGCCCTGATGAAGCTGTTCGCGGGGCGCATCGTCGAGGTCGGCTTCGTGAGCACCATGTTCGACGTCATCCAGATCACCCTGGTGCCGGTGGGCGCCGCCCTGCTCGTCGACTTCCTGCGCAACGCCACCCCGCGCGGCACCAGGGTCGTCGACTGCACGGCGCTGACCGCCGCGGCCTGGCTCGTGGTCGCCGCGGCCCTCTGGGACCCGCTGACCTCCGGCATCTCCGCCAACGGGACCCGCGCGCTCCAGCAGGTCTGCTATGTGGCAGGCGCCGTCATCCTGGCCCGTGTCTACTACGCAGGGGAGCGGCGGTACGGGGCCGTGGGCCGCGCCATGCCCTATGTGTCCATGTTCGGCATCATGTACTACAACACGGTGGTCACCGCGGCGGCCCGGGACACCGTGCTCGCGGTGGGCGGGGTGCTGCTGCTGATCGGCCTCATCCACAATCTGACGGGCTTCACGTTCGGCTACTGGGGGGCGCGCGCCTCCCGTCTCGACGTGGCCTCGTCGCGCTCTGTCGCCTTCGAGATCGGTATGCAGAACGGCGGCGCGGCCAGCGGTCTCGCCGCCTCCATGGGCATGATCGCCACCGCCGGGGTTCCCGCCGCGGTCTTCAGCCCGCTGGGGAACGTCACCGGCTCCCTCCTGGCCAACTACTGGTCGCGGCGCCCCGTGGAGGAGGGGCAGGAGGAGGAGCGGGACCGTGAGGAGCCCGCGAGCGCCCAGGAGCCGGAACCAGCCGCCCGGGAGAGGGCCGCGGGATGACGCCGCCGGGCGGGCCCGGGTCGCGGGGCCTCGCCCCGGCCGTAGAACCGCCTCTTTAGGCCGTGTCGGCAGGATGCCGGGGACCCCCGACTCCCGGGCAGACGAAGGGCCGATGCCTCGTGAGGACCTTGTTCGACCAAGTGGCACTGGGTGGCCTGTGCCTGTCCAACCGCATGGTGATGGCGCCGATGATCCGCGGCAGGGCCGACGACGACGGTGTGCCGGGACCCGCGGTGGCCACGTACTACGGCCAGCGGGCCTCGGCGGGGCTGATCGTCACGGAGGGCACCTGCCCGAGCCCGACAGGACGCGGCTACCGCTTCATGGCGGGGCTGCACTCCGAGCCCCAGGTCACCGCCTGGCGCGAGGTCACGGACCGGGTGCACTCGGCGGGCGGAAGGATCTTCGCCCAGTTGATGCACGGCGGCCGCATCAGCCACCAGGACCTGCACGGCGGCGCGCTGCCGGTCGCGCCCTCGGCGGTACGGGCGGCGCGGGCGGTGCTGGACTACGAGGGCCGCAGGGAGTTCCCCACGCCACGGGCGCTGGCCACCGGCGAGATCGCCGGCACGGTGGAGGAGTTCGCTGCCGCCGCGCGGTGCGCCGTGCGGGCGGGCTTCGACGGCGTGGAGATCCACGGTGCCAACGGCTATCTGCTGCACCAGTTCCTGGCCGAGAACACCAACCGGCGCACGGACGCGTACGGCGGCACCGTGCCCCGCCGCGTCCGGCTGGTGGTGGAGGTCGCCGAGGCGGTGGCGGCGGCGATCGGCCCGCGGCGGGTCGGGCTGCGCCTCTCCCCCGGCAGCGTCTTCAACGACATCACCGAGGGCGACTCCGCCGCCCTCTACCGGGAGTTGCTCGGCGCCCTGGCCCCCCTGGGCCTGGCCTACGTCCACACCATGGAGAACGGCGGCCGGCCGCTGACCCGGATGCTGCGCGAGCTGTGGCACGGGCCCCTGGTCGTCAGCCCGCGCGGCGGCCAGCTCGTGCATCCGCGTACCGGGGAGCTGGCCCCGCCGGTCGGCCGCGAGGCCGCCGACGAGGTGATCGGCGAGGGCGTCGCCGACCTCGTCGCCTTCGGCCGCAACTTCCTCGCCAACCCGGACCTGCCGCACCGACTGGCCACCGGCGCCCCCCTCAACACACTCGACCCGGCCACCTACTACCCCGGCGGCGCCCCCGGCTACACCGACTACCCGACGCTCGCGGAGGCGGTGGGCCCCGTAGAGGCGTCGGGTTCCGTCTAGGTCGTGTCGTTTGGATCTTCGTGGGTCAGGGTGCGGCGTCAGATGCTGGGGGTACCTCCCACGCCCTTCGGGCTGTGGGGGAGCATCGCAAGGCGGAGGATCGTCCTCGTACTGGGCGTACGTGGACGTTCCGACAACGCGGCGTGGGGGTACCTCCCGGCCGAAGGCTGGGGGAGTGCCGTAGCTGGCGTCGCACCCCCGCGAAGATCCAAACGACACGGCCTAGCCGCCGGGCGGCCGGTGCGGGCCGAAGGGGCGTTCAGCCGGGTCGCGCATGGGTGTCCTCGTGGCCGCCCGTGCCGAGCAGGCCGGTCGGCTCGAAGCGGGTGCGGCGGGCGAGGCGGGGCAGTTCGCGCGCGGAGAGCCGGGTGACCAGCGGGGGCAGGGCGGCCCTGGCGGCCTGGGCGGCGCGCAGCCAGCGGGGCACATAGATCGCGCGGGAGCGCCGCTCCACCGCGGTGGCCAGGCGTGCCGCCACCCACGGCGCCGAGTACACCCCGCGGGCCGGGCGCGGCATGTGGCCGCGCAGTTCGCGCAGGACGGCGTGCCGGTCCAGATCGCGGATCATGTCCGTCTCGATCCAGTTGAGGTACGCGATGCCGACGGCGGTCCCCCGGGGCGCCATTTCCGCCTGCAACGCGTGCGCGAAGGACTCCACGCCCGCCTTCGAGGCGCAGTAGGCGCTCATCAGCGGCGCCGCGCCGATGGAGGCGAGCGAGGCGATCTGCAGGAAGTAGCCGCGCGTGGCGAGGAGGTCGGGCAGGAAGGCGCGGGCGGTGACCGCGCTGCCCACGAGATTCACCTCGACGACCCGGCGCCAGAGGGCGGGGGCGGACTCCTCGAAGGGGCCGCCCTCGGCGACGCCCGCGTTGGCGACGACGACCGCCACCGGCCCGAGCCGGTCGCGTACCGCGTCCGCGGTGCGTGCCATCGCGGCGTCGTCGGTGATGTCGGCCTCCCACCAGGCCGCCGGGCCCGGCAGCGCCGCGGCCCGCGCGGCGAGCGCGTCGGGCCCGTGCCCGACCAGCGCCACGGTCGCACCGCGCCGGGACAGCTCGGCCGCGACGGCCGCGCCGATTCCCCGCGCCGCGCCGGTGACGACGGCGACCCGGCCCGCAAGGACCCCGCGTGTGGCAGCACCCATGCGCTCCACGGTACGCAGCCCACCGCCGCGGCGCCGCCCGGCGAGTACGGGGGGGGCGGGGCTCAGCGGCCGAGGAGGGTGCCCAGGGGGCCGAGGTCGAGGTTGAGGTCGTCGCGGGTGAGGCCGTGCCGCTCGCACAGCTCGTCCATGCACGCGTCGAGCCGCATCAGCGTCGTACCGATCTGCTCCACCTGGGTGTCGTCGAGGTCGTCCTGCTCGCAGCGGCGCAGCGCCTGGCGCTCCATGAGCTGGCGCAGCAGCTCCACCACCGTCAGCACCAGGCCGACCAGGTCGCGGCCGACGTGGTCGGCGTCGAGGTCGAGCCTGCCCTCGGGGGCGGGCCGGGGCACGGGCTCGCCGCTCACAGCGGGCCGCCGTCCGCCCAGGGGGCAGGGACCCGTTCGTTGACGGAGGACAGCAGGGCGTTGAGCGAGAGCCGTACGAGCGGCACCTCGGCGACGGCGATGACCAGGTCGCCGCTGACGACCACCCCGGCCGCGAGCACCCGGTCCAGCAGGTCGACGAGCGGCACCCCGAGCGGTGCGCCGCTCTCCCCGCCCTCCCAGGCGACGGTGTCGCCGACGTGCTCACCGACCGGCATCGGGCGCCTCCTCCTCCACGAACGAGTACGGCACCCACGGCCCCGTGACCCGCATCTCCACCCCCCGGCACGCGTCGCTCCCGCGCAGCCGCTCCACCAGCGCGGCCAGTTCCTCCTGGCGCTCCCTCGGCACCAGATAGGCCGCGTTGAGCAACTGGGCGCCCAGCTCCGGGTGCCGCGACGTGTCATGGGTGCGCAGCCTGCGGCAGGCGACCGCGACGGCGCGCAGCGCGCGGTCCACCGTCTCGGCGGCGCGCACCCCGGCCTCCTGCCGCCGCTCGCGCTCCTGGCGCGCCCCGCGCAGCCGCTCCAGGTAGGCGTGGCCGGGACGCGCCTCCCGGCCGGCGGCCGGGGCCGTCGCGGGTACGGGTCCCGGGGTGCGGAGGGCGTGGAGCTTGACGCCCCACTCGACGCGGTCGGCGATGCGCTCAAGCGCGCCGCGGAAGCGGTCCTCCTCGCCGCCGAGCGCCGCCGCGGCGCGCGCGTCGCCCAGGTAGAGCGTGGCGAGCGGCAGCGGCAGCGTGGGAGCGACCGCGGCCGCCGCCGTGACGACGGCGTGGTGGGCGCGGGCGCACTCTTCGAGTCGGGCGGGGTCGGCCAGCCGCTCCGGTAGCGCCCGCTCCCCGAAGCCGTCCGCGGGAACGTCCTGGACGACCGCCGCGAGGCCCCCGAACGGGAGCAGCCGCAGGTGCCCTCCCCCGGGCTGGCCCGCGGTGGCGGCGAGGGCGGCGGGGTCGCAGCCGCGGCAGACGGCGAACACATAGGTGGCGGTGGGCGCGTCGGTGCCGGGCGCCGGTGTGTGCCGCGGCAGGGTCCTGGTCATCGGGGGTGCGCCTCCTTCACATGGCGCCAGGGCCCCGGCATGCCCCGGTCGCCGTCCGCGCCGCCGTCCCCGGCCGCCTCAAGCTCGGCCAGGCGTCGACGCAGCCGCTGGTTCTCCTCGTCGACGGCCTCCCGGTGGGCGCGGGTGGACAGCGCGGGGTCGGTCTCCCACCAGTCGATCCCGGCCCTCTTCGCGGTCTCCACGGAGGAGACGAACAGCCGGAGCCTGATGGTCAGCAGCTCGATGTCCAGCAGGTCGATCTTGATGTCCCCCGCGATGACGATGCCCTTGTCCAGCACCCGTTCGAGGATGTCGGCGAGGTTCGCGGGCCCCGAGGGGGTGGAGGGGGCGTGGCCGAGGGGACGCTCGGCGAGGTGGTCGCTCACCGCCGTCCCCTCTTCGGGCCACGGACCGCGCCTCCGGAGCGCTCCGCCCCGGCTTCCGCCCCGTCCTCGTCCTGCGCGTCCTCGTCCTCTCCGTCCTCTCCGTCCTCTTCTTCGCCCTCGCCGTCGTCCCGGTCGCCTCGGTCGTCCTCGCCGTCCGGGTCGTCGCCGCGCTCGTCCTCGTACCCGCCCTCCCCGTCCTCGCGTTCCTCCTCGCGCGCCCGCTCCTCCTCGACCGCCTCGTCGTGGCCGCGTACCACCTCGCCGTCGCGGATCTCGCCGCGCCAGCCGTCCACCTCGTCCTCCTGGAGGGTGACGTAGCGCTGGAAGTGCTTCAGGTCCAGGCGCAGGCGCCGTCCCTGGGCGCGCCAGATGTTGCCGGTCTTCTCGACGAAGCCGGACGGGTAGTACTCGACCACCACCGTCACGCGCGTCAGGCACTCGTCGAGGTAGTGGAAGCTGACGACGCCGTTCGTGGTGCCCTTGGAGCCCTCGGAGGTCCAGGCGATCCGCTCGTCGGGAAGCTGCTCGTAAACGGTGGCGTCGTAGCTGCGTGTGGAGGGCCAGACCCGGACCTTCCAGGTGGACTTGGTCTCGTCCTCGTCGTCGCGGCTGACGCTGCTGACGCCGTTCATGAAGCTGCCGAACTCCTCGAACTCCGTGAAGTGGTCGTAGACCCACCGCAGCGGCCTGCCGATGTCGACATGCTCGATGATGTTGATCGCCTTGAGGTCGCCCGCCTTGCCGCCGCTGTCCATGCCGACGGCTCCCTTCACGGCGCCGACCGCCTTGTCGCGCGCGTCCTTCGCCTTGCCCTTGGCGAAGGCCGCGACCGGGTTCTCGCCCTGGGCGCTGCGCTTCAGCGCCTCGCCCACGCCACCGCCGCTCCCGCCGTCGCC
Organism: Streptomyces sp. NPDC050560; assembly: GCF_044457285.1. Classification (NCBI taxonomy): domain Bacteria; kingdom Bacillati; phylum Actinomycetota; class Actinomycetes; order Kitasatosporales; family Streptomycetaceae; genus Streptomyces; species Streptomyces sp. NPDC050560. Next base: position 156,474 of record NZ_JBITGT010000009.1, read on the forward strand.
CGGCAGCAGCTTGCCGGGGTCGGCGAGGCTGCCGAGCCGGTCGGTGGCCTTGCCGACGACATGCCTGCCGAGCGAACCCAGGTACTCAAGAAGCTCGCTGCGCAGGTCCTCCAGGGGGGACGCGGCCTCCGCCGCCTTCTTCCGCTCAGGCATGGCGGCCGCCCTTGTGTCCGGCGCGCTCGGCGGGCTTCCCGCTCTTGCCGCCCGGGGACTTCTTCCTGCCGTTCCCGCGGTGCGCGGACGAGGGCCGCCGTGAGGCGCCCTTCTCCCTGCGCGCCGCGTGTGCGTCGCGGGGCTCGTCCCCGTCGCCGCCGTCGCCGTCATCGGTGTCGCCACCGCCGTGCCCGTCTCCCCCGTCGTCGGCGCCGTACTCGTCGGCGGCGTCCTCCCGACCGTTCTGGTCGTCCGCGCTGTCCTCGCCGCCCTCGCCGTTACGGCCGTTCTCGCCATTGAGCCGGGCCGAGCGCTGGCGGAGGGAGTCGGTGAACGTGTCGATACGGCGGTCGGCGACCGCCCTGACGGCGCTGCGCGCGGCCGTCACGAGTTCGTCCCTGATCTGTTCCGACAGCTCCTCGAACTGCGGTGTCTCCGCGACCTTCTGCGCGCCCTTGCGGAGCAGTTCCTGGGGGTCGAGGCCGATCCTGCGGCCGGCCAGGAGCGAGCCGAGGACCAGGGCGAGCTTGGCCTTCTTCGTCCGGCCCAGCAGATATCCGCCCGCCACTGCGACGAGCACGGCGGTCTTACAGCTTTCCTTCATCACTTGCCCCTCGGACTCGCTGTTCCTGGTCGTCGTGTCCTTCGTCGGCGCCGCGCGCCGTGTCGGCCGTGGTGGACGCGGTGTACGCGGTGTACGCGGTGTACGCTGCCGCGGCCGTCGGCGTTCCGCGCTCCAGCAGGTCGAGCAGGTGCTCTTCCTCCCGTTCGAAGTCCTCCTCGGAGATCTCCCCCTGCTCGTAGGCGTGGTTGAGCGCCGCGAGCCTGGTCCGCAGCACCGCGGGGTCGCAGGTCTCGCGTTCCGCCACGTCGAGCAGCCGCTCCCCGATCCAGCCCACCCCGCGGACCGGGGCGAGCGGCAGCAGCAACAGGCCGGTGAAGAGCCCCATGTCAGGCCCCCGGGGTCCCGGAGGCGACGGCGGTGCGGCCCGGCTCGGCGGCGCCCGCCTCCCGTGCCGCGTCGCCGGTGAAGCTGTAGCAGGGCAGCGGACCCGTCAGCCGCAGCTCGACGCGGTCCCGGTGCGCGGCGGCGAGCCGGTCGGCGGTGGCGCGGAAGCGTTCGAGCCGGCCCTCCCTGACGAGGAACGACACATTGAGCACACAGCCGGGCACCTCGGGCCCCCGGGTGGACTCCACCGCCTCGGCGGCGAGCGCGGGCAGCGCCTCCCGCGCCGCCTCGGCCGCCCTGCGGTCCAGGCCCTCGGCCACCGCCCGGCCGAGGCGGATGTTGCCGTCGTACGAAGGGCGGCGCCGCACCGCCGCGAACAGGTGCCGTACGTCGGCGTCCTCACGCATCAGCGCCGCCACCCCGGACTCCACCGGGGCGGCCTTGACGTTCATCTCCACCCGGCGCCCGAGGCGGTCGAGCGCCGCGCGGTGCGCCGTCGCCGCGGCGCCGACCGCGTGCCGTACCGCCGCCTCGTCCTCGGCGACCATGCCGAAGCGCATCGGCAGCACCGGGCCGCGCGAGCCCAGGGCCAGCAGCAGGTCCTGATGGGCCGTCAGATCGCGGCGCCTGGCGCGCAGATCGCGCGGGACGTCGCTGACCACGGCCGCCAGTTCGCCGACGGGCAGCAGCCGTACGGGGAGCGGGGGACGGCCGACTCCCCCGGTGCGCGGCGGGAGTTCGCGGCCCGCGTGGACGACGCCGTAGACGTAGACCCGGCCGCTCATGTGTCGCGCTCCCGGGTGCGCCGGGACCGTGCCCCGACACCCCGTCCCGCGGCGCGGGAGGCGGGGGCCGCGCGGCGGCGCGGCGCGGGCTCGCGCTCGCCGCGCTCGTCGTCGGTGTCCGCGTCGTCGGCGGCACTGTCGTCGTCGGCGGCGTCGTCGTCCATCCCGACGGCCTCCTTGATCTTGCCACCCACCGAGCGCGCCGTCCGCTTCGCGCCGTGCCCGGCGAGCCTGCCCGCCGCGCCGCTCGACGCGCCGAAGAACAGCTCGGGCACGGTCCTGCTGCTCGCGTCCTCGTTGAGGTCGAGCCGGTTGCAGACCTCGGCGAACCGCAGATAGGTGTCGACGCTGGCGACCACGATGCGCGCGTCCACCTTCAGGATCTCGATGCCGACGAGGGACACCCGGACGAACACGTCGATGACCATGCCGCGGTCGAGGATCAGTTCGAGGACGTCGTAGAGGGTTCCGGCGCGCGGCACACAGACGGCGGCCTCGTTGTACGTGGTGGTCGTCATGGTCGACTCTCTCTGGCGGGCGGCGGCAGCGGCCGCGCCGGGAAGGGGAGGGCGCGGTCAGTCATCGCTCGCGCCCCGCCGGTAACGCCTGACCCTGCGGTACTGCACCAACTCGCCCTCGTCGTCGAGGTCCACCTCGTAGGTGGCGAGCAGGCTCGTGGTGTCGGGGATGCGTGCGACCTCCAGGACGTCCACGTGGACGCGCCAGCCCGCCTCGGTCCTGCACACGGCGGACACACCCTCCGTGTCATGGCGGATCAGCGCGCCGAGGCCGCGGCAGGCGCGCCGTGCCGCCTCCTGCGGGCCGTCCCCGCGGACCGCGGAGGACTTCGCCGCCCCGGAACCGTCCTTCTTGGAACCGGTCCTGCCGGAACGGGTCTTCGTGGCGGCCTTGGAGCTTCCCGAACGTGACTCAGGCATGCCGCCAGTCTGTCCAGGCACCGCGCGCACGGCATGCGGAGGTGAGCCGTTCGGGCGCCCTGCCGTGGGCCGCCCCTTAGCCTGGGGCCATGCAGGTGACCAGGGAGCTTCCGGTCCTCGCCGCGGGCGAGGTGGACGTGCCTTTCGTGATCAAGGGGTACGGGGAGGTCGTCGCGACCGACACGGTGTGGAACGAGCACTCCCACTCGTGGCACGAACTGCTGTGGAACGAGGAGGGCGCTTCCATGGCGGTGGTGGGGCCGCGGGCGTGGTGCATCACACCGGCGCTCGGGCTGTGGATGCCGGCGGGGCAGTTGCACTCGGCGTCCGCGGTGGCGGGCACCACCTACCGCGCCCACTTCTTCCGGCACGGCACCACGTCGGCGCTGCCCGACGTGCCGGTGGCCGTGGAGATCACCCCGCTGCTGCGGCTGCTCCTCGACCGCCTGGAGGAGCCCGGTCTGCCGCCGGGCTCCCGGGCCGTGACCGAGGCGATGGTGCTCGACGTCCTGCGGCCCTCGCCGCGGGCGCTGCTTGTACAGCTCCCCACCTCAAGCCTGTTGCGGCCGATCGTGGAAGCGGTGCGCGCCGACCCCGCCGACCAGCGCACCCTGACCGGCTGGGCCGCCCTGCTCGGATGCAGCGCGCGCACCCTCACCAGGGCGTTCCGGGCCGAGACCGGCACCAGTTTCGCCCGCTGGGTCGCCTCGGTCCGCGCCCAGCACGCCGTGCGGCTGCTCTCCCGCGGCCTGGAGGTCGACGTGGTGGCCCCCGCGGTCGGCTACCGCTCGGCGAGCGCCTTCGGGGCGGCCTTCCGGCGCACGACGGGGCTGACCCCTGGCACCTTCCGGACCCACTGAGGGTCCGGCCCCGCACCCCCGTGCCGCAGGGCCGGGTGTCCCGATCGCTACACCCGCTGTCAAAAAGGCTCGATTGATACGCGGGCACTCTCTGCATAAGCTGCGAAGGTAAGCCTTACCTAACTTGCCAACGCAAGTGTGGTGCCCGCTCCACGCTTCGTACCCCACGGCCCCCGGCCCGCGGTCCCGGCGTGTGAGTCACCGGCGCCCCGAACCGAAAGTGAAACACGGGTCGATGAGAACCCCACGTCTTCGTGTGCTCGCCCTCGTGGCGGCCCTCCTGTTCGGGCTCGCCGCCTGCGGCGGCCAGTCCGGCGACAAGGACGACAGCGGTACCGCCGGCGCCGGCGGGTCCGAGCAGTTCCCCGTCACGGTCAAGCACGCGCTCGGTACCACCACCATCCCCTCCAAACCCCGGCGCGTCGCCACCGTGAACTGGGCCAACGAGGAGGTGCCGCTCGCCCTGGGCGTCGTCCCCGTCGGCATGGCCAAGGCCAACTTCGGCGACGACGACGGGGACGGCGTACTGCCCTGGACCGAGAAACGCCTGAAGGAACTGCACGCCAAGACGCCCGTCCTCTTCGACGAGACCGACGGCATCGACTTCGAGGCCGTCGCCGACACCAGGCCCGACGTCATCCTCGCCGCGTACTCGGGCCTGACCAAGCAGGACTACGAGACCCTGAGCGAGATCGCCCCCGTGGTCGCCTACCCGGAGGCCGCCTGGGCGACCCCCTGGCGCGACATCATCCGCGTCAACAGCAAGGCCATCGGGCTCGCCGACAAGGGCGACCGGCTCATCGGCGACCTGGAGACCCGAATCGCCAAGACCGTCGCCAAGTATCCCCAGTTGAAGGGAAAGTCGGCGATGTTCCTGACACACGTGTCGTCCAAGGACGTCAGCCAGGTCGGCTTCTACACCACCCATGACACCCGTACGCAGTTCTTCACCGACCTCGGCCTGAAGATCCCCGACAGCATCTCCCAACCGTCCGCGTCGACCGAGAAGTTCGTCCTCACCAAGAGCGCGGAACGCATCGACGACTTCAACGACGTCGACATCATCACCGGCTACGGGGACGACAAGGGCGAACTGCTCAAGGCGCTCAGGAGCGACCCCCTCACCTCCAAGCTGGCCGCCGTCAAGCGGGGCTCCATCTACCTGCTGCCCGGCAGCGCCCCGCTGGCCACCGCGGCCAACCCGACCCCGCTGTCCATCCCGTACGTCCTGGACGACTACGTGGCGGCGCTCGCCAAGGCCGCGGACAAGGCCGCGTGACCGTCACCACCGCCCCGCACGCGCCGGAAGCCGCCCCGCCACGGCGCCCGGCGCGTGCGCGCATGGCCTGGCTGCTCGTCCTCGCCGCGGTGCTGGTCGCGGTCGCCGCCGCCTCCCTCGCCTTCGGCTCCCGCGACGTCGCCTGGAGCGACGTGTGGTCGGCGCTCGGCGGTGCCGACCACACCCTGGGCGAGGCGGCGGTCGCCAAGCGCGTCCCGCGCACCCTGCTCGCCGTCGCCGTGGGCGCGTCGCTGGGGCTCTCCGGCGCGGTCATGCAGGGTGTGACCCGCAACCCGCTGGCGGACCCCGGCATCCTCGGCGTCAACATGGGCGCCTCGCTCGCCGTGGTCACCGCCATCACCTACTTCGGCCTCGCCTCCGCGTCCGGGTACATCTGGGTGGCGCTGGGCGGGGCGGGCCTGACCGCGGGGTTCGTGTACGCCGTCGGCTCGCTCGGGCGCGGCGGCGCCACCCCGCTGAAGCTGGCGCTCGCCGGTGCCGCGATCTCCGCCGCCATCGCGTCACTGGTGAGCGCCGTCGTCCTGCCGCGCAACGACATCGCCGACACCTTCAGGCTGTGGCAGATCGGCGGCGTCGGCGGCGCCTCCTACGGGCAGCTCGGCAGCGTCGCGCCGTTCCTCTGCGCCGGCCTGGTGATCTGTCTGGCCTCCGCCCGCTCCCTCAACTCCCTCGCGCTGGGCGATGAACTGGCCGCGGGGCTCGGGGAGCGGGTGGCCCTGGTGCGGGCCACCGCCGCGCTCGGCGCGGTCGTGCTGTGCGGCGCCTCCACCGCCGTCGCGGGCCCGATCGGCTTCGTCGGCCTCGTCGTACCGCACGCGTGCAGGCTGCTGGTGGGGGTGGACCACCGCTGGCTGCTGCCGTTCTCCGCGCTCGGCGGCGGGGCCCTGCTGACCGCGGCCGACGTGGTGGGGCGGGTCGTGGCGCGGCCGTCCGAGATCGACGTGGGCATCGTGACCGCGCTGGTCGGCGCCCCGTTCTTCCTCCACATCGTCCGCCGTCAGAAGGTCAGGTCCCTGTGAGCGCCCCCGCGGCCCCCGCCCCGTCCGCGCTGCGGACCGTGACCCGTGCGCGGGTACGGCGCGCGTACCGGCGGCGGCTGACCGTGCTGGTGCTGCTGCTCCTGGTCGTCGCAGCGTTCCTGACGACGCTGATGGCGGGGCACACCTACTATCCGGCGCGTGACGTGCTGCGCGTCATCGTGGGCGAGCAGGTGCCCGGGGCGTCGTTCACGGTGGGCAGGCTGCGGCTGCCGAGGGCGGTACTCGCGCTGACCTCGGGGTTCAGCTTCGGCATGGCCGGTGTCACCTTCCAGACGATGCTGCGCAACCCGCTCGCGAGCCCCGACGTCATCGGCATCAGCACCGGCGCGAGCGCGGCCGCCGCCGTCGCCATCGTGACCCTCTCGCTGAGCGGGACCGCCGTCTCGGCCCTCGCGATCGCCGCCGCGCTCGGGGTGGCGCTGCTCGTGTACACGCTGGCGTTCCGCGACGGTGTCGCCGGCACCAGGATCATCCTGATCGGCATCGGGGTGGCCGCGCTGCTCGACAGCGTCACGTCGTACGTGCTGTCGCAGGCGGGCGAGTGGGACCTCCAGGAGGCGATGCGCTGGCTCACGGGCAGCCTCAACGGCGCCACCTGGGAGGAGACCGCGCCCACCGCGCTCGCGCTGCTCGTGCTCGGCCCCGTACTGCTGTGGCGGGCCCGCGCGCTCAGCGCCCTGGGCCTCGGCGACGACACCGCGTCCGCGCTCGGCGTCCGCGTGGAGCGCACTCGTATCACGGTGCTCGTCGCGGCCGTCGGCCTCGTCGCGTTCGCGACGGCCGCCGCGGGTCCGATCGCCTTCGTCGCGTTCCTCTCCGGGCCCATCGCCGCCCGCCTCGTGGGGACCGGGGTCTCGCTGCTGGTGCCGGCGGGCCTGGTCGGCGCGCTGCTGGTGCTCGCCGCCGACTTCACCGGGCAGTACGCCTTCGGCACCCGCTATCCGGTGGGTGTCGTCACCGGCGTCCTGGGGGCGCCGTACCTCGTCTATCTGATCGTCCGCACGAACCGGGCCGGAGGCTCACTGTGACCGCGTCCCACACCCTCGCCACCGAAAGCCTGACGCTCGGATACGGCGACCGCACCGTCATCGAGGGCCTCGACCTGACGCTGGCGGCCGGGCGTATCACGGTGATCGTCGGCGCCAACGCGTGCGGCAAGTCGACGCTGCTGCGCTCGATGTCGCGGCTGCTCGCGCCGCGTGGCGGCCGGGTCACCCTGGACGGCAGGGAGATCCACCGCACCCCCGCGAGGGAACTCGCCCGCACCCTGGGCCTGCTGCCGCAGTCGCCGGTCACCCCGGAGGGCATCACCGTCCTCGACCTGGTGGGCCGCGGGCGCCACCCCCACCAGCGGGCCTTCTCCCGCTGGACGGCGCGCGACGACGCCGCGGTGGCCGCCGCGCTCGAAGCCACCGGAACCACCGACCTCGTGGACAGGTCGGTCGACGAACTCTCCGGCGGCCAGCGCCAGCGGGTGTGGATCGCGATGGCACTCGCCCAGCGGACCGATCTGCTGCTGCTCGACGAGCCCACCACGTTCCTCGACGTCAGCCACCAGGTCGAGGTGCTCGACCTGCTGACCGACCTCAACCGGAACCGGGGCACCACCATCGTGATGGTGCTGCACGACCTGAACCTGGCCGCGCGCTACGCGGACCGGCTCGTCGCCCTGGCGTCCGGGCGGCTGCACGCCGCAGGCACCCCCGAGGAGGTGATGACCGAGGAGACGGTCCTGGCCCTCTACGGCATGGAGAGCCGTGTCGTCGAGGACCCCGTCTCCGGCAAGCCCCTCGTGCTGCCGATCGGCCGCCACCACTCGCCGGGCGGGGCCACGGGTGCCGGGGCCGCGGTGGCGTCCGCTGCCGCGCGGGAGGCCGTCGGCGAGTGAGGCGACACCCTCCCGCCCCTCCCCCGGGCCGCGCGTTGTTATGGTGCGGCGATGTCACCGATCAAGCAGTTCCAGGTCACCTTCGACTGCGCGGAGCCCGAGCGCGTGGCGCGCTTCTGGTGCGAGGTGCTTGGGTACGTCGTACCGCCGCCGCCACCGGGGTTCGCCTCGTGGGACGAGTTCAACCGCTCCCTGCCCCCCGAGGACCAGGGCTCCGCGTTCGCCTGCGTCGACCCCTCGGGAGTCGGGCCGCGGCTCTTCTTCCAGCGCGTCCCCGAGGGGAAGGTCGTCAAGAACCGGGTGCACCTCGATGTGCGGGTCGGCACAGGACTCGTCGGCGACGAGCGCCTGGCGGCCCTCGAAGCCGAGTGCGCACGCCTCGTCGCCCTCGGCGCGGTCCATGTGCAGACGATGGTCGCGGACGGGTTCAACGAGTCCTGCATCGCGATGCAGGACATCGAGGGCAACGAGTTCTGCGTCGACTGAGCATCCGCCGTCCCCTGGCCCGCCTCCCTTCCGGCAGGCGGGTGGACGCTCTCCGTCCTGGTTTACCGCCGCCGCGGCCGGGATATCCGTCGTCGCATCGGGCCGCACGAGCGGTCCCGAACCGCCCCTGGATGGATCGGGCACGATCGTCACTCAGGGCAAGGGAGCGCGATGCGGCGGAACGTCCCGGCCGGGGCCGCACAGGCGCCCACCCGCACACCCGCGTCCCGCGCCCCCTTCCCCGGTGTGCCGTCGTCCTCGGCCCTCCAGAGCGTCCCGGAAAGGGTCGAACGGGTACTCGACGGCTTTCTCTCGGAGCGCAGGGCGGCGGGCGAGGCCCTCGCCCCCGCCTTCGCCGACGAGATCGTGGAGCGGCTGTCCCTGCTGGTGCTCGGGGGAGGCAAGCGCCTGCGGCCCGCGTTCCTGTGGTGCGGCTGGCGCGCTGCGGGCGGCCACGGCGCCGACGAGGCGGCCGTCTTCCGGGTCGGCGGGGCGCTGGAACTGCTCCAGGGCTGCGCGCTCGTCCACGACGACCTGATGGACGCGTCGCCGTCCCGCCGCGGCAGGCCCGCCGTGCACATCGCCTTCCGCGACCTGTACCGCGACTGGCCGGGCGGCGACACCGCCGCGTCGCTCGGCTCGTCCGCCGCCCTGCTCGTCGGTGACCTGGCGCTGGCGTGGGCCGAGGACCTGTGGGAGGAGGCGGAGCTGCCGCCCGACGCCAGGGGCCGCGCGCGGCCCCTGTGGCAGGCGATGCGCACCGAGATGGTGGCCGGGCAGTACCTGGAGCTGCGCGCGCAGGCCACCGGCGGCTGCTCGCCCCGTGAGGCGCTGCGCGTCGCCCATCTGAAGGCCGGTCTCTATACGGTGCAGCGCCCCCTCACCCTCGGCGCGGCGCTCGGCGGGTCGTGCTCGCGGGTGCGGAAGGGCCTTGAGCGTGCCGGGCGGTGCGCGGGTCTTGCGTTCCAGCTCCGCGACGACCTCCTCGACGTGTTCGGCTCGCCCGCCCGCCTCGGCAAGCCCGTGGGAGAGGACGTCAGGCAGGGCAAGCCGACCTACCTCATGACGGTGGGCCTCGACAGGGCGCGCCTGGGCGGCCACCGGACGGCGGAGGAGGTGCTGGCCGGCGCGCAGGGCGACCGGGCGCTGACGGACGAGGGCCTGCGGCGGGTACGGGACGCGCTCGGGGAGGCGGGTGCCCGTGGGCACGTCGAGGATCTGATCGGGGAGCTGGCGGGGAAGGCCGCGCGGGCGGTGGCGGACTCGGGCATGGACGGCGCGGCGGCCGACGACCTCACCGCCCTGATCGGCGGCGCCCTCGCCCTCGACCCGGCTGCGCCCCTGCGCCCGCCGCCGGGTGCGCCTGCCGGGCGGGAGGTACCGGAATGAGGACGGTGCCGGGCCGCAGCGACCATGTCGTGGTGGTGGGAGCGGGGCTCTCCGGGCTGTCGGCCGCGCTCCATCTGCTGGGCGCCGGGCGGTCGGTGACGGTGGTGGAACGGGAGCGGGTGCCGGGCGGCAGGGCGGGCTTGGAGCTGGCGGGTGGCTACCGCATCGACACCGGGCCCACCGTGCTCACCATGCCCGACCTCGTCGAGGAGGCCCTGGGGAGCGTGGGCGCCCGGATGGGCGACCACCTCGACCTGGTACGCCTCGACCCGGCCTACCGGGCGTGGTTCGCGGACGGCAGCCGCATCGAGGTGCACACCGACCCCGCCGCCATGGAGGCCGAGATCGAGCGGGTGGCCGACGCCCGCGAGGCGGCAGGGTACCGGCGGCTGCGCGGCTGGCTCGAACGGCTGTACCGGGTCCAGATGCGCACGTTCATCGACGCCAACTTCGACTCCCCGCTCGGGCTGCTGACCGGGGATCTGGCGCGGCTGGCCGCGCTCGGCGGCTTCGGCTCCTGGCACGGCAGGGTGGCACGCCACCTCCGGGACGAGCGGCTGCGGCGCCTGTTCACCTTCCAGGCGCTGTACGCCGGGGTGGCGCCGACCAGGGCGCTGGCCGCCTACGCGGTCATCGCCTACATGGACACCGTGGCCGGTGTGTGGTTCCCCCGGGGCGGGATGCACGCGCTGCCCCGCGCCATGGCGCGGGCGGCGGCGGGGGCCGGGGCCCGGCTCGTCCTCGGCAGCGGTGTCACGGCGCTGGAACGCGCGGGCGGCCGCGCGGTGGCGGTGCGCACCGCCCGGGGCGAGCGCATCCCCTGCGACGCCGTCGTGCTCACCTGCGACCTGCCCGCCGCGCACCGGCTGCTCGGCGCGGCACCCCGGCGGCCGCTCCCGCTGCGGTACGCGCCCTCGGCCGTGCTGCTGCACACCGGCGGCGCCCGTACCTGGCCGCAACTCGCCCACCACACGCTGTCGTTCGGCCGCGCGTGGGATCGGACGTTCCGTCAGTTGACGCGCACGGGCGAGCTGATGAGCGACCCCTCGCTCCTCATCACACGCCCGACCGCCACCGATCCGTCGCTCGCGCCCGAGGGCCGGCATCTGCACTACCTGCTGGCGCCGTGCCCCAACCTGCGCCGCGGGCGCCAGGACTGGGACCGGATCGCCGTCCGCTACCGCGACGGGCTCGCCGCCACCCTCGAACGGCGCGGCATGCCGGGCTTCGCCGCAGGACTCGACGTGGAGAAGCTGGTCACGCCCGCCGACTGGGCGCGGCAGGGCCTGGCCGCGGGCACCCCCTTCTCCGTGGCACACACCTTCGCCCAGACCGGCCCGTTCCGGCCGCGCAACCTGCCCTCCGGATGGGAGAACGTCGTGCTGGCCGGCTGCGGCACCACTCCAGGTGTCGGTGTGCCCACGGTGATCGTGTCAGGGAAGCTCGCCGCCGCCCGCATCACCGCACACCACCGCCGCCCCGCACGGCCGTCGCGCCCGGCGGCGCCCGAGCACCCGCGGGGACGGCCGGGTGTCCCCGTGGACGTCTCCGGCAGGGAGGGCAGCCCATGACCGCCCGCGAACTCGACGCGGCAGGCGTCCACGACGAGAGGCTGCGGACCGCCTACACGCGCTGCCGCCTCATCAACGCCCGGGGCGGCGCCACGTACTTCCTCGCCACCCGGCTGCTCGGGCCCGCCCAACGGCCCGCCGTGCACGCGCTGTACGGGTTCGCCCGCTACGCCGACGACATCGTCGACGACCTCGGCGGCGGCAGGGACGTCCCGCAGCGCACCCGCGACCTCGACGCGCTCGACGCGCTCGTGCGGGACGCCCTCAGGACCGGCCGCAGCGGGCACCCGGTGCTTGCGGCGCTGGCCGACACGGTGACACGCCACCGTATCGACACCGCCCACTTCACCGCGTTCCTGCGCTCCATGCGCATGGACCTGCGCACCACCGACTACCCCACCTGGGACGACCTGGCCCGGTACATGCACGGCTCGGCCGCCGTGATCGGGCTCGAACTGCTGCCGGTCCTGGGCACCGTCGTGCCCCACGAGGAGGCCGCGCCGCACGCCGCCTCGCTCGGTGTGGCGTTCCAGCTCACCAACTTCCTGCGCGACATCGGCGAAGACCTCGACCGCGGCCGTATCTACCTGCCCGCCGACCTGCTCCACGCCCACGGCGTCGACCGCGGGCTGCTGACCTGGTGCCGCCGCACCGGACACACGGACGCGCGGGTACGCGCCGCCCTGCGGGAAATGATCGGCCTCACCCGGGGTGTCTACCGGCACGCCGCCCCCGGCATCCAACTCCTCGACCCGGCGTCACGGCCCTGCGTCCACACCGCGTTCATCCTCTACAGCGCCATCCTGCGGCGTATCGAGGCAGCCGACTGCGCCGTCATCGGCCATCGCGCCGTGGTACCGCGCCGCCACAAGGCCGCCCTCGCCCTGACGGGCCTGGCACGCAGCACCGCGCACCGCACCCGGCGCCGGATCGGCCGCGCCGACTCCCGCGGGCCGCAGCGGGGAGCCCCCTCGTGAGGCCGCCCGCCGCATCGCGCGTCCCCCTGCGCCTGCTCAGGTCCCCGGTCTGGAGCCGGCAGCGGAGCACCTGGCGGGCGGCCGCACCGCATCTGATCGCCTCCGCGCTGAAGCGGGCCCGCGAGCGGCCGACCGGGAACTGGTACGTGCTCGGCGCGAGCCGCGCGCTGCCGCCGGGGCGCTCGTGGGGGCGCACCGTCGCCGGTGAGGAGATCGTCGCCTGGCGCACCCCCGAGGGGCGGGTGGCGGCAGGTCCTGGCGCCTGCCCGCACTTGGGGGCGCCTTTGTGCCTGTCCCCCGTGGTGGCGGGCGAGTTGGTGTGCCACTGGCACGGCATGCGGCTGACCGCGGACGGCGGTCCCGGCTGGTCGCCGCTGCCGGTGCACGACGACGGCGTCCTGGTGTGGGTGCGCCTCGACGGGCAGGGCACGGAGCCTGGTTCGCCGCTGCCCTACGTGCCCGCGCGGCCGGTTCTCTCGGCAGCGGTCGAGGCCGTCACCGCGCTGGAGGGCGACTGCGAGCCCGAGGACGTCGTCGCCAACCGCCTCGACCCCTGGCACGGCGGCTGGTTCCATCCGTACGCCTTCTCCCATCTGACCGTGCTTGAGGAGCCCGACCCGGCCGACGGGGACCGCTTCCTCGTCGAGGTGGCCTACCGTCTCGGACGCCGCGCCGCGGTGCCCGTCCTCGCGGAGTTCACGGCGCCGGGGCCGCGCACCGTGGTGATGCGCGTCGTGGCGGGCGAGGGCACGGGCTCCGTGGTGGAGACCCATGCCACCCCGCTCACCGCGCCCGACGAGGCCGGGCCGCGTACCGCCGTCACCGAGGCCGTCATCGCCACCTCCCGGCGGACCGGCTTCGCCGCCGCGCGGGCGGCCGCCCCGCTGCTGCGCCCGCTGATGGGCCGGGTCGCGGCACGGCTGTGGCGCGACGACATGGCCTACGCGGAACGCCGTTGGCACCTGCGCAGCCACGGCCGCTTCCCGGGGAGCTGACACACACATGCGCCGTCGCAACGGGAGGGGGGACGCGGTGGGGGACGCGGACGTGGTGGTGGTCGGCGCGGGCGCCGCGGGCCTCTCGCTGGCAAGGCGGCTGGCCGCCACGCGGGGCCCCGGCGGGCGGGTGCCGTCGATCGTCGTCGTGGAGCCGCCCCCGGGCGCGGCCACCTCCCCGCCGCGCACCTGGTGCTTCTGGGAGCGTGCGGCAGGCGACCTCGACGCGTTCGTCTCCGCGTCCTGGGAGCGGCTGTGCGTACGGGACCCGGGCGGGCGTACCCTCACCGGCACCACCCCTTACCCGTACAGGATGATCCGCTCCGCCGACTATCTTCCAGCGGTGGCAAGGGAGTTGGCGTCCGCTGCCCATGTGCGGCGGCTCACCGGCACCGTGACCCGGGTCGCCGAACTCCCTTGCGGCGGGCGGGTCACCGGTGTCGACGCGCACGGCGCGGCGTTCGCCGTGGAGGGCCGCTGGGTGTTCGACTCCCGCCCGCCCCGCCGCCTGCCGCCCGCCCGCACCACGCTCTTCCAGCACTTCCGCGGCTGGTTCGTCGAGACCGCCGCCGACCGGTTCGAGCCCGGGGTGGCCGAGTTGATGGACTTCCGCACCCCGCAGCCCGCGCGGGGCCTGTCCTTCGCCTATGTGCTGCCGTTCTCCAAGCGCCGCGCCCTGGTCGAGTACACCGAGTTCTCCCCGCGGCCGTCCGACCGGGCCGCCCACGAGCGCGCACTCGACCACTACACCCGCCACATCCGGCCGCTGGGGGCCTTCACCGTCACCGCCGCCGAACAGGGCGCCATCCCGATGACCGACGCCCAACTCTCCCGCGGCCAGGGGGCGTCGGTCTTCGCCATCGGCACCGCGGGCGGCGCCACCCGCCCCGCCACCGGCTACACCTTCGCCACCGTCCAGCGGCAGAGCGCCGCCATCGCCGACGCCTGGCGCCGCGGCCACCGGCCGGTGCCGCCACGGCCGCACAAGCGCCGCCATCTGGCCATGGACGCCGCCTGGCTGCGCGCCCTCGACCGCGGCCGTATCGACGGCCCCGCGTTCTTCACCGGCCTCTTCGCACACAACCCCCTGCCGAGGGTGCTGCGCTTCCTCGACGGCGCCTCCACCCCCGCGGAGGACATCGCCCTCGGTCTGCGCTGCCCCGCCGGGGCCATGGCCCTCTCCCTGCTCGAACTGCCCCTGCTGCCCCGCCGATCCACCCCCCTCGCGCCCGCGGGGGCCCGCACCGGCCCGTCGGAGAAGAGCGTTCCGTGAGACTCCCGCCCCACCGCACCCGGCACCGGCTGGCCCGCGACCCGTGGGCCGCGTACCGGCCCGCCCCGCCCGGCGCCCCCCGCACGGACGGGCGGGTGTGTGCCGCGGTCGTCGGCGGCGGGATCGCGGGCCTGGCCGCCGCCACCGCACTCGCGGAACGCGGGGTGCGCGTGGATCTCGTCGAGCGGGCGGACGCCCTCGGCGGGCGGGTGGCCGGCTGGCCCGTGCGGCTGGCCGACGGCACCACCCAGACCATGAGCCGCGGCTTCCACGCCTTCTTCCGCCAGTACTACAACCTGCGCAACCTGCTGCGGCGTGTCGACCCCACGCTGGCGATGCTCACCCCGGTCGAGGACTACCCGCTCCAGCACGCCGACGGCCCCCGCGACAGCTTCGCCCGTATGCCGCGCACCCCGCCCTGGAACGTGCTCGCCTTCACCGCGACGAGCCCCACCTTCACCGCGGGCGGCCTGGCCAGGATGCGCCCGCGGGCGGCGCTGCCGCTGCTCGACGTGCACGCCACCGGTGTGTACGACAGGCTCGACCACCTCAGCGCCGCCGACTTCCTCACCGCCATCCGCTTCCCCGCCGCCGCCAGACACCTGGCGTTCGAGGTATTCTCCCGCAGCTTCTTCGCCGACCCGCGCCAACTGTCCGCCGCCGAGCTGGCGTTGATGTTCCACATCTACTTCCTCGGCTCCGCCGAGGGGCTTCTCTTCGACACCGCGGCCGACCCCTTCCCCACCGCCCTGTGGGACCCGCTGGCCGCCCGCCTCGCACGGCGGGGCGTGGACATCCGCACCGGCACCACCGCCCACCGCCTCACCGAGGACCGCACGGGCGGCTTCACCCTCACCACCGCGCCCTCCGGCACACCGGGCACACCCCGCGCCCGGCACTACGACGCGGTCGTCCTCGCCCTCGACACCGGCGGTCTGAAGGCCCTGGACGTCCGCTCGCGCCGCCTCGACGGCACCGGCTGGCAGCGCCGCGTCGACGGCCTGCGGCAGGCCCCGCCGTTCCTCGTCTCCCGCTACTGGCTCGACCGCCCCGTGAGAACCGGCAGGCCCGCGTTCCTCGGCACCAGCGGGTACGGGCCCCTGGACAACGTCAGCGTCCTCGAACGGTTCGAGGGCCAGGCCGCCCGCTGGGCCTCCCGTACCGGCGGCAGCGTCGTCGAACTCCACGCGTACGCCGCCGCCACCGGCGACCCCGCCGCGCTGCGGGGACGCCTGCGGTCGGAGCTGGCGCGCGTCTACCCGGAGACGGCGGAGGCGGCCGTCGTCGACGAGCGGCACGAATGGCGGTCCGACTGCCCCCTGTTCACCCCCGGCAGCTACCGCGACCGCCCCACCGTCACCACCGCACACCCCCGGCTCGTCCTCGCCGGTGACCTCGTGCGCACCGACGCGCCCGTCGCCCTCATGGAACGCGCCGCCACCAGCGGCTTCCAGGCCGCCAACGCCCTGCTGGCCACCTGGCACGTGCGCGGCCACCCCCTCCTGACCGTCCCCCGACGCGGCCGTCCCGGCCTCCTGCGCCTGCTCACCCACGCCGTCGGCGGCACCCCGGAAATCGCAACACCGTTCACACGTACCTCTTAAGTGCCAAATGCCGGACAGTACGGCTGAGGCGTATATGCGTAGGGCATGTACTGGGGCAGGCCCTGACGTACCCTCCGACCAGTCCAGGGCAACGTCCGCATGAGCAGGGAGTCCTGGACATGATCGACCGCAGGGCACTGTTGCGCGCCGGCGCCGCCGGGTTCGCGACCACGGCCGCCGCCGCGGCCACCGTCGGGGCGGGCGCCCCGGCCGCCGTGGCCGCGTCCCGCGCCGACGACAGGTTCGACCTCTCCGTACCCGCCGTGTCCTACCTCAGGGAGAAGCCGCTCCACAACGAGACGATCATGCAGTCGTTCGCGTTCGACGACGCCAACGGCCGCCTGTTCGCGATCCAGCTCATGGAGGGCGGCATCCAACTGCCCGACGAACAGGCGCCGGTGTCGGGTGCCGACCGCAGCGCACGCGGCGACCTGTGTCTGACGAGGCTGAGCCGCACCGGCAGCCGGCTGGGCCACATGTACCTCCGCGGTTTCGGCCACGGCGCCTCGATGGGTGTCGAACCCCGCGGCAGGACCTCGTACATCTGGACCGAGGCGGACGCCAACCCGGAGACCGGGTACGGCACGGCCGTCGCCCGCTTCCGCTACGCCGACGGGCGGGTCCTGGACAGCCACGGCCCCGGGGTGCACAAGCTGTACGTCGTCGGCGGCTCGACGAGCAACCGGCCGGCCGTCGACATGCGCCACCGCCGGCTGCTGGTGCAGTACCTGCTCGGCGAGAACGACTACCGCTACCGGGTGTTGGACCTGGACCGCGCCAAGTGGGGCGACACCAGGGGGCTCTACGACCTCCCGCGGATCGGGATGGCCGACACCGAGACCCCGCAGGGACTCGCGCTGCTCGGCGACTACGTCTACCAGATGACCGGCACCCACTACACGGACGAGAGCGGCACCAACCCGCCCTCGAAGCGCGGCGACACCTATCTGTCCGCCATCCACCTGCCGACCACCCGGGTGGTGCAGCGCAACCGCACCGAGGCCGCCGCCACGCTGGACTACCGGGAGCCCGAGGGCCTGGCGATCCAACTGGGCGCCTCCCCGCCCCGGCTCCACATCGGCTTCGCCTCCGGCGTCGCGGGCGCACGCACCTACACGCTCTGCTACCAGAAGCAGAGTTGACGAGGCCGGGTCCCGCCGGGGGCGGCGGGGAGCCGGGCAGGGCACCGGCGGAGGCGGCCCCGCGACGGGACGGCACACCCACCGGCCCCCGCTGACGGGTTGCGGTTTCCGCTGCGTCAACTCCTACCGTCTTCGGTGGGGCCGGAGGGACCGGCCCGGCGACGGGAGGCGGCGCCATGGCCTGGTCGATCGCGCAGGTGGCCCGGATGTCGGGAGTGACGTCCAGGACACTGCGGCACTACGACGAGATCGGCCTGCTGCCACCGGCGTGGACCGCGGGCAACGGCCACCGCCACTACGGGGAGGCCGAGCTGCTGCGGCTCCAGCAGATCCTGCTGATGCGGGAGTTGGGCCTTGGGCTGCGCGAGATCCAGGCGGTCCTCGACAGCCAGGTGGACCGGCTCGCCGCGCTCCGCGAGCACCACCGACGGCTCCTCGCGGAGCGCGACCGGCTGGAGACGCTCGCCCGCACGGTCGGCCGCACCATCGCCGCACTGGAGGAAGGCAGGGACAGCAGCGACATGGCGCAGATCAACAGGCCGGAGAACCTGTTCGAGGGGTTCGAGCCGGGCCGCCACGACGCGGAGGCGCGGCAGCGGTGGCCCGAGCAGTGGGAGCAGTCCCGGCGGGCCGTCGCCGGGATGGGCGCCGACACCGTGGCGCAGTGGCAGCGTGAGGTGACGGCCGGGATGATCCGCATGGCGGAGTTCATGGTGGCCGGCACACCCGTCGCCGATCCCGCGGTGCAGGCCGAGGCGGACGCCCAGTACCGGGCCGTGTGCCGGTTCTGGACCCCGTGCGCCGCCGCGTACAAGGGACTTGGGCAGACCTACGTCGACGATCCGCGCTTCCGTGCGAACTTCGACGAGATCGCCGAAGGGCTGGCCGTCTACCAGCGCGACGCGATGGCCTGCTACGCCGACACACGGCTGAGCTGAGCACCACCGCCGACCGCGTCGCCGGGGGGGTTGCGGACCCCCGGCGACGCCACCCGACGGACCGGGCCGCGCGCCCGCCGCCGCGCTCCCTTTCGGCAACTGGCCTTTCCCGCAGGCGGGTCACCGGAAAAAGCGTTCAGTCCATGCCTCGCGCCCGTCGAACTGTGCGTCAAGGACGATCTTCCGTGCCACCGCATCGAATGAAGGGCGGGGGTAATCGGGTTGGCCCGCGACGGCAGGACCGAGAATTCTCCCGTCAGCCAATCATCGAAGGGATTTACCGTGCGTCGGACCATCGTTCTGGCGGCGGCAGCCGCATCTGCCATCGCCTTCATGACCTGTGGCGGCGCGTCAGCCGCGGACGCGGGAAAGGTCGACGTGTTCCGGACGGAACTGTCGCCCGTGACGGTCTTCCAGGACCCGCACGGCTGCCGGAAACTGCCCGCCGACGCCCATGTCCTCGTCAACAACACGGACCGCCCCGTCACGGTGTACGCGGACCCCTTCTGCGTCACACCAGGACTCGTCGTCCCGCCCGGCTACGGCTCGCACGTGGCTCCGGGCAGCGGCAGCTTCTCCGCCTGAGCCGGCCGGCGTTCCCCCTCTCCCTCCCTCTTCCCGCCGTCCCACGGTCCTGCCGTCCCGCCGCTTTGGAGCACGTCGCGCTGATGTTCGTCGATCTTGTCGTCATGGGCCTCGGCCACGTCGGACTCCCCCTCGCGCACCGGGCCTCGCAGGCCGGTCTGCGTACCGTGGGGCTCGACGTATCGGAACAGGTGGTGGCCGGGGTGAGGGGCGGCCGCTCCCCCGTCGGGGGCGTGGCGGACCAGGACGTGGCGGCCATGCTCGGGGCCGGGTTCACCGCCACCACCGACCCGGCGGTGATCTCGACCGCGCAGACCGTGGTGATCTGCGTGCCGACGGGACTGGCCCCCGACGGCACGCCTGACCTCTCCTCGGTCGAGGCGGCCACCCGCGCGGTGGCCTCCCGGCTGCGCGTCGGCATGCTGGTCGTCCTGGAGTCCACCAGCTACCCGGGCACCACACAGGACGTGGTGCGGCCCCTGCTGGAGAGCGGCAGCGGACTGCGGGCCGGCGACGACTTCCACCTCGCCTACTCCCCGCAGCGCATCGACCCGGGCAACCCGGTGTGGAACGTCGGCAACACCCCCAAGATCGTGAGCGGTTGCACCGAACTGTGCGCCAAATACGCCACCGCCTTCTACCGGCAGTTCGTGGACGACCTCGTCATCGCGCGCGGCACCCAGGAGGCCGAGATGGCGAAGCTGCTGGAGAACACCTACAGGTACGTCAACATCGCGCTGGTCAACGAGGTCGCGCTGTTCTGCCACGAGAGCGGCATCGACACCTGGGACGTACTGCACTGCGCGGCGACGAAACCCTTCGGCTTCGCGCCCTTCACACCGGGCCCCGGCGTCGGCGGGCACTGCATCCCCGTCGACCCCCGCTACCTCGCGGCCCGCGCCGCGTCCCAGGGCTTCCCCTTCCGCATGCTCGCCGCCGCCCACGAGGTCCTCGGCCGCATGCCCGGCCATGTCGCGGGGCGGGCGCTGCGGCTGCTGACCGAGGTCAGGGGCGATCCACGGGGCGCGCGCGTGCTGCTGCTGGGGGTCGCCTACAAGCCGGGCGTCGCCGACGTCCGCGAGAGCCCGGCCCGCCCCGTGGCCGAGGCGCTGTGCGCGGCCGGGGCCGAGGTCGGCTACCACGACCCCTACGTGGACACGTTCACCGTGGGAGGGCGGCCGCTGCCGCGCGCCACCGACCTGCCGGCCGCCCTCGACGCCAGCGACCTGGCGATCCTCCTCCAGGAACACCCCTGCTACGACATGAACGCGCTGTCCCGCGCCCGGTGCGCCCTGCTGGACACCCGGGGCAAGGTCGCGGGCAGCCGCGTCACCCTCCTCTGACCCTCCCCCGGCGCTCCCGCCCGGGTCCCGTCCGCGGCAGCCGCCTCCCCAGGGCCGTGCGCCCTGCGGAGCCCCGCGGCCCCACAGACTCCGTGCGCGCCCCTCGGCGTCGCACGGACCGCGGCGGGCCGTCGGCGATGTCCGACGCCCGCCACTCGACACCCAAGGAGACTCCATGAGCAACGCAACCGCCACCGCCCGCCTCGAAAAGCGCTTCGAGAAGTGGGACATCGACGGCAACGGCATTCTTGAGGCCCGCGACTTCCAGGAGGAGGCCGCCAGGATCGCCCAGAACATCGGCCGCAGCGGCACGCCACAGGCCGAAGCCCTCACGGCCGCCTTCGTGGGCCTCTACGAGCACCTCGCGGGGCGGGCCGGTGTCCAGGCCGGGCAGGGCCTCAGCAGGGAGCAGTTCCTCGACGTCACCGGCAAGCTGCTGTTCAGCGACGGCGAGGCCGGTTTCAACCGCGCCCTGTCCCCGCTGGTGAAGGCCCTCATCGGGATCTGCGACCAGGACCACGACGGCAAGATGGACGCCGACGAGTTCCGGGCGTGGCTCGTCGGTGTGGGGCTGCCGACCAGCAACGCGCGCGAGCTGTTCGGCAAGGTCGACGCGGACGGCAACGGCCATCTGTCGGAGGAGGAACTGCTGCGCGTCATGCGTGAGTTCCACTTCGGCCGTCTTGACGCCGAGCTGCTGGGCTGATCCACGGGCGGCGCACCGGCGCGGCAGGCCCCGGTCCGGCGAGGTCCGGGCCGGGGCCACCGCGCACCCGCCACCGGGGTCAGGGGTGGGCCGGGAGCGCGGTACGGCCCGCCGCCGCGTGGGCGTCGGCCGCGAGGGGCGGGCCCTGGTGGAACGCGACCGGTGCCTCGGGCCGCAGCCCCAGGTCGGGGCCGGTGAGCGGCCTGGCGGTATGGACGAGGATGTTGAGGTGGTTCGGCAGGTGGCAGCCGTCGAAGCCGAGGACGGTGCCGACGTCGCACCCGCCGATCACCAGGGTGTCGCCGCGGTCGAGCACACCGCCGCACTCCAGCTCGGCGAAGCCGAGGAAGCCGACCCGGTCGATCCTGGCGCCCGGGGCCGGGTCCCACTGGTCGGTGGTGACGAGTTCGTGGACCTGGCCGCGCAGCACGCAACGGGCCGCGTACTCCTGGAGCCGCATCCCGCGGTCGGTGCGCCGGTGGGTCAGCACCTTGACCAGCCGCCCGGTCACGACGCGCTTGGGCCCGTCCTCCCGGGGGTTCACCGGTCCGCTCCGGCGTCCGCCGCGGCCCGGTGGCCGCCGTCCGCGGCGGCGTACGAGGCCGCCACCAGGTCCAGGGAGGCGAGCCCGCCGTGTGCGCCGGGCGAAGGCAGTGCCGTGCGCCCGGCGAGTCCGGCGAACTCGGCGAGCAGCGCCTCGTACTCGTGCCAGAGCGAGTTCTTGAAGCCGGGATGGCCCGCGAGCATGTCGGCGTGCAGCACCCGTCCGTCGGCCAACACCGCCTCCACGTCCTTGCGTTCGCCGGGGAACGACCAGTCGAGGTCGACCCGGACCGCCGTGTCGCCGCACCGCAGCAGGACCACCGCACGCCGGTCGGTGCCGGACGCGTCGCGGTGCAGCTCGGCCGCGTCGACCGCAAGGCCGGGGCCGGTGTCCGGCAGCAACTGCCGTACGACGTCGAAGGCGTTGGGGCCGTTGTCGGCGAGGCAGCCGCCGCCGCAGCGTGCGGGGTCGAGGTACCAGTCCTCGCCGCCGAGGTGGTCCTCGATGCGCTCCAGGTAGCGGACCCGCACCGAGCTGACCCGCTGCCCCCGGGTGCGTGCCGCGAGCGCGCGGACGGCCGCGTTGTAGCGCCGGTGGAAGGCCGTCATCAGCGGGACGGAGCGGGCCTCCGCCAGGTCGGCCAGGGTGCGCCCCTGCGCCGGGGTGAGCGCGAGCGGCTTCTCCACGCACACCGGGACCCCGGCGTTCAGCGCGTCGGTGCAGACGTCGAGGTGCGCGTGGTTGGGGACGGCGACGACCACCGCGTCGGGCCGTGCCGTGCGCAGCAGGTCGCGGTGGTCGTCGAAGCGGGGCGCGGGGTCCTGGGCGCGCCGGGGCGGGCGGGGGTCGCAGACGGCCACGAGGTCCCAGCGGGGGGAGCGTGCCGCGGCGGCGAGGTAGTAGGGCGAGATCGCGCCGAGGCCGATCAGGCCGAGCCGCAGGGGCCGGTTCACAGGGCGTCCCCCGTGGCCGTGGGGAGCAGGCCGAGGGCGGCGAGTTCCGCGTGCAGCGGTGCGGCCATCGGGATGCCGGTGCGGCGGCGCAGGGCGGCGCGTTCCGCCTCGTGCCAGCCCGGATAGCGGACCGGGGGCCGGTCGGCCGTGGGCGGGCAGGCGGCGAGGGTACCGAAGAGCGAGGCGGTCTCGGCCGCGATGTCGGCGCCGGGGCGCAGGGCGCCGGGTGCGACGGCGAGCAGCAGGAAGCCGATGTCGTCGTCGCGGCCGTGCGGGCCGCCGTCGCCTTCGAGAGCGGCGGGCGCGGGGCCCACGGCGGCCCCGGACACCACGGCGGCCAGCAGCTCCACCGCGAGGCCGAGGCCGTAGCCCTTGTGGACCCCGTCGTCGGGGGTGCCGCCGAGCCAGCGCAGGAACGCCGCGCCGTCGTCGAAGCCCGCCGGGTCGGTGACCGGGTTGCCTGCCGCGTCCTCAAGCCAGCCCGCGGGCACCGGACGGCCCCGCTGGGCGGCCAGTCTGACCCGTCCCGAGGGGGCGACGGTGGTGGACATGTCCAGCAGAAAGGGGTGTCCTTCGAGCGCGGGCGCGGCGACGCTCAGCGGATTGGTGCCGAGCATCGCCAGGGCGCCGCCGGGCGGGCGGACGATGCGCTGGCCGCCGCAGTTGCTCATGACGACGCCGATCATCCCGGCCTCCGCGGCGCGCAGGGCGTGGAAGCCCGCGCAGCCGAAGTGGGTGGCGTCGCGTACGGAGACCAGTCCCACACCGTGCCGCCCTGCCCGTTCGACGGCGTCGTCCATGGCCTCGGCGGCGGCCCACAGGCCCAGTGCGCGTCCCGCGTCGACGAGTGCGCAGGCCCCCAGGTCGGTGCGGGTGCGCGGCTCGGCACGCGGGTCGCATCTGCCGGATGTGAGGAGGGGGAGGTAGAGCCGGGTGAGGTTGAAGACGCCGTGCGACTCGTGGCCGGTCAGGTCGCCGTGGCACAGCGCGTGGGCGGCGAGCGCGGCGCGCGCGTGCGGCAGGCCGTGCCGGGTGAACAGGCCGGTGAGCGCGGTGTGGAGCCGGTCGTGGGGCACGGGAACGGTGGCGTTCCCTTCGGCGGGGAGCGGGGTGACGGAGGTGGTCATGCGGGGTCCTCGGCGGTGGGTCGTACGGGCGGCGGGTCCGGCGGTGGCCCGGCCGGGCGGGGGTCCCGGGATGCGGTGGCGTCCCGGGAACTGAGCAGGTCGGCGTAGCGGGTGGTGAGCCGGTGGATGATCCCCGCGTACGCCTCCAGGTCGGCGAGGTCGATGAACTCCCCTGCGGCGTGCGCCCTGTTGGCGTCGAGGGTGCCGGGTCCGAGGACCGTGGTGTGGGCGCCCTCCAGGCCCGCTGCCCAGATGGCGTCGCAGGTGAATCCGGGGTCGTCGGGCGGCGCGGGGGGCGCGCCCGCTCCGGTCAGCAGCCGCTCGGCCCAGGCGGCCGGGTTGTCCAGTGCGGGCAGGTCCCGCTTGTCCCAGGTCAACCGGGCGATGGCGGCGGCGTCTTGGGCGGTGCGGCCGAACTCCCTTGTGTGGCCGAAGAGTTCGGTGAAGGCGTGGAGGGCGGAGTCGAGTTGTCCGGTGAGTGCGGCGGCGAGGCGGCGGCCCGCGGGCGTCGACGCGTAGGACAGGTTCAGCAGCAGGGTACCGCTGCCGTGCACCCGGTTGTGGAGGCGGCCGGTGTGCAGCCCCGCGACGCAGACCCGGGTGCCGGGGACGGCTCGGTCGAGGCCGCGTGCCAGGTGCTGGGCGAGGAAGCCGAGCAGCACGGTCGCGTTGTGGCCCGCGTCCGGCCGGTCGTCGACGGCGTCGCGGCCGTCGACGGTGATGCGCGCGGTCATGGCGGCGGTCGCCCTGGGCAGCGCGCGCAGGCCGGTGGGCTCGCAGAACACGTTGAGGTGCCCGTGGTAGCCGGCCTCGACCAGCGGTCGCGTCCCGTAGGTGCCGAGCGCGCCGCCCTCCTCCCCCGCGACCGCCTGGACGAGGACCGTCAGGGCTTCGCCGACGCGCCGGTGGGCGGCGGCGGCCCGCAGCCCGGCCAGCAGCGCGACGGCGGGGCCCTTCGCGTCGGCGGAGCCGCGGCCGGTGAAGCGTGCGCCGTCGAAGGCGAAGGGCCCGGCTCCCGCGACGGTGTCGAGGTGCACGTTGAACATCAGGGTCCCGGCAGGGGGGCGCGGGGGTCCGAGGCGCAGGACCAGGCTCGGCTGGGCCGCGAGGAAGCCGGGGTCGCGGGCCGCCTCGCGGACGGGCGCGGGCACCCCGGGCCGTTCCAGTACGGCGGCGGGCGGGCTCGCGTGGTAGACCGGCCGCAGGCCGAACTCGGCGGCGGCCGCCGCGTACCGGCGCTGTGCCTCGGCCAGCGGCCCGCGTGGCCGCGCCGCCCCGTGCGCGTACGAGGCCGTGCCGTCCTGGGGCCGGGGGACGGGGCCCGCGCCTGTGGCCCGGGGGCCGTCGGGTTCGCGCTCCAGGGGGTTGACGGTCGGCAGGCGCAGCAGGTCCAGCAGCAGGTCGCGGTCCCGTGGGGTGAACAGCGGGCTCACAGCGGCCTCCCGGCGTGCGCGGTCGCGGCGTCGTGGCCGTGCGGGGCGCCGGTGCCGGTGAGTCGGCCGAAGGGCGCGCGGGGGCGGTGCGGTGGCACGGGGTCAGTCATGGGCGGGGGCCGGGGCGGGGCCCGGGGCCGTGACGCAGTGGTCCCTGGCCTCGCAGAGCAGCCGGGCGGCGCGGTGCGCGGAGGCGAAGTCGCAGGGTGCGGCGGCGGCTTCGGTGCCGGTGCGGAAGGCCCGGTAGGCGTGTTCGAGGAAGTCCGTGAGGGCGTCGTCGTAGAGGACGTGCCTCGACGTGTGCACACCGGTCGTCCCTGCGGGCCCGTGGGAGGCGGGGTGCGGCCGGTCGAGCGGCCCGAAGTCCGCGGCCCGGCCCGGGACATGGACCGGCCCCGGCGGGCTCCCTGCCATGAGGGCGAGTTGGGCGTGGTGGTCGTCCTCGGCGACCGGGAAGTGGGCGGTGGCGGTGCCGTGGTCGAAGACGCAGTGCACCCGGCGCTGGCGCACGGGCGCCCCGAGGTCGGAGCGCAGCCGGGTCAGGACCCCGCCGTCGTGGGCGAGTTCGACACTGGCGCCGCCCATCAGCGGCAGGGTGCGGTCCTCGTAGCGCAGGTCCCAGCAGTGGGCGGCCCGCAGCCGCGCGGGTCCTGCCAGGTCGAGCACGAGGCCGAGGGAGTGCGGGATCTCGACGTCGAGGGCCGTACGGTGCCCGCGGTCGGTGAGCGAGCGGGCGAAGCGCGGTTTGTGCTGGTCGACCGTGATCCGGCGCAGCGCGCCGAGCCGCCCGGAGCGCACCGTGTCCCGCAGCCGCCCGGCCAGCCGCGAGGTGAGCCAGTGGGCGACGACCACCAGGCGCAGCGGGGTCCGCTCGCGCAGCCGTACCAGGGCGTCGAGTTCGTCCCCGGTGGCGGCGAGCGGCTTCTCCACGAGGACGCGCCGGAAGCCCAGGGCGGCCAGTTGCTCCAGCACGGGCAGGCGCCGGCCCGGCGGGACGCACAGATGGACGACCGTCCGGGCCGGGTCCAGGTGCGCCAGGCTGTCCTCAAGCTCGGGGACGACCACGAGGTCGGGGGCGTCGAGGGCGAGGGCGGCTGCGCGGGGGTCGTGGCCGACGGCGGGCAGGGCGACCGGCGGGGTGCCCGTGGCGCCGGTCCGCGCGGCCAGGGTACGCAGGGTCCGCAGATGGAGCCCGGCGCCTGACCGGCCTAGCCCGACGACGAGGGGCTGGAGCATCTGTCCTCCGTGAGGGCTGGGGCGGGACGGGCCGGGGGCGCGGCGAGGGGCGCCCCGCGGGGCGAAGGGGGCCGGTGTCAGGCCCGCCGGGCCCGGGAACCGGCCGCGGTGCACCGGCAAGTCGGCGGGTGACGCCCTGGGACTATCTCCGCGGCCGAGAGGGGAGGTCAAGTTTTTCGAATTCACATGACACGTACGTGTGAAG
Source organism: Streptomyces sp. NPDC050560 (assembly GCF_044457285.1). Taxonomy (NCBI): domain Bacteria; kingdom Bacillati; phylum Actinomycetota; class Actinomycetes; order Kitasatosporales; family Streptomycetaceae; genus Streptomyces; species Streptomyces sp. NPDC050560. Next base: position 182,894 of record NZ_JBITGT010000009.1, read on the forward strand.
ATGATGCTTTCATTTTCTGTTCCGCCTCTTGATTGTGGCTAGAGTCCAGTCTCCAGGTTCCAAGAGTTGGGTGGGAAGTGGCGGCAAGAGAGAAACTGCCGGGCCAGGAGGGCGCGTATTCGCCCTCCGTCCCGACGGGTGAATCCATTCCCTTCTTTTCTCAGGCGAAGACCTTCGCACGTCTTTGGCCGTCGATCGAGAAAAAGCTGGGCGAGGTCTTCGACAACGGGAAGTTCTCGCACGGAAAGCAGGTGGGCGAGTTCGAGGAAGCGCTCGCCCGCTACACCGGTGCCGGACATGTGATCGGGGTCAACTCCGGTACGGACGCCCTGGTCCTGCTGCTGCGGGCCTGCGGCCTCGAAGCGGGCGACGGGGTCCTGGTGCCCGCCTACTCGTTCTTCGCCACCGCCTCCGCGGTGGTACTGGCGGGCGGGCGGCCGCAGTTCGTCGACATCGACCCGGCGACTTATGCGATGGACCCGGCGGCGCTGGAGGCGGCCGTGACCGTCGACAGCCGGTTCGTCATGCCCGTCCACCTGTTCCACACCATGGCCGACATGGCCGCGGTCACCGCGGTGGCCCGGCGCCACGGGCTGACGGTGGTGGAGGACAGCGCCGAGGCGATCGGCATGCGCCAGGGCGGCAGGCACGCGGGTCTGCACGGGGCGGGCGGCGTCCTCTCGTTCTTCCCGTCCAAGACGCTGGGCGCGCTCGGGGACGCGGGCGCCGTACTGACCGACGACCCGTCCGTGGCGGCGGCCGCCGACGCGCTGCGCCACCACGGGCGCGGCGGCAGGACCCTCGACGACTTCCCGGCGGTGGCCACCGAGAGCGCCCTGCCGGGTGTGAACAGCAAGATGGACGACGTACAGGCCGCGGTGCTGCTCGCCAAGACCGCGGTGCTCGAAGAACAGATCGCCCGCAGGGCCGAGTTGGCGCGTGAGTACACCGCGCGGCTGCGGGACGTGCCGGGCGTGCTCCGGCTGCCGGGCCCGCCCCGGGAGGAAGGGGGCGACCGCGACGTGTACTACGTGTACCTGATCGAGAGCGAGCGGCGCGACGCCCTCGTGTCCCACCTCGACGAGCACGGCATCGGCACCGAGGTCTACTACCCGCTGCCGCTGCCCGACCAGCCGGCGTTCGCGCATCTGGGCCACCGGCGGGGCGAGTTCCCGCACGCCGCGGCCGCGGCCCGGCACGCCGTCGCCCTGCCCTTCCACCCCGACCTGGACACCGCGCAAGTGGAGCGTGTCTGTGCCGCCGTCCGCGCCTTCCACACCACTGCGACGACGGCGACCACGGCGACGACGGGGAGGCCCTCATGACCGCGGACACCGGACGCCCCCCGGCCGTACCGGCCCCCGCCGCACCCGCGCCGGAAGGACCCGCGCCACGCGGTGACATCGTGCACTTCTTCCCTCCGACGCTCTTCGAGGAGGACAGGGACGCGCTGATCCGCCTGGTCCGCGAGGTGGGGCTCGACCCCGGGCAGCGGTTCATCCTCGGGCCGCGCACCGCGGAGTTCGAGGATGTGCTGCGCGGGCAGCTCGGGGCCGCGGACGTGGTCTGCTGCTCCAGCGGCACCTCCGCGCTCTCCCTGGTGCTCCGCGCGATGGGGATCGGCGAGGGCGACGAGGTGATCGTGCCCGCCTTCGGCTGCGCCCCGCTCGCCGCGTCGGTGGTCTGGGCCGGGGCCGTACCGGTCTTCGCCGACATCGGGCCCGACACCATGACGATGAGCCCGGAAGGCGTCGAGCCCCTGGTGACGCCCCGTACCAGGGCGGTGCTGCCCGCGCACATGTTCTCCGTGATGGCGGACATGCCGCGCTTCGTGGAACTCTCCACCCGGCTCGGCATCCGCCTCGTGGAGGACTCGGCCGTCGCACAGGGCGGCGTCCTCGGGGGTGTGCCCGCGGGGCTCTGGGGCGAGGCCGGGGTGTACTCCTTCGTCCAGGTGAAGACCTGCGGGATGCCGGGCGAGGGCGGGGCCGTCATCACACGCGACGCCGAACTCGCGGCACGGGTGCGGCTGTTGCGCAATCACGGGCAGCGTCCCGGGCAGCGCTTCGTCCACAACACCGTCGGGTTCAACAGCCGCTTCGACGAGGTGCAGGCCGCCTTCCAGACCCACCGCCTCCCCGGCTTCCCCGCGCGGCTCGCACGGCGCGCCCGGATCGCCGCCTACTACACCGAGCGCTTCCTGCCCCTGGCCGACCGGGGAGTCGCCCCGCCGCCGCCCGGCACGGACGGGCGCTGCTGCTACGTCTACACCGTCCGGGCCGACGAACGGGCCGCCCTGCGGGCGTACTTGGGCGAGCGGAACATCGCCACCCACGTGTACTACCCGCGGCCGCTTCCGGCGCACCGCGCCTTCGCCCCGTACGCCCGCGGGGGCCGCTGGCCGCACGCACGCGCGGCCGCCGACCGGCACCTGGCCCTGCCCGTCCACCATCTGCTGACGGACACTCAGGTCGAGCGGGTCGCCGACGCCGTCGTGTCCTTCGCCGAAGGCCGCCCCCGCCGTCACACCCCCACCGGCGCCTGAGCCGCACCCCGGCGGGCCGCGGCAGCGCGCCCGGCCGCCGGGAGCACGGCACGCGCCCCTGCCGCCCGACACATCGGAGAGGTCATCTTGACGGACAGTATCGCCACCGGCTCCCGCCTGGCCGGGGAGGAGCGGGAGGGCCGGCTGCGCACCTACGCCCGGCTCGGCAAGCTGGATGTGTACGACTACTACCTCGGCGTCCTCATGGTGCTCGCGGCGGTGGCGTTCCCCCGCGGCACGTTCACCGGGCGGGACGGCCTGGTGCTCGTGCTGTTCACGGCGGGCTCGGTCGCCCTGCTGATGGCGATGGTCGCCCTGGACGACGTCACGGGCTTCCGCGACGGCAGCGACCTCACCAACTACGCGCCCGACGACCGGCTGCGCGCCAAGGCCCGCAAGCCCCTGGTGGCAGGAACCCTGACGGTGCCTCAGGCACTGTCCTTCGCCTGGGTGTCGGCGGCGGTCGGCGCCGTGCTGTGGGGCGCCGCGGTGCTGTGCGCGCCCCACAGGCCGGGCTGGGCGGTCGCGGCCGCCGCGGCCCTCTTCGTGGTGGCGCTCCAGTACTCGTACGGTCTCAAGCTGAGCTACCACGGCTTCCAGGAGGTCTTCCTGGCCGCGCTCGGCGCGGTCCTGGTGATCGTGCCGCACGGGCTGCTGACGGGCGGCTTCTTCCCCTTCATGATGGTGCAGGGGGTGCTGTTCGGCTTCGGCCCGCTGATGTTCGGGGTGTACTCCAACACCAACGATGTGGCGGGCGACCGGGCGGTGGGGCGGCCGACGGTGGCGGCGCTGGTGTCGGAGCGGGGCAACGCGGTCTTCATCGCGGCGCTCTCCGCCACCGAGTTCCTGATCGGCGCGCTCGCCTCGGCGACCGGTGTCGCGCCCGGCTGGTTCGTCCTGGTGATGCTGCCCGCCTCGGCGCTGCGGCTGCGGCAGTATCTGACCGGCTTCGTCCGCGGGGACATCATGAAGGCCCGCCGCACCGGCTTCCGGGTGCACAGGCTGAGTGTGGTGCTGATGGTCGCGGCCAATGTCGTCGCCGGATCGGGGGCGGGCGGATGAGCCGCGTACCGGAGCTGGACGTGGCCGTGGTGGGGGCGGGCGCCGCGGGGCTGAGCGCCGCGCACGAACTGCGGCGTGCCGGTCTCACCGTCCGCGTCTACGAGCGGTCGCCGCACGTGGGCGGCAGGATGCGCAGCCTGCGGCACGAGGGCTGGACCGTCGACACGGGCGCGGAGCAGCTCTCCGAGCGCGGCTACCCGGCGACCTGGGAGCTGCTGCGGCGGCTCGGCGCCAGGCCCACGGAGGTGCCGCGGGTCGGGGCGGGCGTCGGGGTGTGGCGCGGGGGGCGTGCCCACCTCGGCGTGGGCGAGCCGACGGCGGTGCTCACCGGGGCGGGACTGCGCCCCCGGGCCCGGCTCGACCTGGCCGTCCTCATGGCGCGCACCGGCCGTCCCACCACCGGTGACGTCCCCCTTGAGGCGGGGCCGCCGGGTGCGGCGACCCTGCGGGAGGCGGCCGCGCGCTACCACCGCGACCTGCACGACTACCTCCTCCAGCCGGTCGCGGGCTGCTTCTTCGGCTGGGACACCGCCCGTTCCGCGGCGGGACCGCTGCTGGACCTCCTCAGGGAGAACGGCGCGCCCTCCGGGTGGCGCACCTACCGGGACGGCATGGACCACCTGGCCAGGCGGCTCGCCGCCGGCCTCGACGTCGTCACCGGCCGCGCGGTGCGCGAGGTGGTGGACGAGGGCGGCCGTGCCGTCCTGCGGTTCGAGGAGGGGGACGCGGTCACCGCGCGGGCCGCGGTCCTCGCCGTGCCCGCCCCGCTCGTCCGCGCGCTGCGGCCAGAACTCCCGCCGGACGAGGCGGGTTTCGTCGAGGCGAGCGGGTTCACCCCGATGCTGAAGGTGAGCCTCCTGCTGCGGCGGCCGCTCTCCCCCGCCGCCGGGAGGCCGGTGCACGTCCTGCTCACCCCGGCCGTCGAGGAGGCGGAACTCTCCGGGGTGGTCGTCGACCACGCCAAGCATCCCGGCAGGGCCCCGGCGGGCCGCGGTCTCCTCAGCCTGCTCGCCGCCCCGCGGTGCGTGCCCGAACTGCTTGAGGCGCCGGAGGAGGAGGCCGCCGGGCGGCTCACCCGCGCCGCCGAGCGCTATGTGCCGGGGCTCGCCGAACCCGGCGTCGTCGTACGGCACTTCGTGCACCCCTTCAGGCACGGGCTCCCGGAGGCCCGGCCGCGGGCGCTGCGCGAGCGCCCCGGGTTCCTGTCCCGTCCGGCGCGCGCGGTGGAGTACGCGGGCGACTGGGTGATGCTGCGCCCGGCGGCCGAGGGCGCCGTCCGGTCGGGGGCGCTGGCCGCGTCCCGGGTGCTGAGCAGGATCGGGCGGCCCCTTCGGGCGTCCGGCGACGAGCGAGGAGAGCAGAGCCATGCGGCCTCATGACATGGGCACCCTGTTCGACGAGGCCGCCGCGCACGGCGCGCCCACCGTCGTACGCCTGGACCGGCCCTTCGACATCGCGCCGCGGGACGGGACCCGCTGGACGGTGCCCGCGCTCGCCGCCCTGGTACGCGCCACGGCCGCCCGGCTGTCCGCGGCCGGGGTCGGTCCCGGCGACCGGGTGGCGATCGTCAAGGACAACCACTGGGACTACGACCTGCTCGCCTGCGCCGCGGTACGGCTCGGCGCGGTACCGGCGCAGCTCTCCGACCGGCTCGACGCGCCCACCCTCGGCACCCTCCTCGACCGGCTGGAACCGGCCGCGGTCGTCACGACGGCCGCGCTGCTCGCACGCTGCGACGCGCTGCGGGCCGCACCGCTCCGTATCACCGTGGACGGCCCGGCGCCGGGCGCCGACCACCTGGCGGCGCTGAGCCCAGGCGGCCCCGCTGCCCCGGTGCGCCGCCACGACGACGAGCCGTTGGTCATCCACCACACGTCGGGCACCACGGGGCTACCGAAGCTCGTGGTGCACTCCACCCGCACCCTCGTGCACAGGCTCGCCCGCGCCGAGACGGCGCCGCTGCCCCTGGTCGGGCTGCGCCCGCGGGACGTGCTGCTCAACGCGAGCGCGTACGCCCACGCGCGCACGTTCTGCTGGACGGCGGTGGTGATGTCCCGCCCCCCGGCCGCGCTGCTGATCCTCACCGGGGACGACCCCGACCTGGCGGACCCGCTGCTGCGCACCCACCGCCCCACCGTCGTCGAGGCGCTGCCGTCGACCTATGTCAGGCTGCGGCCGCTGACCGGGCGCCTCGACAGCCCGTTCCGCTCGGTGCGGCTCTACATCAGCACGTACGACGCCGTGCACCCGCCCGTCCTGCGGTCGTACCTCTCCGTGTCCCGGGTCGGCGAGCCGCTGTGGATGCAGGTCTGGGGACAGACCGAGACGGGGCCGCTGACCTTCCGCTTCCACACGAGGCGCGCCGCGTCGGGGCCCGCGGGCGACGCCCGCAGGCTGGGCCGCCCGGTGCCGGTGCGCACCCGACTGCGGGTCGTCGACCCCCTGACGCTGCGTCAGGTGCCGCGGGGCCGGCCCGGGTTGCTCCAGGTGCGTACGGCGGCGCTCGGCCTCGGCTATGTCGGCGAGGGCACCCGCTGGGACGCCAAGCTGAGGGACGGCTGGTGGTCCACCGGCGACCTGGGCGTACGGCACAGGTCGGGCCGCGTCAGCGTCCTCGACCGGGAGGTCGACAGCGGGCCGGGGCTGAGCTGCCTGGCCACCGAGGACCTGCTGGAGGAGCGGCTGCCGCGGGCCGTGGAGTGCGTGGTCCTGAACATCCCGGGCGGCGGCCCGCCGCTGCCCGTGGTCGTCACCGGCGACGGGCGGCTCGACGCGGCCGAGTGGAAGCGCGCCGCCACCGGCCTGCCCGACCTGGCCGAACCGGCCGTACTGGGCTGGGACGAAGTGCCGCGCACCGGCACAGGCAAGGTGCGCCGCGCCGCCCTCGCCGAACTCCTCACCGGCCATGACGCGCTCCTCGGCACCGGCCGCTGGACCTGAACCCCGCAGGGGAAGGAGAACCGACGCATGCACCGGAGCGATCCCGGCACCGTGCCGGCCCCCGGCCGCCCGCTCTTCGCGAACGACACAGAACACGGCCGCGACCGGCAGCACTGGTCGGCGGCGGCCAACGACCCCGTGACACTGCCCCGGCTCGCGGCGCTCGGCGTCGGGCCCGGCTGGCACTGCCTGGAGATCGGCGCGGGCGGCGGCAGCGTCTCCCGCTGGCTGGCGGGGCGGGTGCTGCCGGGCGGGTCGGTGCTCGCCAGCGACCGCGACCCCAGCGCGCTGCGGCCGGAGCCCGGACTGCGGGTCGCGGCGCTCGACGTGACCGTCGACCCGCTGCCCGAGGCGGTGTACGACCTGATCGTCGCCCGCCTCGTCCTCCAGCACCTGCCGACCCGTGAGACCGTGCTCGGGCGGCTCGTCCGCGCGCTGCGGCCCGGGGGCGTCCTGCACGTCGACGAGTTCGACGCCTCCTACGAACCCCCGCTGCTCACCCCCGGTCCGGAGGCCGAGGAGCTGTATCTGCGGTTCCTGGCGGCGAAGGGCGCGGCGATGCGCGCGGCCGGGGGCGACCCGCACTGGGGCCGCAAGGCGCCCGCCGCGCTGCGGGCGGCCGGGCTCGTCGACCTCGACGTGCACATCCGGGTGGCGGTGCGGCACGCGGGCGAGCCCGGTCTCGGCCTCCAGCTCAACCACACCCACAACCTCCGCGACCAACTGCTCGAACAGGGGCTGACGGACGGGGACCTGGAGCGGGTGCGCGCGCTGATGCGGGACCCGTCCTTCCTGGCCGCCTCCAGCGTCTTCTACTCGGTCCAGGGCCGCCGCCCCGCGGACACGGACAGGTGACCCCGGTCCTGACGGCCGCCACCCGGCCGGGCACCGCCCTGGACGTCGCCGAACGGCTGCTGCGCCACACCGCGGACGGCCTGCCCGGCGGCGCGTACCTCGTCAGGGGCGCCGCGCGCTGCGCCGTCGACTGGGCGGGGCCGGTCGGCGCGGAACTGCCGGACGAGCGCGCGGTGCAGGCGGTTTGCGGAATCATGCATGTGCACGGCCGGGCGACCGGCGGGCCGCTCCCGCTCGCCGTGGACTACGCGTCGGCGGTGGCCGGGGTCCTCGCGGCCCAGGGCACCACCGCGCTCCTCCTCGCGCGGGCCAGGGGCCTTGCTCTGACCGAGGCGCGGACCTCGGTGGCGCAGGGTGCGCTCCTGGCCCTGGCGCAGTACCTCGCCGCCGCCACCGCCCCGTACGACCCGGACGCGGAGGCCGGGCCCGCTCGCCCCGCGGGGGCCGACCCGGTCGCCGGGGGCCTTGCGACGCTGGTGTCCGCCGAGGGTGTCCGCCTGGAGGCCGAGACCCTGGACCCCGGGGCCTGGCGCCGTTTCTGGGCGGGCCTCGACGTGGCCCCCGAGGTCGCGGGGCACGGCTGGTGGCCCTTCCAGCAGCGGTTCGCCACCGCCGTGTGCCCCCTGCCGCAGGCGCTGCGCGACGCGGCACGCGCCGCCCCGCTGGCCGCGCTGCGGGCGGCCGCCGACACCGCGGGCGTCAGCCTGCTCGTCATCGGTGACGACCCGTCGCCCGCCGCCGTACCACCGCCGTGGCTGGACACACCGGCCCCCGCCCCGCGCGGCGCCACGGCGCCGCGGTGTGCCGCCGGGCCCGCGGCGCCGGGGACGGCGGTGCTCCCGCTGCGGGGGCTGCGGGTGGTGGAGTCGACGCGCCGGGTGCAGGGGCCCCTCACCGGGCATCTGTTGCGGCTGCTTGGCGCCGACATCGTCCGCGTGGAGCCGCCCGGCGGCGACCCGATGCGCTGGCTCGCGCCGCTCGCCGGGGACTGCTCGGCCCGGTTCACGGCGCTGAACGCGGGCAAGGACGTCGTGGAGGCGGACCTGACCACCGCGGCCGGGCGCAAGACGGTGCTGGCACTCGCCGCCGACGCCGACGTGTTCCTGCACAACTGGGCGCCGGGGAAGGCCGCGCGCTTCGGCCTCGACGCACCCGGGATGCTCGCCGCCTCACCTGCCCTGGTGTGCGCGTGGGCCGCGGGCTTCGGCCCCGGCACCGACGGCCGCGGGCTGCTGGGCACCGACTACCTGGCCCAGGTCCGCGGCGGTCTCGCCGCGGCCGTACGGCCCCTGGGCACCCCCGCGGCGCCGTCCCTGATGACCCTCACCGACGTCCTCGGCGGCCTGGTCTGCGCGCAGGGCGTGCTGGCGGCGCTGCTGGCTCGGGAGGGGACACGGCGCGGCCGCGCGGTGGTGTCCTCTCTCGAGTCCGCGGCGGCCCTGGTGCCGCGCGCCGCGCACCGGGTCCGCTGGACACCCTGGGATCTTCCGCTGCGGACCGCCGACGGCTATGTGTGCCCTGGCCCCGACGCCCGTTCCCAACCGGAGGCGCTGGCGCGGCTGCTGGGGCCGGGCGCCGACCCGTCGGCCGGGCCGTCCGGCCGGCTCCGCGCCATGGACAGCGCGGCCGTGATCTCGCGGCTGGCGGGGGCGGGGCTCTCCGCGGTACCGGTCCGTACGGACCTGGCCACCCTGCCGGACGACCCCGCCTTCCAAGCCGCGGTCGTACCGGCCGATCCCACCGCACCCTCCCGGGCCTGCGCCCGGCCGACCGCCCCCTGGGAGTTCGCGTGAGCACGAGCACAGGAATGCCCGCCGCGGCCACAAAGCCCACCGTGGCGCCACCGGCCGTGTGGACGTCGGCGAACGGCGTCCCCTTCCCCGACCTGGTGCCGCGGGCACTGCGCGGGGCCTGGACGGCGGCGGGCCTGTGCCCGGACGCCGACCTGTACACCCTGTTCACCCGCCGGGTCGGCGAACACCCGGGCCGCGAGGCCGTGGTGGACGACGCGGGGCCGCTCGACTATGCCGCCCTGCACACCGCGGTGCGGCGGTGGGCGGCCCTGCTGGTACGCGCCGGGGTGCGCGCCCGTGACGTCGTGGGCATCCGGCTGCCCAACGGCCGGGACGCGGTCGCGGCGGAGCTGGCGGTGTACGCGTGCGGCGCGGTGGCGCTGCCGCTGCCGCCGGGCGGCGGCGCCCGCGACCTCGCCCTGCTGCTGGAGCGCTGCCGGGCCCGCGCCATCGTCCTGCCCGAGCCGGAGCGGGCCGAACTCCCCCCGGACCGGCGGCAGTACGCGGTCCTGACGCCGGGCGAGGCGGACGACGGGGGCGCTGCTGCCCGCGGATGGCGGCCACACCGTGTCGACCCGTGCGGCCCGGCGCGCATCCTGGTGTCCTCGGGGTCCGAGACCGAGCCCAAGACGGTCGCCTACAGCCACCAGGGCATGGCGGGCGGCAGGGCCGCATACGTCCGCGCACTGCACCGCGATCCGGCACCGCCACGCCATCTGGTGCTCGTACCGCTCGCCTCCTCCTTCGGCTCCCTGGGCACTCCTGTCACCCTCGCGGCGCTGGGCGGCACGCTGATCGTGCAGGGGTCGTTCGACCCGGCCGACGCGCTGCGGCTGGTCGCCGCGCACCGCGCGACCCACCTCTTCGGGGTGCCCACCATGCTCCGCCGGATCGCCGACCTGCCCCCGACGGCCGGGGAGGACCTGTCGTCGCTGCGCGCCGTCGTCTCCAGCGGCGCCGCGCTCCCCGAGTCGACGGCCGGGCTGTGCCGGTCCCGGTTCGGCCGGCCCGTGATCACCGTGTACGGCTCGTCGGACGGGGTGAACTGCCACACGGCCGACGACGGCGCCGCGCCAGGGGGCAGCACGGGCGTGCCCGACCCGGAGGTCGCCCGCATCCGGATCACCGGCCCCGACGGCCGCGTACTGCCCCCCGGCCGACCGGGACAGATCGAGGCGCTGGGCCCGATGACCCCGATGTGCTACGTCAACTCACCCGAGCTGGACGCCCGTTACCGCGCACCTGGCGGCTGGGTGCGCACCGGTGACCTCGGCCGCCTGGACGAGCACGGCCGCCTGTGGGTTCTCGGGCGGCTTCGACGGATCGTCGTACGGGGCGGGCAGAACATCAGCGCCGCCGAGGTGGAGGCCGAGTTGGGCACCTGTCCCGCGGTCGCGGAGGTGGCGTGCGTACCGGTGCCCGACCCCGACCTGGGCGAGCGGCTGTGCGCCTGTGTCCGCCCGGCACCCGGCGCCGCCGCGCCCACCCTGGACACGCTGACGGCCCATCTGCGCGCCAGGGGCCTGGCCAGGCGGAAACACCCGGAGTACGTCCTGCTCGTCGACACGATGCCGCTCGGCCCGACCGGGAAGATCTCCCACCGCGCCCTCACCGAACGCGCCGCACACCACTGCGCGCCCGAACGCTCCTGACCCCAACTCCCCTCGGGCGGGCCACGATCCGCCGGCTCATCCCGACTCCCGGGCCAGTGCCTCGATCCTGAGGTCCCGCATGCGGGCGAGATGGACGGTCATGGCCCGCCCGGCCTCCTCGGGGTCGGAGGCGCGGACCGCGTCGAGGACGGCCCCGTGCTCCGGGACCGTGCGGTCGGGACCCGCCTGGATGGTGATGGCCGGGCGGTAGATCGCCAGCAGGCTGTCGAGGCGGTCGAGGAAACCGGCCACGATGTCGTTGCGTGCGGCGGCCCGCAGCGCCCGGTGCCACTCCTCGTTCATGGCGGTGAGGGTGGCGCGGTCCGCCGTCCCGGTCGCGGCGCGGCGCTGCTCCACCAGGTGGTCGAGGCGGGTGAGGTCGAAGGAGGTGCGACGCTCCGCCGCCAGCGCGGCCGCGGTGGACTCCAGGGAGATCCGCGCCTCATAGATCGCCAGGATCTCCTCGGGGCCGCGGTGGCGCACCACGAAGCCGCGGGAGCCGCGGTCGATGAAACCGTCCTGCGCCAGCCTGCCGAGCGCCTCGCGCACGGGGGTGCGGGAAACTCCGTAGCGCTCGGAGAGCACCGTCTCCAGCAGGACCGTCCCCGGCGGGAAGGTGCCGTGGACCAGGTCGTCCCTGATGCGGTTGTAGTGCACGTCGCCGGGGCCGCCGACACCGTGGTGCCCCCCGCTCGTTCGCGACCCGGCGCTCGCCATCCGCACTCCCTGGACCGTTGAAGGACGTTCAGCATCATAGGGCGCCCCGGGGCGGGCACGATCATGCCCTCGCACCCGCCGCCCCGGCCCGCTCCCTCCCCGTGACCCGCCCGCGGCCTGCGGGGCCGCGCGCACCTCACGGGGCTCTTGCGTGCCCCGACGCTTGTGTATACGCTGCGTATACGTTTCTGGTGGCGGTTGTCAACGTGCCCGCCCGGAGTGCTGGTTCTCCGGGACGGGGCCGGGCGGCGCACACCGGTCGACAGGGCGGGAAGCGAAGGGAGTCGGCGTGGTGGACGGGCGGCGTGACACGACCGCGGTCGTCACCGATGCGACCGGCGCCCTGCCGGCCCTGCGCACCCTGTACAGCGTGGCCCGCCGGTACGTCGACCAGATGGACGTCTCCTCCAGCCTCTGTTGACCCGGGCCGCTCAGCCCCGCCCTCCCGGTCCCGCGTCCCGCCCCGCCCCGCGGTGCGACGCCCGGGCGACCGCCCCGGGCCGGTAGCCGTCCCACCGGCCGCCCTTCGGCCGGTCGCCATCCCCTGCCACACACCCGGGCCGGCCCCGTCCCCATGAAGGGGGCGGTGTGCGGGCGGTGTGCGACCCGCGTCCGCACGGCCCGCGAGCGGTGTGCGGGCTCGCGCGCCCCGCCGCCCAACTCCCTGCCCCGATCCGCCCGTTCCGTCGCGAAAGGCGAACTCCCATGGCTCCGAACGGACGCCGTATGCACCTCGGCTTCACCATCTGGCCGACCGGTTTTCTCCCCGGCGCCTGGCGCTCCCCCGGCTCCCACCCGGACGGGAACTCCAGCCCGCGGCTCCTCCAGGCCGCCGCCCGCACCGCGGAACGCGGCACGTTCGACTTCTTCTTCATCGGCGACCGCGTCGTGGGCCTCACCGCCTCCCAGTTCGCCGCCCCCAACGAGGTGCTGCGCCCCGAGGCGCTGACGCTCGCCGCCAACATCGCCGCCGTCACCGAGCACATCGGGCTGATCACCACCGTCAACACCACCTACGCGGAGCCGTACAACGTGGCCAGGTCGCTGGCCACCATCGACCACCTCAGCGGCGGCCGCATCGGGCTGAACGTCGTCACCGGCAAGAACCAGGAGGCGGCCGACAACTTCGGCCGCAACGAGCACTGGGACAACGCACGCCGCTACGACTGGGCCACCGAGTTCATCGAGGTGCTCCAGCAGTTGTGGGACAGTTGGGAGGACGACGCGCGCGTCGCCGACCCGCGCACCGGGCGGTTCGTCGACGACAGCCGGGTCCACCGCATCGACTACAAGGGCGAGTTCTTCTCCGTCGCGGGGCCGCTCAACGTCGAGCGGCCCGTCCAGGGGCAGATACCCCTCATCAACGCGGGCGCCTCCGAGCGCTCACGGCAGTTGGGCGCACGCTACTGCGACCTGCGGTTCACCAACTCCTCGGTGCTCGGCCTCGACGGCGCCGCCGCGTACTACGCCGACCTCAAGAACCGGCTGCCCGAGCACGGCCGTTCGGCCGACGACCAGCGGATCGTCCCCGGGGTCGCCGTCTACACCGCGCCCACCGACCGCGAGGCGCACGCACTCTACGCCCGGCTGCACCGCCTGGCCGTACGCGCCACGGACACCCGGCAACTCGCCGCCGCCCTCGGACTCGACCTCGAAGGCGTCGACCCGGACGCCGTGCTCGGCGACGTCCTCGACCTCACCACGGCACCGCCCGACGCCACGGCGATCGTGAACGGGGCCCGGGAGCTGTGGGGCACGCAGGACGTCACCCTCCGCGAGGTCAACTCCTCTTTCATACGCGGGGGTTGGTTCAAGGAGATCGTCGGCTCCCCGTCCCGTGTCGCCGACGTACTCGAAGAGTGGTTCGAGGCGGGCGCGGCCGACGGGTTCATGATCTTCCCGCCCGAGATGCCCGCCTCCCTCGACGCGTTCGTCGATCTCGTCGTGCCCGAGCTGCGCCGCCGCGGCCTCTTCAGGACCGCGTACGAGGGCCACACCCTCCGCGACCACCTGGGGCTCGGGCGCCCGCGCAACCGCTGGGCGGCCGAGCGCGAGGCGGTGAACGGACGGTGAGCACCGCGCCCGACGCCACCCGGGTCACCGTCGACGCCGACGAACTCGCCCGCCTCCTGTCCGGCGACGAACGGCCCGTGCTCCTCGACGTGCGCCACGACCCCCGGCAGGACGGTGCCGGGCACGCCGCCTTCGCCGAAGGCCACATCCCCGGAGCCCTGTACGTCGACCTGGCCCGTGACCTCGCCCGCCCCGGACGGCCGGACGAGGGGCGCCACCCCCTGCCGGCCCTGGACACCCTCCAGGCCACCGTGCGCCGCTGGGGCGTCTCCCACGGCACCCCGGTGGTCGTCTACGACGCCAGGTCCGGGCTCTCCGCCGGGCGCGCCTGGTGGGTGCTGCGCTGGGCGGGCCTGGAGAACGTACGCATCCTGGACGGAGGAATCGCCGCCTGGACCGCACGCGGGCACCGTCTGACGGACCGTCAAAGTCCGCTTCCCGCACCGGGGGACGCCGTCCTGACCACCGGAGCGCTGCCCGTGGTCGACGCCGACACGGCGGCGGCGTACGCGGCGCGCGGTCTGCTCTTCGACGCGCGCGGCATCGACGCCTACGAACGGGGCCATATCCCCGGCGCGCACAGCACCCCCGCCGCCGCCAACCTCCGCGTCGACGGCACCCTGTCCGACCCCGCCGCGCTCCGCGCGCGGTACGCGGCCCTGCTGCCCCGGGCCGACGGCGAGGCGCCCGGGCCCACGCCGTTCGCCGTCTACTGCGGAAGCGGCGTTTCGGCGGCCTTCCAGACGGCGGTGCTGACCGCGCTCGGCATCCCCGTCGCCCTCTACCCCGGCTCCTGGTCGGCCTGGAGCGCCGACCCCGCGCGCCCGGTGGCCACGGGCCCCGACCCGGGCCCCGGCCGCGCCGCCGTGGACCACGAGAACGGAGGGTGAGCCGTGCCGTCCTTCACCCGCGCCGCCCGCGGCGCACCGGCGAGCGGCGCGGGCGCCCGGCAGGCGCAGGCGCCCACCGCGCAGGACACCGTGGCACCCGACGGGCCCGTCGTCCCCGGCGGGCACGGCGACCGCGCCGACCTCGACCACGACGCGGCCGACCGGCGGGCCGACCGCCGCTACCGCCTCGCGCTGTATGGCGGCCGGGTGCTGGTCGGGGTGGTCGCGCTCGCGCTCTGGCAGCTCGCCTCGGGGCGGTGGGTCCGCGCCTTCTACGTCAGCTCGCCCGCCGCGGTGGCGCGGCGGCTCGCCGACCTGGTCGCGAGCGGCGAGCTGTGGCCCCATCTGGAGGCCACCATGGAGGAGTTCGCGGTGGGCCTCGCCGCCGGGACCGTCCTCGGGGTGGCGCTGGGGCTCGCGATCGTCTACTCGGGGATCGTCGGCCGCTGGTTCCACCCGTACGTCATGGCCCTCTACAGCCTGCCGCGGGTGGCCCTCGCGCCGCTGTTCATCGTCTGGTTCGGGATCGGCCTCGCCTCCAAGATCACGATGATCATCACCATGGTGGTGTTCGTGATCTTCTACAACGTCCACGAGGGCATCAGGAGCATCGACCCCGACCTGCTCGACATGGCCCGCGTCCACCGGGCGGGCCGCCGGCGGACGCTGCGCTGGGTGGTCTTCCCCGCGCTGGTCTCCTGGCTGCTGACCGGGCTGCGCCTCGCCATCGGGCTCGCGCTGATCGGCGCGGTGATCGCGGAGATCATCGGATCGAGCGTCGGGCTCGGCTACTACATCAAGACCTCGTCGAACCTGCTGGACATCACCGGTGTGTTCGCGGGCCTCGCCGTCATCACCGTCATCGCCATGGTCTTCGACCTGCTCGTCGGGCTGGTCGAGCGGCGCCTGCTGCGCTACCGCTGAACCCGGAATGAGGACTCCCATGTACCACCGTGAAGACCGGGCCCCGCGAACCGTCCGCCCGGCCGGGCGCCGACGGTCCCCCGCGCCCACCGCCGCCGTCGCCCTCGCCGCCCTGACCGTGCTGAGCGCCTGCTCCTCGTCCGCCTCCTCCGACGCCTCGGACCCGGACGGCACCGTACGGGTGGGCAACGTCTGCGGCGGCATCAACCCCTCGACCGTCGCCACGGACGCCGACACCTTCCCCGCCGGGGTCGAGGTCAGGAAGATCTGCTTCGACGGCGGCGCCGAGGCGTTGCAGGCCCTCATCGGCGGCAGTATCGACGTGTTCGTCGGCTCGCCGGAACACGTCGTGTCGGCGCGGACCAAGGGCCTGCCGATCCGCGCCTACGCGGCCCTGAGCAGGCGCGTGCCGTACTCGCTCGTCACCGACGCGGACTCCGGCGTCCACAGCGTGCGGGACCTGCGCGGCAAGACCGTCGCCGTCACCTCCGTGGGCAGCCTCTCGGACACCGAACTGATCAAAGCGGCCGACGACGCGGGCATCCCGTACAAGGGCCTGAAGGTGATCAACGGCGGTACGGGCGCGAGTATGACCGCCGCGATCGGCAAGGGGGCGCAGGCCGGGATGGTCGGCGACCCCCAGTTGACACAACTGGTCACGTCCGGCGACTACCGGTCCATTTGGAAGCCCGATTTCGACTACGTGTCCCTGGTGACGCTCGCCAACACCGACTGGGTGAAGAAGAACCGCTCCCTCATGACCGGATACCTCAAGGGGCTGACCACCGCCGAGCAGAAGTCGCGGCAGAACCGGTCCTTCGCGATCAAGGCGCTCGCCAAGGAGAAGTTCGCGGTGAGCGACGAGGTGCTCGACGAGGCGACCCGGGAGGCCATCACGAACACCCCGGCGGGGCTGCGGATCGACGGCGCTGTCTACCGGAACACCATGGACGTGCTCGTCCAGACGGGACGCATCAAGAAGGACCAGGTCCCCGGCTTCGACGACGCCTTCGACTTCACCCTGGTGGGGAAGGAGTGAGCGCGGCGGCCACGGGCGGGCCGGGCACCGGCACACCGCCGCCCAAACTCTCCCTGCGCGGCCTGCGGCTCGGCTACCGCTCCGAGGGGCGGCGCACCCTGGCCCTGCGCGACCTGGATCTCGACGTGGCGGAGGGCGAGTTCCTGGCCCTCGTGGGGCCGAGCGGCTGCGGCAAGTCGACCCTGCTGAAGATCATCGCGGGGCTCGTCACCGCGACCGGTGGCACCGTCCGCCTCGACGGGCGCCCCGCGCCTGAGGCCCCGGAACGCGTCGGCCTGCTCTTCCAGAACGACGCCCTGCTGCCCTGGCGCACCGTCGCCGACAACATCCGCTTCCCCCTGGCGATCGCCGGAGTGCCGGCGGCCGAACAGCGCGAGCGGGTACGCGACTTGATCTCCGCCGTCGGTCTCGACGACTTCGGGCACTACTACCCGCGGCGGCTGTCCGGCGGGATGCGCAAGCGGGTCGCGCTGGCACGCATCCTGGCGGCCGACCCCGACGTGTTCCTCATGGACGAGCCGTTCGGGCCGCTCGACGCCCAGACCAGGGCCAGGATCAGCGCGGACTTTCTGGCGCTGTGGGAGAAGGTCGGCAAGACGGTGGTGTTCGTCACTCACGACGTGGACGAGGCGATCACCCTCGCCGACCGGGTCGCGGTGATGACGGCGGGCCCGGGACGCGTCAAGGAGGAGTACCGGGTGGACATCCCACGCCCCCGCTCCTTCGACGACGTACGCTTCTCCGCCCCCTTCCGCGAACTGCGGCAGCGCATCTCACGCTCGCTCGCCGAGGAGTTCGACCCGACCCGGTAGGCCGTGTTCCGACCGGCCGTGACCGGCACTCCCGACGCGGCGACCTCCCCGCGGTCGCCGTCCGTCTCACACCGGTACCCGCAGCGCGAGCAGCGCCACATCGTCCTGGCGCCGCCCGGCGAGGGCACTGAGCAGCCCGTCGCAGAACGCTCCGGGGGGCTCGCGGCAGAGCCGGGCGGCGTGCTGGCGCAGCCGGGTGAGCCCCCACTTGATGTCCTCGCCGGGACGCTCGACGAGCCCGTCGGTGTAGAGCAGCAGGGTGGCGCCCGGCGGCAGCACCGTCACGGCGTCGGCCCTCCGCAGATCCGGGTCCACCCCGAGGACGGGGGACAGCGCCTCTTCGAGCAGGTGTGCCCGGCCCTGCGGGGTCACCAGGACGGGCGCGGGGTGTCCCGCGTTGGTCCACTGGGCGAGCCACGGCCCACGGGACGGTGTGTGCACGCGAACGATCACCGCGGTGACCAGCTCCGTCGAGCTGAGCCCCTGCATGACCGCGTCGAGGCGCCGCATCACACCCGCCGGTGAGTCACCGCTGTCGAAGGCGAGGGCGCGCAGCATGTTCCTCATCTGCGCCATACGCACCGCCGCCTTCAGGTCGTGGCCCACGACGTCGCCGACCGCCAGCACGGTCGACCCGTCGACCAGCCGGAACGCGTCGTACCAGTCGCCGCCCACCTCGACCCCCGTGCGCGCCGGTACGTAGCGCGCCTCAAGGCGCAGATGGCGTACGTCGCCCAGCTCCGGCAGCAGGGAGCGCTGGAACTGCTCTGCGGTGTGCTGCTGGAGGTCGTAGAGGTGGGCGTTCTCCACGGCGAGCCCCGCCCGGTGGCCGATGTCCGCCGCCAGCGAGCGGTCCTGCTCGTCGAAGGGGCGCCCGTCAGGGTCCCGTACCAGGGTGAGCGCGCCCCGCACCTCGCGGCGGGCCTGGAGGGGCACCACGAGGGTGGGCCCTTCGGAGGGGCCGTGTCCGGCGGAGCCGAGGGGACCGGCGCCGCGCAGGACCCGCGCCAGCGGCTCCACGGAGTCGTTCGACCAGGCCGGGAGGGCCGACGCGGCCGGTTCCCTGCGCCGGGGGTCGCGCGCGGGGGCGACCGTGACGCGGCGTACCCGGTCCCCCTCCAGCAGGTCCACCGCGCAGGACGAGGCGAAGTGCGGTACGACGAGTCGCGCCAGGCGGCGCAGTGTCTCGTCGACGTCGAGGATGCTGGCGAGGGCGGCGCTGATGTCGGAGAGGAGCGCCAGCCGGTCGTGGGCGCGCGCCAGCTCGGTCCCGTCGTCCGCGGCCGGTCCTGAGGTCACCTCGCACCCCTCCGCGACATGGCCGTGGCATCGGATACGGGCGTCTGGTGTCCGCGGGGTTCTCGTCGCACGGGACAAATATATGGCGGTATCCACCCATTCGCGGCGCCTTTGCGGAGGGGCGTGTGCGGGATTGCGCCGCGCCTGAGGCCGTCACCCGGGCCGCGGCGCTGCCCCCTCGCCCGTGGGTGTCCACCGGTGGAGGCAGCACTCCGGGCGCATGGGACGCGCGTCGCGGGGTAGTCGGGGGTTCAAGTGGGACGGCGATGAGGCTCGCCGTTGACCGCGGGTGCGACCCCGCTGATGGCCTCTACCGACAGATACGTACCTGTCCGTAGGAGGCCACGATGGACCCGCCGACCGATGTCGACGAGCGCAAGGTCGGGGATGCCGGGGGCTTTGCCGCGGCGCCCCCTCCCTCGCGAAGGACACACCTCACCCCCTCCCCCGCGCGGGCCACCCCCGTCCTCTGGAGGACAGCCATGCCGGTACACATCGCGGACCTGCACGCCATCGAGATCCTGGACTCCCGCGCCCGCCCCACCCTCGCCCTCACCCTGACGACAGCCGACGGCGCCCGTATCCGGGCGGGTGTGCCGTCCGGAGCCTCCACCGGCAGCCGTGAGGCCGTCGAACTGCGCGACGGCGACCAGGGCCGCTACGCGGGCCAGGGCGTGCTGCGGGCCGTCGCCAGGGTCAACACCGACATCGCCGAAGCGCTGCGCGGACGCCGCTTCGCCTCGGCCGCCGAGGTCGACGCCGCCCTGCTCGAACTCGACGGCACCGACACCACCTCACACCTCGGGGCCAACGCGGTCACCGGCGTCTCCCTGGCCGCAGCCCGCGCGGAGGCGGCGTCGGCGGGCACACCCCTGTGGCGGTCGCTCGCCGATATCGCCGGGACCGCGCCCAGGCTCCCCGTACCGCACTTCAACGTGGTCAACGGCGGTGTGCACGCCGCGGGCGACCTCGACTTCCAGGAGTTCATGCTCGCCCCGCTCGGCGCCCCGGGGCTCCCCGAGGCCATCCGGGCCGGTGCCGAGATCTACGCGCGCGTCAAGGCCCGCCTCATCTCCGGGGGCCACACCACGGGACTCGGCGACGAGGGCGGCTTCGCACCGTCGCTCTCCCGGCCCGAGGACGTCCTCACCCTGCTGGTCGACGCCATCGAGGAGGCCGGCCACACCCCGGGCCCCACGGGCGTCGCCCTCGCCCTCGACCCCGCCGCGAGCGAGTTCCACACGGAGGGCCGCTACACCGTGGCGGGCGACGAACTGACGTCGGAACAACTCATCGACCGCTACGAGGAGATCGTCGACCGCTTCCCCGTATGGAGCATCGAGGACGGTCTCGCGGAGGACGACTGGGACGGCTGGGCGCGCCTCACCGCCCGCCTCGGCGACCGGGTCCAGCTCATGGGGGACGACATCTTCGTCACCAATCCCGCGATCATCGAACGCGCCGTCGCCCACCGGGTCGCCAACTCCGCCCTGATCAAGGTCAACCAGATCGGCACCGTCACCGCCGCGCTTGAGGCCATGGCGGTCTGCCGCGACGCCGGATACACCCAGATGGTGTCGCACCGGTCCGGCGAGACGGAGGACTCCTTCATCGCCGACCTCGCCACCGGAACCGGCTGCGGCCAGCTCAAGTCCGGCGCCCCCGCACGCGGGGAACGGGTCGCCAAGTACAACAGGCTCCTCGAACTCGCGCACCAGAACCCCCAACTCCCTTTCGCCGCTCCCGACCGCTGAACGATGGCGGCAGACGGGTCGGCCGCTGGCCTACCGGCCGTTGGCCTCAATACTGTCGGCCGCACTCGAAAAGAAGTAAGGGCGCCGCCGACGGCCGTGTCGGGGCCCATATCAGGGGCCCACGCTCCTGCCCCCGGGGGTTCCGTTCCCCCGGCCCCTGTCCCGTTCCAGGAGTGGTTTTCCACGTGCCCGGGGAGAGGCCCCACCATTCGGCGTAAGGCAGGGTTCGTGGGTTTGCCTGGTGCGGCACTCGGGTCCACGATGGCTCTTCGAAAGCTGAACTTGCCCTACGACAAAGCCCCTTGCGCCGCGGATGGCTGGACACCAGGCGGCACAAGGGGCTGAAGGAAGGACACAGCGTGTCGCTCCAATTCCACGATCCCATACACCCCGGCACACCGCCACGGCGTGCCGGCTCGGCAGCCGTCGTACTCGTGATCATCCTCCTGATGCC
The DNA here is from genome assembly GCF_044457285.1 of Streptomyces sp. NPDC050560. Classification (NCBI taxonomy): domain Bacteria; kingdom Bacillati; phylum Actinomycetota; class Actinomycetes; order Kitasatosporales; family Streptomycetaceae; genus Streptomyces; species Streptomyces sp. NPDC050560. Next base: position 203,703 of record NZ_JBITGT010000009.1, read on the forward strand.
CCCCCTCATGACCGCCGCCCAGATCGCAGCAGCAGCCACCCTCATCAGCGCCGGAACCACCCTCATAACGAGGCTCAACAGGGCGGCCCCATGCACATGTCGGCCGTGAACCGGCACCGGTATCGCGGCTAGGATTATCTGCCCCCAGAGGGTTCGCCCGATGAGCGACATGAATCGCTTCTGACCACTAAGGCGGCTTTGGCAAAGTACGCAAAAACCGCGGTCCACCGAGACAAAACAGCAGGCCAACTCCTGTGCTCCCCGCGAACGCGGGGGTGGTCCCTGCTTGCGCAGCTTGCCGAGCGACGTGCCCTAGTGCCCCCCCCCGCAGGAACAACAGCCACCGCCCCCGCCCCAAACGCGAAGGAAGCGTGAGCAAGTCCGGGGCGGGGCACGGCACTACACCCCACGCCGCTGTATCACGCGTCGGCATGACCGGCCCTCCACGGGGCACCGGAATCTCGCAGGTCCAAAGCGCGAACCGGAACCGGACACGGCACCGGTCGCCCGGTGCGGCTGCCGTGGGGGTGCCGCGAGTGGGGGGACGTATGACGAAACGGAACGAAGTTCCCGGCATCACGCTCTTCGGCGCGCTGACCTTCGACTCCCGGGGCGGCTTCGACCGTCCGGCCGTCGAGAGCGTCCTGCGGGACGTCGCGGACAGCGGGGTCGAGGACGTCTACGTGATCGCGCACGGCGCCTGCAACACCGAGGAGACCGCCGACGCCTTCGACCACGAGATCGCCCGCCTGCTCGCCGCGGAACGCGCCGACGACACCCCGCCCGTCGGACTGCTCGGCGTGCGCTGGCCCTCCGTGCGGCTTCGCGACGAGCCGGTGCCGGGGCTCACGGCCGACGAGACACGCGCCGCGTGCGAGGCACGCCCCGCCCTGACCCCTCCCGGGCTCGACGACCTGCGTCACGCCCTGCCCAGGAGCCATGACGCGGTCGACACCATCGACCGGCTGCTGACGGAACAGCCCACCGACGACACCTCCTTCGACGACCTCGGCACGGCGCTGCGCGAGATCGCCCGGGTACCGCTCGACGACCCACGGGCCGACTACACCAGCGACACCGCGGGCGAACTCCTGCCGCAGGCCGACCCGTTGATGCTGTTCGAGGACACCAGGGAGGTCTGCGCCGAGTTCGCGGGCGCGCTGCGGGACGCCGAGAAGTCGTCGCGCAGGTCCGACCACAGGCCCGAGCGGCAGGAGCGCCCCGAACTGGCCTCGCAGGACGCGGCGCCCTCCGAGCACGGCACCCTGCGGGAGATCGCGACGGCGGGGCCAAGGCCCGCGGAACCCCTCAGCGACCGCGTCTCCAGGACCGGCACCGTCTCCGCCGCCGGCCCGCTCGGCGACGCCCGCCTCGCCCAGGACCCCGCCGACCTGTGGTACGGCGCGCACGAGCTGCTGCGCCAGGTCGTCTACCACGTACTGCGCCGACGCGCGGGCCTGGTCGGGGAGTTGGGGCTCGGCCCCTGCCTGTACGCGCTGGCGGAGGCGTCCAAGGTCCGTATCCACCTCGTCGGCCACGGCCTCGGCGGGCGCGTCGCGAGCTTCGCCCTGCGCGGCCTCGAACAGGACGGCGAGCAGCGCCTCGGCGTGTGGAGCCTCACCCTGCTCCAGGCGGCGATGTCGCACTTCGCGTTCGCCCGCAGCCTGCCCCAGCAGATCTCAGGACACGGCGCCCTGTGGGACCGCGAGGACCAGGTGCGGCGCCCCGTCGTGGCCTGCTTCTCCCACCACGACCTCAGCCTCGGCCTGATGTTCCCGCTGTCCACCCAGATGCTGGGGGACGCCGCCGAACTCTCCACGGTCGGCCGCAAGTGGGGCGCCATGGGATTCGACGGCATGCAGGGGGTACGGGGCACCGAGGTACGGGACATCGAGCAGGTGCTGCGCGAGGGGCTGCCCGAGGACGAGTCCTACGTCAACGTGGACGCGTCCTCGGTGGTGCGCCGCGGGGACGCCCCGGTGGGCGCCCACCACGACGTCCTCCACCCCGCCGTCGCCCGCCTCCTGCTCGGGCACCTCCCCGCCCCGTCCTCCTCCTGAGGCGCGCCGGGCCGGGAGCCACCGCGCGCGGTCCAGCCCACCACGGGCACGAGAGCACGAGGCAGACGCCTCGGCGGCCGGTGGCGGTCAGTCGATCTGTGCGGCGAATGCCGTGTACGCGCGGTCGTCGAAGAGGACGAACCTGATCTCCTCCGCCGCCGTCCTCGTCGCGCGGGCGGTCTCCACCGCGATACGGGCGCCGTCGTCCAGGGGCCAGCGGTAGACGCCGGTGGAGATGGCGGGGAACGCGACGGTGCGGGCGCCGAGTTCGTCGGCCACCCGCAGTGACTCGCGGTAGCAGGACGCCAGCAGGTCGGAGCGGTCCTCGGTGGCGCTCCAGACCGGGCCCACGGTGTGGATCACATGCCGGGCGGGCAGGTCGCCCGCGGTGGTGGCCACCGCCTTGCCGGTGGGCAGCCCCTTGCCGTAGTGGCCGGCGCGCAGCGCCCTGCACTCGGCGAGGATGCCCGGGCCGCCCCTGCGGTGGATCGCGCCGTCCACTCCCCCGCCGCCGAGCAGGGAACTGTTGGCCGCGTTCACCACCGCGTCGACCTCCTGGTCGGTGATGCTGCCGCGGACGAGGGTGAGGGTGGTGGTCATGGCGCCATCGTAGGCGCGTCACCGCTGCCCGCCCGGCCTTTTTCGCGGTGGTGGGGCGCCGCGGCGGGGTGCCGCATGCCCACGGTGGGACACCGCAGGCGCCGCATCCCACCGCCGCACACTCAGCCGGTCGCGCGCAGCCTGCGCCACACCGCCTTCGCCGCGTTGTGGCCCGACATCCCGTGTACGCCGGGGCCGGGCGGGGTGGCGGACGAGCAGAGGAACACCGCGGGGCGCGGGGTGGCGTACGGGAAGAGGGTGACCTTGGGGCGCAGCAGGAGTTGGATGCCGTCGGCGGCGCCGCAGGCGATGTCGCCGCCGACGTAGTTGGCGTTGCGGGCGGCGAGTTCCGGCGGGCCCGCGGTGGCGCGGGCCAGGACCAGGTCGCGGAAGCCCGGTGCGAAGCGCTCGACCTGGCGCTCGACGGCGTCCGTGAGGTCGCCCCGCCAGCCCGGTGGCACATGGCCGTACGCCCAGAACACGTGCTTGCCCTCGGGGGCGCGGCTCGGGTCGACGACGCTCGGCTGGGTGGTGATCAGGAACGGTGCCTCGGGGGCGTGTCCGCGCCGGGAGGCGTCGAGGAGCGCGGTGGCGATGTCGCCGCTGCCGGGGCCGATCTGGACGGTACCGGCCCTGCGGGGCGCCTCGGCGGTCCACGGCACGGGGCCGTCGAGCGCGTAGTCGATCTTGAAGACGGAGGCGCCGTAGCGGTAGCGGGCGTAGTAGCGGCCGAGGTCGGCGATGCGGGCGAGCGCGTCGGGCGAGGTGTCGAAGATGTAGGAGCGGGCGGGCGGCAGGTCGTCGAGCCGCTTCACCTCGAAGTCGGTGTGGACCTCGCCGCCGAGGTCGGCGAGGTAGCGGGTGAGCGCGTCGGGGATGGCCTGGGAGCCGCCGCGCGCCACCGGCCAGCCCCCGGCGTGCGCGGCGAGCGCGAAGACCAGGGCGACGGCGCTGGTGGCGAAGCCGCCCAGCGGGGCGATGACATGGGCGACAAGCCCGGCGAGCAGCGCCCGTGCGCGGTCGTCGCGGAAGCGGCGGGCGAGCCAGGGGTACGGGGGCAGGCCCGCGAGCCCGAAGCGGGCGAGGGTGACGGGGTCGCGGGGCAGCGAGGTCAGCGGCAGTGCCATGAAGTCCCGCGCCAGGCGCTCCCAGCGGGGCAGGAAGGGCGCGACGAGGCGACGGTAGGCCACGGCGTCCCGCGGCCCGAGGGAGGCGGCGGTCTCGGCAACGGAGCGGGAGAGCACGGCGGCGGTGCCGTCGGGGAACGGATGCGCCATCGGGAGCGGCGCGTGCAGCCACTCAAGGCCGTAGCGGTCGAGCGGCATCGCGTTGAACGCCGGGGAGTTGACGCCCAGGGCGTGGGCCGCGGAGCAGGGGTCGTGCCGGAAGCCCGGCAGGGTCAGCTCCTCGGTACGGGCGCCACCGCCCACGGTGTCACGGGCCTCGAAGACGGCCACCGACATGCCGCGGCGCGCCAGCTCCACCGCGGCGGTCAGACCGTTGGGCCCCGCCCCCACCACGCACGTGTCCAGCATCGACGGCACCTTCGGACTCCCTTGTCTCGTGTCTGCCGACGGCGACTCTCCCCCAGGATAGGCCGGTACCGCGATCTTCCGGCACGGGGCCGGTCGCCCGGGGCAGGGCGGCGGGGCCCCGTCGCTGGTCAGCGGGCCCGCACCCTCACCACTCCGCCCCGCAGCCCCGTACGGCCGGCCCCCCGCCCCGAGGCTCCCGCTCAGCGCCCCGTGGCGTACCCCTGCATGCCGCGCGGGTTGGCCGCGGCGGAGAGCAGGCCCGACTCGGGGTCGCGGGTGACGGCGCACAGCCGCCCCTCCGACCAGGGGTCGCCGACGGTGACGTCATGGCCGCGGCGGCGCAGTTCCGCCACGGTCTCCTCGTCGGTCCTGCTCTCCACGGTGAGGCTGCCGGGCTTCATGCCGCGGGGGTAGAAGGAGCCGGGGAAGCTGTCGTTGTGCCAGTTCGGGGCGTCGATGGCGCCCTGGAGGTCGAGGCCGCCGCGTACCGGGGCGCGCAGCGCGACCGCGAGGAAGAAGTGGAACTGCCACTGGTCCTGCTGGTCCCCGCCCGGGGTGCCGAACGCCATGACGGGCTCGCCGTCGCGCAGTGCCAGGGAGGGGGTGAGGGTGGTGCGCGGCCTGCGGCCGGGGGTGAGGGTGTTGGGCAGCCCCTCGTCGAGCCAGGTCATCTGGAGCCTGGTGCCGAGCGGGAAGCCCAGTTCCGGCACGACCGGGTTGGAGTGCAGCCAGCCGCCGCTCGGGGTGGCGGCGATCATGTTGCCCCAGCGGTCGACGACGTCGAGGTGGCAGGTGTCGCCGCTGGTGCCGTGTCTGGCCACCGTCGGCTCCCCGGCCCCGGCGCCCGCGAGGCCGAGCGCGTCGAAGCCGCCCTCGCCGGTGGCGACGGCGGCGGCGTGCGCGGCGAGCCGGGGGGTGCGGCCACCGGGCGACCCCGGGCGCACCTCGTGCGAGGCGGACGGCCCGACCAGGGCGCGGCGGGCGGCGCTGTACTCGGGCGAGAGCAGGTCGGCGAGCGGGGTGGCGGCGGCGTCGCCGTACCACGCCTCCCGGTCGGCCATGGCGAGCTTGCAGTTCTCGACGAGGAGGTGGACGTAGTCGGCCGAGCCGTACGGGGGCAGGTCGGCGGGGTCGGCGGGGAGGAGGGCGAGCTGCTGGAGAAACGCGGGCCCCTGGCTCCAGGCGCCCGCCTTGCACACGGTCCAGTCCGCCCAGTCGTGGGTGGCGGGCGCCTCCCAGCTCGCGGACCAGGCGGCGAGGTCGGCGGCGGTGAGGGTGCCGGGGTGGCGCTCGCCGCTGGTGTCCATGGTGGGCAGCGCGGCCTGTCCGGCCAGCGCCTCGGCTATGAAGCCGGTGCGCCACACCTCGCGGGCGCGCTCGATGCGGGCGGTCCTGTCGCCGCCCGCGGCGTCCGACTCGCGCAGCAGCCGCCGCCAGGTGGCGGCGAGCGCGGGGTTGCGGAAGAGGGTGCCGGGGCGCGGGAGTTCGCCGCCCGGCAGGTACAGCTCGGCGGAGCTTGTCCACTCGGTCTCGAAGAGGTCCCGTACGGCGGCGACGGTCTCGCCGAGGCGCTCGACGGGCGGGTGGCCGCCGTCCGCGTAGTGGATCGCGTACTGGAGGACGTCGGCGAGGTGCTTGGTGCCGTGGTCGCGCAGCAGCAGCATCCAGGCGTCGAAGGCGCCGGGCACGGCGGCGGCCAGCGGGCCCGTGCCGGGGACGAGGGTGAGGCCGAGGGAGCGGTAGTGGGCCGCGGTGGCGGCGGCGGGCGCGACGCCCTGCCCGCACAGCACCCGTACGGGGCCGCCCGCGGGGGCCACGAGCGCGGGGACCTCGCCCGCGGGCCCGTTGAGGTGGGGCTCGACGACGTGCAGGACGAAGGCCCCGGCCACCGCCGCGTCAAACGCGTTTCCGCCGTCCTCCAGTACGGCGGTGGCGGCGGAGGAGGCCAGCCAGTGGGTGGAGGACGCCATGCCGAAGGTGCCTTGGAGTGTCGGTCGGGTCGTGAACATTACGGCCAGTCACCTCGCTGTTTCCGCGCGTCGGCGGACCGGTCGGCACGGGGGGCCGTCCTGCGGTCGTACGCCGCCGGGCGTGGACCACAGGACGGCCCCCAGGACCGGTCCTCGGGAACTTACGGGAGGTCGCGGCCCCCGTCCGTTCACTCCAGCAGCCTAGGCCGCCGTAGGACGTGCCCTCCAGGGTGGGCCCACACACTTGCCTAAACACCTTAGGTTTTTGCATGCTATGTATAGGCACATAGCGAAGGAGCCCCCATGCGTCCCGGAACCGCGCGCACCCCGAGCGCGCCGATCACCACCCCCGTGACCGCCGCGATGGTGCGCGGCGCGCTCGACCTGGAGCGCACGGCGCACGGGCTGCTGCCGCACCGGCTGCCGCCCGCGGCCCGCCGCCAGATCCCCGACGCGCGGCTGGCGCACGCGGAGGTCCAGCCGTCCGGTGTGCGGCTCGCGCTGCGCACCCGCGCCACCGTGATCGAGCTGGACACCCTGCCCACGAAGCGGACGTACCCCGGTCTGCCCGCGCCCCCGGACGGCCCGTACGACCTGGTCGTCGACGGCCGCCCGGCGGGCCGTACCACCGTGGCCGGGGGGAACGTGCACACGCTCGACCCGGTGACACAGGAGGGCGCGCTGAGCGCGGGGCCGCCCGGCACCGCGCGCTTCACCGGGCTGCCCGGGCGCGACAAGCACGTCGAGATATGGCTGCCGCACACCGAGGTCGCCGAGCTGATCGCGCTGCACACCGACGCCCCGGTCACGGCGGCGCCCGCGGGCGGGCGGCGGTGGCTGCACCACGGCAGCTCCATCAGCCACGGCTCGAACGCCGCGGCCCCGACCCTGACCTGGCCCGCGCTGGCCGCGGCGCGCGGCGGGGTGGAGCTGACGAACCTGGGCTTCGGCGGCGGCGCGCTGCTCGACCCGTTCACCGCGCGCGCGATGCGCGACGCCCCCGCGGACCTGATCAGCGTGAAGATCGGCATCAACATCGTCAACGGCGACGCGATGCGGCTGCGGACGTTCCTGCCCGCCGTGCACGGCTTCCTCGACACCGTGCGCGAGGGGCACGAGGACACCCCGCTGCTCGTGGTCTCGCCGATCCTCTGCCCGGTGCAGGAGGACACACCGGGGCCGCTCGCGGCCGACTTCGAGGGCGGCGCGCTGCGGTTCAGGGCCACCGGGGACCCGGCGGAGCGCGCGGCCGGAAAGCTGACACTCCGGGTGATCAGGGATGAACTCGCCGCGCTCGTGGAGCGGCGCGCGGCCGACGACCCGGCGCTGTACCACCTCGAAGGACTCCGCCTCTTCGGCGAGCGCGACCACGAGGAGGCACCGCACCCCGACGGACTCCACCCGGGCCCCGAGGGACACCGCCGCATCGGCGCCAACTTCGCACGGATCGCCTTCGGCGAGAGCGGCCCCTTCGCCGCGCGGACCTGAGGAAGCGCAAACCTGAGGAGCGGTACGCGGCCACTCCCCCGGCCGGGCGGTACGCGGCCACTCCCCCGCGGGCGATACGCGGGCCACGCCGTCCGGCCGTTCCCCGGCCCCCGGCGCCCACCGCTCAGACCGGCAGCCGCCCGCGCACCCCGTCGCTGGACTCCCGTACCCGCAGCCAGTGCGGTGCGATGTGCACGCCGAACGGCAGCGGCTCCTTCGCGGCGATACGGGCCGCGAGGCACTTCACGGCCAGTGAGGCGAGCGCGGCCTTGTCCGGGGCCACCGTCGTCAGGGACGGCGTGCTGTACAGGGCCTCCTGGGAGCCGTCGATACCGGCGAGCGCGATGTCCCCCGGCACGCTGAGCCCCGCCTCGTACAGCGCACGCGCCGCGCCGACGGCCAGCATGTCGCTGAAGCAGAACACCGCGTCGGGCCGTTCGCCCGGCGGCAGTGCGGCCAGGGCGCGGGTCGCGAGCAGCCCGTCGACACGGCTGAACTCCCTGACGCGCGGGGCGAGTCGCGGATCGTAGGTCAACCCCGCCTCGTGCAGCGCGAGCTGGAAGCCCTCAAGGCGCTGGCGGCTGGTGGCCGAGCCGTGCTCGTCGACGCCGACGGCGGCGATCCTGGTGCGGCCGAGGCCGATCAGATGGGCGGTGACCTCGCGGGCCGCCGCGACACTGTCGATCAGCACGTGGTCCGCGACGACCCGGCCCCTGCCGTAGCCGCGCTCGCCGAGCAGCACCAGCGGGAACGCGTCGGCCACCCGGGCCAGTTCGTCGAGCGAGACCCGCAGCGGCGACAGGATCACACCGTCGAGCAGGGACGCCCCGACCCCGGTCGCCAGGCGCATCTCCTCCTTGGCGTCCCCCATCGTCTCCTCGATGAGGACGGTGAGGTCGAACGCGGCGGCCTCCGCCCGTACATGGTGGGCCAGTTCGGCGAAGTAGGGCGTGGCGAGGTCGGGCACCGCGAGGGCGACGAGTCCCGCGCGCCCGGTCCGCAGCCGCCGCGCCGAGGGGTTCGGCCGGTAGCCCAGCTCGTCCACGGCGCGCATCACCCGCTCCCGGGTGGCGTCCGACACCCGGGGCGCGCCGCGTACAACGTTGGAAACGGTTTTGATCGACACGCCTGCGCGGTCTGCCACGTCCTTGAGTCTCACTGCCGTCACCCAGCACACCCCCCATTCCTGGTTCCCGCAGATTATGCACAGAGTGGCGACCATTGTCACCGCCCGTTCCCTGGGTCAAGGTTCATCTTGGACAGAGGGTTGACCCTGGGCTCACCCCCCGGTTACAACGTTGGAACAGATCGCGAGCGGCTGGCCCGTTCCGCACTCGGGCACCGCTGTGCGCCCGGGGCGTCCGGGCCGCGCCACCGGGCGTCGGCTTCGACGGCGCGCCTCGGCGGCTCGACGCCGTGAGGAATCGAGCCGCCCGCAGGACCCGTCCGCCCGTTTCGAGAGAGGGTCCCCCTTGTCCCCCCTGCCCCCCTTGTCCGCACACCGATCCGACAGCCCGCTGCGCACGGCCGTGGTCGGCACCGGAGGCATTGCCAGGTCCGCCCATCTGCCAGCGCTGCGGACGCTCGCGGCGGAGGGAGAGGTGGAGCTGGTCGCCGCTGTCGACGTCGACGCGGAGGCGGTGGCGCACGTCGCCGCCGACAACGGCATTCCGCACGCCTCCACCGACCTCGCCGCCGCGCTCGCCGAGACGAGCCCCGCCCTGGTGGTGCTGTGCACCCCGCCCGCCGTCCACCGCGAACAGGCCGTCGCCGCGCTCGCGGCAGGCGCCCATGTGTGGTGCGAGAAGCCGCCCTGCCCCTCGCTTTCCGACTTCGACGCCATCGAGGCCGCCGAGGGCGGGGATGAGGGCCCGCACGCGTCCATCGTCTTCCAGCACCGCTTCGGCTCCGGGGCCCGCCACGTGCGCGCGCTGCTCGCCGAGGGCGCCTTCGGCAGGCCGCTCGTGGCCCACTGCCAGACCACCTGGTACCGGGACACCGCCTACTACTCCGTTCCCTGGCGCGGCCGTTGGGCCACCGAGGGCGGCGGCCCCGCCATGGGGCACGGCATCCACCAGACCGATCTGCTGCTCGACCTGATGGGCCCCTGGAGCGAGGTGCGGGGCATGGCGGCGCGGCTGGTGCACGACGTGGAGACCGAGGACGTGTCCACCGCGCAGGTCCGCTTCGCGAACGGGGCGGTGGCCACCGTCGTCAACAGCGTGCTCAGCCCGGACGAGGTCAGCAGGATACGCATCGACTGCGAGCGCGCCACCATCGAGGTGACCCATTTGTACGGCTACCGCAACGCCGACTGGCGCATCACCCCCGCCCCCGGCGTCCCCGAGGACACCGTCGGGGCGTGGCGGGACTTCGGCGACGACGAACCCAGCTCGCACATCGCCCAACTGCGCGCCCTGGTGGCCGACATCAGGGCGGGGCGGCGCCATCCGACCAGCGGCGAGGGCGGCCGCAGGACCCTGGAGTTCATCACCGCCCTCTACAAGTCCGCGTTCACCGACGCGCCCGTCCGGGCGGGCGAGGTCGGCCCCGGCGACCCCTACTACACCGTGCTGCACGGCGGGGCCCCCGGCTGGGCGCCCGTCACCACCCGCGAGGAAGAGGCCCGCACGTGACACTCTCGCTCACCCATGCCCACGGCGACCGGATCACGGTGGCGCACGAGGCGACCGGGACCGAGTTGTTCGCCTACGTCTACCGTCCCGAGGCGGCCTTCGAGGCGCCGAAGCCGTACCTGCACCCGCTGCGCACCCTCTCCGGCGCACTGGTCACCGACTACCGGCCCAACGACCACCGCTGGCACAAGGGGGTCCAGCTCACCGCCTCGCACCTGTCGGGACAGAACCTCTGGGGCGGCAACACGTACGTGCACGGCGAGGGTTACCTCAAGCTGCCCGAGCGGGTCGGGTCGATGGCCCATGTCTCGTTCGACGAGGTGGCGGCCGAGGGCGATGGCGCGGTGATCGCCGAGCGCCTGACCTGGCACCCGTTCGACGGCTCGCGGTGGGCCGAGGAGGTGCGCCGCATCGAGGTGCGCGACGTCGACCCCGAGGCCGGGAGCTGGTCGTTCACCTGGAGCTTCGCCGTGACCAACGTGCGTGACGAGCCGCTGCGGTTCGGCAGCCCGACCACGCACGGGCGCCCCGCGGCCGGCTACACCGGGCTGCTGTGGCGCGGCCCGCGCGCCTTCCGGGACGGCAGCGTCTTCACCGCGGACGAGGAGGGCCCGGAGCTGATGGGTCGTCAGGCACCGTGGCTGGCCTACTCGGGAGAGCACGACGGGCGCGACGGGCACGCGACGCTGGTGTTCGAGCACGCCGCGGGCAACGACCACGCGGGCGAGAAGGGCACGCACCCGGCGCACTGGTTCGTGCGCAACGACCCGTTCGCCGCGGTGGCGCCCTCCTTCGCCTTCCACGAGGAGCTGGTGCTCGAACCGGGCGACACCCTCGCCCGCGAGTACCGCGTCGTGGTCGCCGACGGCGCCTGGGACCGCGCGCGCGTCACCGCCCATCTGGAGCGTCACCCGTGGTGAGCTACGAGGGCTTCCCCGGCGCGGTCGGCGTCTCCCGGCTGACGGTGTACGGCTGGCCCACCGTCGACGGCCACCCCGGGGGCGGCACCCCGCACCTGCACCTCGCGTGCAGCGAGGGGTACGTGGTCACGGCGGGCAGCGGCGCCGTGCAGACCCTGGCCACCTCCGGCTTCCGGGAGATCCCCCTCGAAGCGGGGACGGTGGCCTGGTTCACCCCGGGCACCATCCACCGCCTCGTCAACGGCGGCGGCCTTGAGATCACCGTCGTCATGCAGAACAGCGGCCTGCCGGAGGCCGGGGACGCGGTGCTCACCCTGCCCCCCGAGCACCTGACCGACCCCGACACCTACGCAGGGGCCGTGCGCATCCCCGCCGACGTGCCGGAGGAGCGGCGGGAGGAGGCGGCCCGCGCCCGGCGCGACCTGGCGACCCGCCGCTTCCTCGAACTGCGCGCCGCGACCGAGGCGGGCGACCCGGAGCCGCTCGCCGCGTTCCAGCGGGCGGCGGCCGCCCTGGTGCGGCCCCGCCTCGACGCGTGGGAGGCCCGCTGGCGCGACGGCGCCCATGCCGCCGCCGCGGCGACCGGGGCACACCTCGCGGCCCTCAGGGACGGTGACACGGCGCACCTGACCGCGGCGCGCGCCACGTCCACCGGGCCCACCGCCCGCGGCCGGTTCGGCATGTGCGGCCGGCTGAACGTCTACGAGGACATCTGAGAGACCCTGCCCCCTCCCCCACACTTCCCCCACACCCCCGGCACACCCCACAACCCCCGCATCCGTACCGGCACCCACCCCGGGGCGGCCTCCTGAGCCCCGGGGGCGGGCCGCCATACGTCCTTCCCGTTCCCGACCCCGTAACCCGGGAGGCCCCATGCACGAGCCCCGATGCGGCCCGAGGCGGTCCACGCGCCGCCGCCGCGCCGCCATGGCAGCGGTCGCCGCAGGTCTCAGCACCGTGCTGGCGGCCACGCTCTCCGCGTGCTCGCAGTCGAGCGGCAGCGTGTCCCACGGCATCACCCTCACCTTCACCTGGTGGGGCAACGACGACCGCGCGGCACGCACCGAGAAGGCCGTCGAACTCTTCGAGAAGGAGCACCCCGGCGTCACGGTGCGCACCAACTCCTCGGACTTCGGGTCCTACCTCCAGAAGCTCGCCACCCAGGCGGCAGGCGGCGAGGTGCCCGACGTCGCCCAGCTCGACTACCGGCAGATGTCCCAGTACTCCGACGGCGGGGCGCTCCTCCCCCTCGACGAGGACGTGCAGAAGGGCGCCATCCGCACCGACGACGTCGACAAGCAGCTCCTCCATACCGGGGCCTACCGGGGCAAGTTGTACGCGGTTCCGATGGGGCAGGGGATCACCGGGTTCGCGTACGACGCCTCCCTGTACGAGAAGGCGGGGCTTTCGAAGCCGAAGCCCAGTTGGACCTGGGAGGACTGGGCCGACGCCAACCGGCGGATCGCCAAGCTCGGTCTGAAGGGCCCGGACGGCGGCGCGGTCACCGGCTCCAACGACCCCGGCACCAACGAGGACGTCTTCGAGGACTGGCTGCGCAGCCACGGAAAGAGCCTCTACCAGGGGCAGGAGCGCAAGCTCGGCTTCACCGAGGACGACCTGACGGCGTTCTGGACGTTCTGCGACACGCTGCGCCGCGAGGGCGCGATCGCGCAGGCCAAGGACACCACACAGGCCGACAGCGCCGAGCACAGCCCGATGGGCCGCGGCCTCGCCGCCGCCGACTACACCTGGGACGCCCCGTTCCCCGGCTATCCGCCGCTGCTCGGGGACTCGGTCCACTTCGAGCCGGTGCCGACGGTCGACGGGCACATCGGCGCGTACTTCAAGCCGTCGATGCTGATGGGCATCGGCGCGCACACCGCGCACCCCAAGGAGGCGGCCGAACTCGTCGACTTCCTCCTCAACGACCGCAAGGCGGGCAGCATCCTCGGCTTCACCCGCTCCACCCCGCCCAACCGCACCGTCGCCGCGGACGTCGCCAAGACCCTCGAAGGCCCGGAGCTGGAGATCTACCGGTACGCCCAGCGGATCAGGGCCTACGGGGTGGAGCCGCCGCCCCCGTCCCCGCCCTCGGGGGACGTCGCCATCCAGTCGGCGTTCAACCGCAACTACCAGCGGGTGATGTTCGGGATGGCCACCCCGCGGCAGGGGGCCCGCGAACTCATCAGCGAGGCCAACCGGGAGCTGACGTCATGACCGCTCTGTCGACCACCGCGCCCGCCCGCCGCGCCGCCGAGGGCAGCCCGCGCGTACGGCGGCGGCGCCGGGTCTCGCGGGAGAAGCAGTGGCCCGCGTATGTGTTCCTCACCCCGTGGATGATCGGCGCCGTGGTGCTGACGCTGGCGCCGATGGCGGTGTCGCTCTACCTGTCGTTCACGGACTACAACCTGTTCGACCCGCCGCGCTGGATCGGTCTTCGCAACTACTCCGACATGCTCACCGCCGACCCCCGCTTCTGGCGCTCGGTCGGCACCACGCTGCTGTACGTCGTGGTGGCGGTGCCGCTGAAGCTGGCGTTCGCGCTCGGCGCCGCGCTGCTGCTGAAGAGTCTGCGCCGGGGCCGCGGCTTCTACCGGTCCGCGTTCTACGCGCCGTCGCTGCTCGGGGCGAGCATGTCCGTCGCGCTGGTGTGGCGCGCGCTGTTCAACGATCATGGGTCGGTCGACAACGCGCTGGGCTGGTTCGGCATCCACTCCGGCGGCTGGGTCGGCAACCCGAGCCTCGCGGTGTTCGCGATCGTGCTGCTGACGGTGTGGCAGTTCGGCGCCCCCATGGTGATCTTCCTCGCCGGGCTCCAGCAGATACCGACCGACCTCTACGAGGCGGCGGAGCTGGACGGGGCGGGCCGCTGGCGGAGGTTCGTGTCCGTCACGGTGCCGATGCTGTCGCCCGTGGTCTTCTTCAACCTGGTCCTGGAGACCATCCAGTCGTTCCAGGTGTTCACCCCCGCGTTCGCCATCAGCGGCGGCAACGGCGGGCCCGCCGACTCGACGATGTTCTACACGCTCTACCTCTACGAGCGCGGTTTCACCGCCTCGCACATGGGCTACGCCTCGGCGATGGCCTGGCTGCTGCTGCTCGCGATCGGGGCCGTGACCCTGATCCTCTTCAAGACGTCCAGGTCCTGGGTCTTCTACGGGGACGAGGGGGCACGATGAACACCGCCGCCAAGCGCTGGCTGCCCCACACGGCGGCACTCGTGGGACTGCTGGTGCTGCTGTACCCACTCGCGTGGCTGCTCGCCACCTCGCTGAAACCGGCCACCGAGGTGGTGACCAGCCTCGACCTGTGGCCGAGCCATCTGGAGTGGTCCAACTACACCACCGCGCTCGACGGGGTCAGCGGGGTCTCCGTGCCCCGGCTGCTCGGCAACACCCTGTTCATCTCGGTGGGCGCGGTCGTCGGCAACGTCCTCACCTGCTCGCTCGCCGCCTACGCCTTCGCCCGGCTGCGCTTTCGCATGCGGGGGCCGATGTTCGGGTTCATGGTGGCCACGCTGATGCTGCCGCACCACGCCGTACTGATCCCGCAGTACATCATCTTCAACCGGCTCGGGATGGTGGACACCTACTGGCCGCTGGTGCTGCCGAAGTTCCTCGCCACGGACGCCTTCTTCGTCTTCCTCATCGTGCAGTTCATGCGCAACCTGCCGCGTGAGCTTGAGGAGTCGGCACGTATCGACGGGTGCGGGGCGTTTCGCACATACTGGTCGGTGACGCTGCCGCTGACCAGGCCCGCGCTGATCACCACCGCCATCTTCACGTTCATCTGGACCTGGAACGACTTCTTCACCCAGATGATCTACCTGTTCGCGCCGGAGAAGTTCACCATCACACTCGCGCTGCGCAGCTTCATCGACCAGTCGAGCCAGTCCGCGTACGGGCCGATGTTCGCGATGTCGGTGATCTCGGTGGTGCCGATCGTGCTGTTCTTCTTCGTCTTCCAGCGCTATCTCGTCCAGGGGATGGCCACGTCCGGGCTGAAGGGCTGACCCGCCATGAGCCACGCACCCGCCTCCGCGCCCGTCGTGCGCCCAGAGGCCCGCAAGGAGCCGGGCGAGGTCTTCGGGCCCGGCTTCACCCTCTTCGCCGACATGCTCCTGGTCGGCCTGCTCACCGCCGTCGCCTGTCTGCCGGTGGTCACCGCCCCGGCCGCCTTCGCGGCGGCCTCGGCGAGCCTGCGGGAGAGCGCGGCGAGCGGTGTCCAGGTCAGGTTGGGCGCCTACGCGGGCCATCTGCGGGCCCGGTCGACGCCGCGCGGGCTCGCCGCCGGGCTGCTGCCGCCCGCCGTCGCCGCGCTGCTGCTCCTCGACCACGCGGCGGTGCGCGCCGGGCTGCCCGGCTCCGCGGTGGCCGCGCCCGCGCTGCTGCTGCTCGCCCTGGGCGCGGCGGTCGTGGGGCTGCGCGCGACGGCGCTCGCGGCGCCCGGCACGCTGTCGGCGCGCGAGGCGCTGCTGCGCTCCTGCGCCGACCCGCGCGGCTCCGCGCTGCTGGCGGGCGCGCTCGTGCTGGCCGCGCTGCTCGTCTGGTCCATGCCGCTGCTGGTCCCGCTGCTGCCGGGGCCGCTCGCGTTCGCGGCGACGGTCATGGAGGTGCGGTACGAGGCGGGGCGCGGGGCGGAGTGAACGGGGGTACGCGTCCGGTGCGTTGCGGCCGGGCGCGTACCGCCGCGGCCGCCGTCAGGAGGCGACGGTGCCGGTGTGCACCGGTCGCCTGTCCTGGTCGCGCTGGAGGGCGCGGAAGTCCTCGTACCAGCCGACGTTGCGCGTGGGCAGCGCCTTCTTGTCGTCCTGCCGTACGGTGCGGCTCGCGTACACCGGGTTGAGCAGCCAGGGGTTCTTGCCGGGGCCGAAGTCCTTGACCATCGCGGCCCCCTGGACCACGGGGTAGGTGGCGACGGCGAGCCTGCCGGTGTCGCGGAAGCGCTGGACCTGGTTCTTCAGGTAGTGGCGGTGGCCCGCGTACCAGGGGCTCATGGTGAGCAGGTCGTCCCACTTGTCCTGGGACCAGGGGTGTTCTGTGGCGTCCTTGATGGCCTGCCACACCTTGGTCCCGGGTGCCGTGCCGTACCGGGCGGCGAAGCGGGCGGGCACCCGGTCGCCGAGGTGCGACTTCCAGAGCCACACCAGGGAGAACTCGGTGACCAGGAACTTCTGTCCGTCTCGCAGCCGGGGCAGGATGAAGTCGAGGTACTGCTGGGCGCTGTCGACGGCCGACACGTGCGGGTGGATGTCGACGCCCTCGATGCCGTCCGTGGCGCGGACGAACTCCATCCACCGCTGGGGGCCCTTGCCGCGCCACTCGGGTTTCTCCAGGCGGTTGAGGGCGCCCATGTAGACGCGGGTGGCGCAGCGGTCGCCGAAGTGGTCGGCGCGGTAGTCGAGCACGTGGTGGGCGACCTTCTCGTAGAAGTCGCCGAGCGGTCCGCTCCAGTCCCGCTGCCTGCTCTCGATGAAGGGCTCGTTGCCGACGGCGAGGATGTTCACCTTGTCCATCGCGGTGTCGAGCACCTTGTCGACCGTGCCGAGGATGCGGTCCATCTCCGCGCTGTCGGGGCGGGGGAACGCCTGGTCCTGGAAGGGGAGTTTGAGGTTCAGGACGGTGCCGTAGCCGTGCTCGGACGCGGTCAGCAGCGCGGAGAGTGCACGGTGCTCCACGGGGCCGGGTTCCTTGTCGGCGCGGACGAAGCCGCGCAGCCAGCTCGCCTTGACGCTGTCGAGTTCCGTGAGGCCGGTCCCGGTGGGGTCCTCGTTGAAGTTGACGCCGAGCGCGCCGTCGGGCGCCGACCCGGTGTCGGGCCCACCGCTCGGGCTGCTGCTCTCCCCGCCGCTGCCACCACCGTCCCCGCCGTCGTCGTCCCCGCCCCCGTCGGTACATGCCGCGGCGAGGAGCACGGCTCCCGAGGCGGCGATCAGTCGGCGCCGTGACATCCCACGGCCTTTGCGCTCCACGTGTGGTTCTCCCCTCGACAGCCAGGACTGCGAGGGCTGCTACCCACTTCCTCCGTTCTCGCACCTCGGGAGCGCCACCGGTCCCCTCACGGCGGGGCGGACCCGGGCACGGCGGACCCGGCGAGCCACACCCGGGCGGGGCGCGTGTCCCCGTCGAGCAGCACCAGGTCGGCGCGGGCCCCGGGGCGCAGCGCCCCGCGGTCGCCCAGGCCGAGCAGGCCGGCCGCGGTCGTGGACGCCATGCGTACGGCGTCGTCCGTGCCGAGGCCCAGCACCGTACGGGCCCTGCGGAACGCCTCCGCGACGAAGAGGGTCGACCCGGCGAGGGTGCCGGTGCCGCGCAGCCGTGCCACCCCGCCGGTGACCGTCACCTCACGGTCGGCGAAGGCGTAGTCGCCGTCGGGCATGCCGGCCGCGGCCATCGCGTCGCTGACCAGGGCGAGGCGGCCTGGTCCTGCGAGGCGGTGGGCGAGGCGTGCGGTGTCGTCGGCGAGGTGGTGGCCGTCGAGGATCAGCTCGCACACCAGGCGCCCGTCGAGCAGCGCGGCGGCGACCGGGCCCGGGGCGCGGTGGTGCAGCGGTGGCATCGCGTTGAAGAGGTGGGTCACGGCGCGGGCGCCCAGCGCCACGGCACGTTCGAAGGCCGCGGGGTCCGCGTCGGTGTGCCCGAGGCACCACACCAGGTCGTCGGCGTGGTCACGGACCAGTTCGGCGGCGCCCGGCAGCTCCGGCGCGATGGTCATCGACACGGCGTGCCCGCCCGCCGCGTCCAACAGCCGCTCCAGGACGGCGGGTTCCGGCCGCCGCAGGGCGTCGGCGGTCTGTGCGCCGCGGCGCGCGGGCGAGAGGAAGGGGCCCTCGAAGTGGATGCCCACCAGGTTGGGCGCGGAGCCGTCGTCGATGACGGACGCCACGGCACGCGCCGCGGCCTCCATGGCGGGCGGTTCGACCGTGGCCACGGACGCCAGCATGGCGGTGGTGCCGTGTGCGAGGTGGCTCGCGGCGGCGGCGCGCACATCGTCCGGGTCGCCGGTGTACACGCAGTGCCCGCCGCCGCCGTGGCAGTGCGGGTCCACGAAGCCCGGTACCACGAGCCCGCCCCGCAGCTCCTCCACCGGCTCCGGGACGTCGGGCGGCGTACCGTGCCCGAGCGCGTGGACGAGCCCGTCGCGTACCAGCAGCCAGCCCGGTTCTGCCGCGGTGTCCGAGCCGGTGAACCGGCCGTTCACGAACAGCCGCCCGCCGTACGAGATCTGAGGCGGCGTCACTTCACGCCCAGGAGGGCGTCGACCGCGGCCCGCGCGCACACCCGGGAGGCGCCGAAGGTGCGTATCCAGCCGCGGAAGCCGCCGAAGTCGTCACCGGGGACGCCCATGTCGACGACGACGCACCCGGGGTGGCGGCTCAGCAGCTCGTCGAGGACCGGGCGCTGCCAGGGGAAGCGGTGGGAGCTGCGGACCAGCAGCACCACGTCCGCGTCCTGGCCGAACTCGTCGAGGTAGAGGCCGATCTCGGCCCTGATCATGCCCTCGGCGTTGTACGTGTCGCCGGCCACCGCCAGCGCCTCCACCTCCACGCCCGCCGCGCGCAGCGGCTCCTCCACGCCCCAGGAGGCGCCGCCCTGCGCGGGCGAGTGGGTGGGGTCGAGCCGGACGACGAGGGCGCGGCGCCCGCGGAGCACGGGGTCGCCGCTGGTTTCGAGGACGTCGTGCGCGAGCCGGGCGCCGACGGTGTCGTCGGGCGCGGCGCCGGTGGCGCGCGGCCTGGTGCCGAGCGCGGCGATACGGTCGTTCGCCTCGCGCAGCCGTGCCACCGGCAGGGTGCCGTCCTCGACGGCGGCGACCAGGGCGCCCGCCGCGGCGTCGACGTCGGCGCCGAACGCCCAGGCGCCGAGGCAGAGCGCGTCGGCCCCGGCGAGGACGGCGCGCACCGCGGCCTCCGGCAGGCTCGCGACGTCGCTGATGCCGTGCATCTCCAGCGCGTCGGTGATGACCACCCCGGCGAAGCCCAGTTCCTCGCGGAGCAGCCCGGTGAGCACGGCGGGGCTGATGGTGGCGGGGACGTCGTCGAGCCGGGTGAGCCGGACGTGGGACACCATGATGCTGTCGACGCCCGCCCCGATGGCGGCGCGGAACGGGTCGAGGTAGTGCGCGAGCAGTTCCTCGCGGGAGAGGTCCACGGTGGGGGTGCCGAGGTGGGCGTCGGTGGAGCTGAGGCCGTGCCCGGGGAAGTGCTTGGCGCAGGCGCTGACCCCGGCGGACTGGAGCCCCTCGACCCAGGCGGCGGCGTGCGCGGAGACGAGCGCGCGGTCGCCGCCGAAGGTGCGGATGCCGTTGGGCGAGAGCGGGTTGACCGCGGTGTCGACGGCGGGCGCCAGATCCCAGTCGACGCCCGCCGCCACCAGCGAGAGGCCGATCTGGTACGCGGCCTCGCGGGTGCGGGCGGTGTCGTCGAGGCGGCCGAGCGCGTGGTTGCCGGGCACCGACGTGCCGCCGTGGTTCTCCAGGCGGTTGACGTCGCCGCCCTCCTCGTCGATGGCGAGCAGCAGGTGTTCGCGCAGCCCGTGCAGGTCGCCGGTCAACTCCCTTATCTGCGCGGCGGATGCGATGTCCTTGCCGAACAGGACGAAGCCGCCGAGGCCCTCGGCGACGCGGGGGCGCGCCCAGCGGGGCACGGTCTGGCGGCCGAGCGCGGGGAACAGCACGCCGTGGGCGAGCCGGGACAGCTCGTTCATGGATTCCTCACCTTGCGGGTCGTCGGGGTGCGGTGGTGCGTGCGGGTGCGGCGGCGGGGCGGTGTCATCCCTTGACCGCGCCGCTCGTCATGCCGCCCACCAGGCGGCGCTGCACCAGCAGGAAGAAGACGAGGACCGGGATCGAGAAGATGGTGGAGGCCGCGATCATGGCGCCGTAGTCGACGCTCTCCGCGGTCTTGAACGACACAAGCCACACCGGCAGCGTGTAGTTGCTCTGCGACTTCATGATCACGTAGGCGAAGACGTAGTCGTCCCACGCGTTGACGAAGGCGAAGATGGAGGTGGCGACGATGCCGGGCATGAGCAGCGGCAGCAGCACCCGTACGTACATCTGGAAGCGGCCGCAGCCGTCGATGAGGGCGGCCTCCTCCAGTTCCACGGGGATGCCGTCGACGAATCCGCGCAGCGTCCAGATGGTGAACGGCAGGACGAACGTCATATAGGTGAGGACGAGTCCCGGCACGTAGTCGAGGCCGCCGATGGAGCGCAGCATCAGGTAGACGGGGATGACCATGGCCGCCGCCGGGACCATCTGCACCAGTACCAGGACGGTCAGTACGGCCTTGCGCCCGGCGAAGCGGAAGCGGGCGATGGCGATGGCCGCGAACAGCGCGATCACCAGGGACAGGACGACCGAGGAGAGCGTCACGGTCAGGGAGTTGCGCACGAACACCCAGAAGTGCGGCTTGTCCAGGGCCCGTTCGAAGTTCTCCAGGCTGGGCGGCCAGGGCAGGAAGCGCGGTACGGAGCTGAGGATGTCCCCGCGGCGTTTGAGGGCGGTGGCGACCATCCAGTAGACGGGGAACACCATCACGGCGCTGAGCACGAGCGCGATGGCGTTGTTGGCGGTGCGGCGGCGGTGCGCGGGTGAGCGCCGTGCGGCGGCCCCGCCGAGCGGCTTTCCTGACCTGCTCATACGACCTCCCCCTGCCGGGACAGCCTGCGGACGTAGGCGATGGAGAAGAGGGCGAGCAGGACGACGGTGACCACGGCGACGGACGCGCCGCTGCCGTACTGGTTGCGGCTGAACGCGGTGACGTACGCGTAGACGCCGAGGGTGGTGGTCTGTCCGTCGGGCCCGCCCTGGGTGAGCACCCAGATCGGGGTGAACGAGTTCACCGACCAGATGACTTCGAGGACGGTGAGGATCGCGAGGACCGGCCGCATGATCGGGATGGTGACGTGCCGGAAGGTCTGGAGGGTGCCCGCGCCGTCGAGGCGGGCGGCCTCGTACAGCGACTCGGGTATCTGTCCGCGCGCGGCGAAGAGGGTGAGCGCGACGAACGGCAGGCCCTTCCACACCGTCAGCACGATGATCAGCCCGAGGGCCTGCACGGGGTGCGAGAACCAGTCGTGGGCCGACAGGTCCCCGAACACCCGTACCTGGGTGAGGAGCCAGTTGACGACGCCGTACTGCGGCTGGAACATCCACTGCCACACCAGGGTGGCCGCCACCATCGGCATCGCCCACACCAGCACCAGGCAGACGGTGGTGACGACGCGCGCCCACGCGGAGACACCCATCAGCAGATGGGAGATGAGGAAGCCGAGCACCATCAGCAGGGCCACGCACACCGCCGTGAACACCACGGTGCGCAGCAGGACCGCGAGGAAGTCGTGTTCCGTGAAGATCCGGGTGAAGTTGTCGAGGCCGACGAAGTCGGACTCGCCGGTGAACAGCGAGCGGGGCCCGAAGTCCTCGGTGGACAGGACGAGCAGCCGCACCAGGGGGTAGCCCTGGATGAGCAGCAGCGCGGCCAGCGCGGGGGCGACCATCGCCCAGGGCAGCACCCGGGGCCTTGCCGGGCTGCCGCGTCGGCCCGGACCCCCGCCGCGGCCCCTGGCCTGCGGCGGGGCCTGCTTCCGCTTCTCGGTGAGTGCCATAGAGCTTCCAGGGGGTGTCAGTTGCCCAGTGAGTTGAAGGCGTCGGTCGCGTGCTTGTCGTACGCGGCGGAGGCGGTGGCGGGGTCGGAGCCGCTCGCGATCTTGGAGAAGAACTGCTCGTTGTAGCGCTCGGTCTCCAGAGTGGCCTCGCCGGGGCTGCCCGGCAGCGGTGTGCTGAGCTTGCCGGCCCGGGAGGCGACGGTGAGCTGTTCCGGCACGCCCGGCGGGGTGAAGTCGGGCGAGACCGGCAGGAGGTTGAGCGTGAGCGCCATCCGCTGCTGGAACTTCTTGCCGGTGATGATCCGCAGCCAGTCCTTGGCGGCCTTCTGGTCGGGGCTGTCGGTGGCTATGCCGATGGTGGAGCCGGAGACGATGACCGGCATGGCCTTGTCCGCGGTGTAGCCGGGCATCGCGAAGAAGCCGATGTTCCCCTTCATCTTCGGGTTCTTCTCGATGACGGCGGCGGGCTCCCACGCCTTGACGTACTCCATGGCGGCCTTGCCGTCGGCGAAGAGCTGGTCCTGGTCGGGGCTGTCGGTGTTGACGCCGACGGAGGACGGGGTGGAGCAGGTGTTCTGGAACTGCTTCCACGCCTTGAGACCGGCCTGGTTGGGCGCGGAGGACATCTCGGCGCGCCACTTGCCGTCCTGCTGGGAGGCGACCTTGCCGCCCTTGGCGAAGAGGAAGGGCATGCCGTTGAACCAGTACTGGCCCGGCAGGTAGAAGCCGGAGAAGCCGGCGGTGGCCTTGTTCGCGGAGGCCAGTGCGGAGCAGTCCTGCTGTAGTTCCGCGACGGTCTTCGGTGGGCCATCGATGCCCGCGTCGGCGAACATCTTCTTGTTGTACATGACCACCTTGGTGCCGCCGTAGAGCGGGACGGCGTACAGCTTGCCGTCGTACTCGGAGGGCGCGGACAGGCCGGTGAGCCAACTGCCGGAGTCCTCGAAGGACTTGCGGTCGCCTGTGAGGTCGGCGAGGCCGCCGGAGTAGGTCTGAAGCGGGGTCTGGGTGTTGCCCATCTCGACGATGTCCGGGGGGTTGCCGCTGGCGAGGGCGGTGGTGACCTTGGTGGCCACACCGTCCCACTGCTGCACCTGGACGTCGACCTTGATGCCGGGGTGCTTCTTGGCGAACTCGGCGTTCGCCTCCTTGACGAGCGGGCTGTCGCCCGGTCCTCCGGTCATCATCCAGACGGTCAGCGTGCCGTCGGAGTCGGCCTTCGCCCCGCCGCCACCGCCGCCGCAGGCGGTCAGTGTGAGTGCCAGTACCGCGGGCGCGGCGATGGCACATCGGGTCCGTGCTCGGTTCGGTTTCCTCACCGTTGTCACCCTTCTGCTTCCTGGTGGTGTGTGGTGTGCGGGTACGTGCCGGGTGTGCGGGTGTCGGCGGGGCAGGTGGCCAGGCGCTCGACGGCCGCGGCGCGGTCGACGGCGACGGACGCCAGGTGCTCGGGGCTCACCCCGAGCGAGGTGTGGAGCCGGCCGAGGGAGGAGGCCATGGAGCCCAGCAGTCCCCCCGAGTCGCCGAGGTCCGAGCGGCGTACGGCGCTGCGCACCCCGACCGCGTCCGCGACGCGGTCGCTGATGGCGGCGAGCTGTCCCGTGTCGAACGACTCGGAGAAGCCGCCGGTGAGCACCACCGTGCCGGGTTCGTAGGCGAGGGCGACGACGGTGACGAGGTGGGTGAGGGCGGCGTCCACCTCGGCGAGCAGTTCGGCATACCGTCCGGGTTCGGCGAAGAGTGCCTGCGCCCTCGGCACGGTCACTCCCCTGGTGCGTGCGTAGGCGACCAGGTCGGCGCCGGAGAGCAGGTCGCGCAGCCGCTCGGGGCGGCCGGGCAGCGGCAGCCGGCCGAACTCGCCGAGCAGGCCCGTCCTGCCCACCATGACCCGGCCGTCGAAGGAGACGGCGGAGCCGAGGCCCGTGCCCATCGCCAGCAGGACGGCGGTGTCCCGGTCGGGCAGCGAGCCGTACTGCAACTCGCCGAGCAGGGCCAGGTTGGAGTCGTTGCCGACGACCGTCTCGACGCCGAGCAGCGCCGAGACCGCCTCGATGAACTCGGTGCCCTTGATCTGGCCGAGATTGTGCGAGTTCACGACGGACCTGCCGTCGCCCGTGATGACGCCCGGCAGGCCGATCGTGACGGTGTGCAGGGGGGCGCCCCCGCCGTGATCGGCGACGAGTCCCGCGACCCGGTCCGCCACCCAGGCGGCGAGTTCCCTCGCGCTCGCGCCGCGGGGGGTGGCGTCGCGGCTGCGGATGAGGGCGCGGCCGAGCGCGTCCGCGACCACCGCGCGGCAGTTGGTGCCGCCCAGGTCGATTCCGCAGACCAGCGCCGCGGCGCCGTTGAAGCCCACGGTCGTCGACTGCCTGCCTGGTCCTTCGCGCAGTACCCTGCGGCCCTCCCTGACGAGGGCCTCGGCCATCAGATCGTCCACGATGCGGAACACCGTGGCCCGGCTGAGACCGGTGTCGGCGATGAGCTGCTGCCGGTCCACCTCGGCGCCGGAGAGCAGGGCGGCCAGCACGGCGCTGCGGTTGGAGGTACGGGGGAGCGAGGTAGTTGCCACAATTCCTCTCACGCTGAGATTAATTTGTGGGCACTACCTTAGCGACGCCACCGTGTCGAAAACCAGACACCGGCATCACGTTCGGGTAAACGAACGAACTCAGCGGTCACCGGGCGCCGCGGGAGGCGCCGGGACATGGCGAGGCCCCGGCCGCGCGCGGGGCCGCGGCCGGGGCAGGGGTGGTACGGGGTCGGCCCCCGTGCCGTGGACAGGTCAGGGGGCGGCGGGGGTCAGGACATGGTCCACTTCTGGTTCGCGGAGCCGGTGCAGGTCCAGATCTGCAACCTGGTGCCGTTGGCGGAGGAGTTGTCGGTGGCGTCCAGGCACTTGTTGGCCTGGAGGTTGACGATGTCGTGGGTGGCGGCGTTGTACGTCCACCGCTGGTTGCCGCCGCCCGTGCAGTCCCAGAGCTGGACCTTGGCGCCGTCCGCGGTGCTGTTGTCGACGATGTCGAGGCACTTGCCGAGGGCGCGCAGGCTGTCGCCGTTCACGGACCACTGCTGGGCGTTCGAGCCGTTGCAGTCGTAGAGCTGCACGGGGGTGCCGTTGGCGCTGCTCGCGCTCGCCACGTCGACGCACTTGCCGCCGGTTCCGGTGATCCGGCCGCCACCGCCGCCGCCCCCACTGGTGGAGACGTGGACGTAGTCCACGACGAGTTGCTGCGGGAAGGAGGTGGACCCGTCGGGGTCGCCCGGCCAGTAGCCGCCGACCGCGAGGTTGAGGATCAGGAAGAACGACTTGTTGAACACCCACTGGTTGCCGCCGACGTCGGCAGGGGTGCGCGTCTGGTACACGTTGCCGTCCACCGACCAGCGGATGGAGTCGGGCGCCCAGTCGATCGCGAAGGTGTGGAAGCCGTCCGCGAACGCCTGCCCGCCGGGCAGCGAGTATCCGGCGCCGATGCCGCCGGAGCCGGAGTAGCCGGGCCCGTGGATGGTGCCGTGCACGGTGGAGGGCTCGAAGCCGACGTTCTCCATGATGTCGATCTCGCCCTGCGCGGGCCAGCCGCCACCGCCGTTGCCGAGCATCCAGAACGCGGGCCACATGCCCTGGCCCCTGGGGATCTTCATCCGGGTCTCGACGTGCCCGTACGCGGCGTCGAACCGGCCCGCGGTGTTCAGCCGCGCGGAGGTGTACTCGCAGCGCCCGTACCAGCACTGGTAGTTGTCCGGGTTCTCGCGGCGCGCGGTGATGACCAGGTGGCCCTGGCCGTCGAGCGCGGCGTTGCTCGTGCCCGAGGTGTAGTACTGCCGCTCGTGGTTGTTGACGTTGTCACCGGTCTCGGTCTGCCAGACCGCGCCGTTGGCGCCCGCGCCCGCGGGACCGTCGAAGTCCTCGGTGAGGGCCGCCTTCAGCCGGGGCGCCGCGGCGGCCGTGGCGTGGTCGGCGGCCGAGGCGTGGTCGGCGGCCGAGGCCGTGGGTACCAGGAGTCCCGCGGAACAGAACGCGGCGGCGGTCCAGACGAGGAGTCTTCGTCGCCAGGGAACGCGCATGGGGCATCACATCACTTCCGTGTGGGGGCGTGCCGGGGCACACCGCAAAGTGAGAGCCGTGCGGAGAACATGTGACGCGCTTGCTTCAGGGCTTGATTTAATGAGCGGCCGCCAGGACCCGTCAAGGTATATGTCTGGACCAATTCCGCCGGGGGTGCGGGCGCGGGCGCCCGGCTCAGCCGCGCGGCTCCCGCGCCGTCACGAGCCCCGACTCGTAGGCGAACACGACGAGTTGGGCGCGGTCCCTGGCGCCCACCTTGGCCATGGCGCGGCTGACGTGCGTCTTCACCGTGAACGGGCTGATCACCATGTGCGCGGCGATCTCCTCGTTGCCGAGCCCGCGCGCCGCGAGCGCCGTCACCTCGCGCTCCCTGCGGGTGAGGCAGGAGAGCGCGGGAGCGGTGAACCGGTCGGGCGGGCGTGCGACGAAGGCGCCGATCAGCCTGCGGGTCACCGAGGGCGACAACAGCGCCTCCCCGGCGGCGACCACCTCGATGGCCTGAAGCAGGTCCCCCGGCTCGGTGTCCTTCAGCAGGAACCCGCTCGCCCCGGCCCGCAGCCCCTCGAACACGTACTCGTCGAGGCCGTAGTTGGTCAGGATCACCACCCGTACGCCGCCGAGCGCGGGGTCGGCCGCGATCCGCCGGGTGGCCTCGATGCCGGAGAGCACCGGCATCTGCACGTCGACGAGCGCGACGTCCGGCACGGTCTCGCGCACCAGCGCCACACCCCGTTCGCCGTCGGCCGCCTCCCCCACCACCTCGATGCCGTCCTCGGCGTCGAGGAGCGCCCGGAAGCCGGCCCGCATCAGCGCCTGGTCGTCGACGAGCACCACCCGGATCACCGCGCCGCCTCCCGCGCCGCCACCGGCAGCACCGCGCGCACCGCGAAGCCGCCGCCGGGCCGCGGCCCGGTGTCCAGGGTGCCGCCGAGCGCGGCCACCCGCTCCCGCATCCCGGTGAGGCCGGTCCCGGGCGGGGGCGGCGGCCCCGGGAGGGCCCTGCCGTCGTCCTCCACGCTCACCGTCACCGTGTCCCCGCCGTGTTCGATGCCGACCGTCACCGCCGCCGAACGCCCCGCGTGCCTGGCCACGTTGGTCAGCGCCTCCTGCACGATGCGGTACACCGCGCCGCTCACCCGCGGCGGCAGCTCGCGGCCGCCCCCGGTGACCTTCAGCTCGGCCGCGATCCCCGCGGACCGCGCCCGCGCCACCAACTGCCCGGGATCGCCCGCGGGTTCGCCGTCCTCGCGCAGCACGTCGAGGGTCGCGCGCAGCTCCCGCATGGCCTCGCTGCCCGCCTCCTGGATGGCCAGCAGCGCCGGCGGCACCTCCTCGCCCCGCTTGCGCGCCAGATGCACCGCCACCCCCGCCTGCAACTTGACGATGGAGATGCTGTGGGTCAGCGAGTCGTGCAACTCGCGTGCGATGCGCAGCCGTTCCTCACCCGCACGGCGCAACGCGGCCTCCTCGCGGGTGCGTTCCGCCTCCAGGGCGCGCTCCTCGGTCTGGCGCAGATACGCCCGCCAGTTCTTGCCCGCGAGACCCGTCAGCACCGCGCACAGGAACCAGCCCGCGAGCAGCACGGTGGCCTCCACCCGGCCCGCCGTGTGCGGGCCCGCGACGAAGGACCCGGTGAGGAACGCCACCGCCGCCACCGCCGCGAGCGCCCGCCGCCCGGTGCGCGCCGCCGTCAGATGCACGGCCACGAACACCGGCACCGCCGCCAGGCTGCGCGGCGAGTCCACGAACAGGGCGAGAGTGATCGCCGCGGTGGTGAACACCAGTACCGCCAGGGGCGCGAGCCGGTGCAGCACCAGTGCAGCCGCCCCCGCCGCCAGCAGCGCGTAACCGCCCGCGCCCGCGCCGCCGTCGAGCGCGGGCGGCACCACCGCCGCGGCGCAGCACAGCACCGCGGCCCCCGCATCCTGGTAGGTGGCCCGGTCGGCACCGGCCCCGCCCCCCGATTCCTCGTGCATGTCGGCACGGTATCCCCGGCCGGGGCCGCACGCGTCGCCCTGGCGTACCGGACGCGCACTACTCCCCGGGGAGTACGGCCCGCACGGCGCGCCCTCGGCGGCGTAGCGCACGGTGTGTCCGCGCGGACGACGCGGCGGCGCTCCCCCGGCCGCCATCATCGGAGGCGACCGGCCGGGGAGCACCCGGCTCCACAGCCCCGGGAGGCGCCGATGCCCACCCCGTTCCCCTCGCCGTTCCGCTTCACCGCTCCCCCGCCGCCGAAGGCCGCCACCGGGCCCACCGCCGGTGTCTACGAGCAGATCGGCCGGGACTTCGGCATTCAGAACCCACCCACCTTCGTGGTGCTGTCCTCCGCGCCCACCCTGCTCACCGCCGCCTGGGCGCTGATGCGCGAGTCGCTGCTCGCGGGCCCCGGGCCGCGCACCGGGAAGGAACTCGTCTCCGCGGGCGTCTCGCTCGCCAACCGGTGCGCGTTCTGCGTCGACGCGCACACCATGCTGCTGCACGCCACAGGCGACCACGCCGCGGCCGAGTCCCTGGCCCACGGCAGACGCCCCGCGGACCCGGGCCAGGAGCGGCTGCTCGCCTGGGGCGAGGCGAGCAGGACGCCCGGCAGCCCGAGGCTGCGCCCGCTGCCGTTCCCCGCGGCGCAGGCGCCCGGGTACGTCGGCTCCGCGCTGGCGTTCCACTTCATCAACCGTGTCGTGTCCGCGCTGCTCACCGAGCAGTTGCTGCCCGGCGGCGCGCAGCGGCTGCGCCCGGTGCGCTCCCTGCTCGGCCGCACCGTGGCGGCGGCCGTACGGCGGGAGGTCGAGCCCGGGCTCAGCCTGCCGCTGCTGCACGACGCGCAGGTGCCGGGCGGTGTGCCCGCGTGGGCGGGCGACACCCCGGTCGGGCCCGCGTACACCGCGCTGCGGGCCGCGGCGCTCGCGGGCGAGGGCCTGCTCGACCGGGAGGAGGCCGACACGGTGGAGCGCGCCGTCGCCGCCTGGGACGGCGGGCATCCACCGGCGGTCGGCGAGGGCGTCCCCGGCCGTGAACTCCCGGGCGCGCGCCTCGCGTTGCTCGCCGCGTTCGCCCCGTACCGCATCACCCCCGAGGACGTCGGCGCCTGGCGCTCGGCCGCCCACACCGACCA
The DNA here is from genome assembly GCF_044457285.1 of Streptomyces sp. NPDC050560. Lineage (NCBI taxonomy): Bacteria > Bacillati > Actinomycetota > Actinomycetes > Kitasatosporales > Streptomycetaceae > Streptomyces > Streptomyces sp. NPDC050560. The sequence goes on from NZ_JBITGT010000009.1 coordinate 232,700, forward strand.
CTGCCTGGTCCACCTCGTGGCGTACGGGGCGTTCCGCGCGGTGGACAGGATCGAGACCGCGCTGCCGATGGCGACGGCGGCGGGCTAAACCGCCATACCGTCGAGGGGGGGACGCGGGCGCGATGGAGTTCCGGGAGGTGCCCGAGCCGACGGCGGGCGAGGGCCAGGTGCTCGTCCGGGTGCGGGCCGCGGGTCTTAACCCGCCCGGCCGACGCGCGTCCTGACGGGATGTCATCCCTTGCGGTGCCGGAACGGGGCGATGATGTCGCGGACGGCCCCGGCGGCGCCCCAGTCGTCCATGTCGTGGGCGACGGTGCTGAGGAGTTCGCGCAGGTGCAGCAGCGGCATGCGCACTCTCCAGCCGTCCAGGAGCCCGGCCCGCTCCCGGTAGACGGCGAAGAACCGGTCGGCGGACGGCGGGCGGGGCGAGCACCAGAGCATGCTGAGGTCGACCTCGGGCCAGGTGTAGGACACCGCGGGGTCGATCAGCGCCGGGGAGCCGCCGGCGGTGGCGACGATGTTTCCCTGCCACAGGTCGCCATGGGTGAGGCAGGGCGGCTGGGCCGGGACCAGGTCGGGCAGGGCGGCGCAGAGCCGCTCCAGGGCGCGCCGCTCCTCGCGGTCGAACGCGGCCTCGACGCGCGGTTCCGGCAGCCACCGCAGGATGCGCCGCTCGGCGAAGAAGGTGTGGCCGTCCGTCTCCCAGGTGTTGTGCTGGCGCATCCTGCCCAGCCATCCGGGGCGGTGCCAGCCGAAGCGGTCGGTCCCGGTGGCGGTATGGAGGCGGGCGACCATATGGGCGAGTTCTTCCCAGAAGGGCTCGTCGTCCCGGCGCGGCCGCATCCTCTCCATGACGAGCAGCCGCGGTGTCACGCGCAGCACCCCGGGTGTGGTCGCCCCGCCGAGGGTGCGCAGTTCGGCGAGGCCCAGGGACTCGACCGTGAACACGTCGGAGTCCGGCGCCGTCAGCGTCTTCGCGAAGACCCGGCCGCCGCCGCGGAGCGTGACCACCCCGGCGACGGCGACCACACCGCCGACGGCCTCCTCCACCGTCTCGACGGCGAAGCCCGTCTCCCGCAGCCGCTCGACGAGTATCTCCCCGCTGGACATAGGGAGAGGGAAGCACACCCGCGGCCCGTGCGGTGGCCGAACGGGCCGCGCAGTGGCCGCCGGGACGGGAAGGGGGGGGCCAGGGGTACGGCCCCGGGCTATCGCCGCCTGGACAGCGCGAGGTACACGAGGAACGCCGAGCCGAGCCCCACCGCCCAGCCGTAGTCCGCCAGCGGTTCCAGTGGCGGAATGAGGCCGTCGCGGGGGAACGGCCCGGCCCCGGGCTCCGAGTGGGAGCCGCCGACCGCGAGGAGGCCGCCAACCAGGAACGCCAGCACCGCCCGCCAGTTCCAGCCGCCGCGGTACCAGTAGCGCCCCCCGCGGCTGTACAGGTCGACGAGTTCAAGCGAGGTGCGGCGCACCACCCAGTAGTCCGCGATCAGGATGCCGGCAACGGTGCCGAGGAGCCCGCCGACCACCCCGAGCCATACGTAGATGTACACCTCGGGCGACTCGATGAGCTTCCAGGGGAAGATCACCACCCCGATGACGCCGGTGACCAGCGCGCCGGTGCGGAAGTTGATGAACCGCGGCGCCAGGTTGGCGAGATCGTAGGCGGGCGAGACCACGTTCGCGGCGAGGTTGGACGAGATGGTCGCGATCAGCACCGTCAGCAGCGCGAACAGCAGCCCGAAGGTGTTGTCGGCCTGGCCCGCGAGGTCCACGGGCTCCCAGATCGGCTTGCCGAAAACCGCCTGGGAGCCCGAGGTGACCAGCACGGACAGCAGGGCGAACGCGGTCATCGTGGTGGGCAGGCCCAGGGTCTGGCCCCACACCTGGGCGCGCTGCCCCTTGCCGAAGCGGGTGAAGTCGGGGATGTTCAGCGACAGCGTCGACCAGAAGCCGATCATGCCCATGAGCGCGGGGAAGAACACCGGCCAGAAGTCCCCGCCCCAGCCGAGCCGGGACGGCTGGTCGAGCAGCGGTCCGAGGCCGCCTGCCCGCCCCGCCATCCACACCAGCAGCACCACGGCGCCGACGAAGACGAAGGGGCCCGCCCAGTTCTCGAAGCGCCGCAGCGCCTCCATCCCCCGGTGGATAATGGCGAGTTGGAGCACCCAGAACGCGGCGAAGCACACCCAGAGCGTCCACGGGTAGCCGCCGAACTCGGCCGCGTCCTCCCAGCCGCCGCCGAACACCTTGTTCAGCAGGACATAGACGCCCTGCCCACCGATCCAGGTCTGGATGCCGAACCAGCCGCAGGCGACGGCGGCCCGCAGCAGCGCCGGCAGGTTGGCGCCGCGCACCCCGAACGAGGCCCGGGAGAGCACCGGGAAGGGGATGCCGTACTTGGGGCCCGCGTGGCCGGTGAGCAGCATCGGCGCGAGCACGATCACATTGGCGAGCGCGATGGTGAAGACGGCCTGCTTCCAGTCCATCCCCAGCGCGACGAGGCCGGAGGCCAGCGTCCAGGAGGGGATGTTGTGGGCCATGCCGATCCACAGCGCGGTGAAGTTGTACGTGCCCCAGTGCCGCTGGGACACCGGTATCGGCCTGAGGTCGTCGTTGGCGTACCGGCTGCCCTCCGGGTAGGCGCCGGGGTTCAGCTCCACCCTGCCGTCGGGCGCGGTGGACTGGGTGGGGGCGGGAGCGGTGGGTGCGGTGTCGGTCATGTGCTGCCCCGTTCGCTGGTAGGGAACGCCGGGTGGGGTGACCGTGCGGGTGCGGGCGGGGTGGCTCGGGCGCGGCGGGGAGCGCGTGGCTCAGGCCAGGGCGGGGGCGACCTTCTCGCCGTAGGCGTCGACGACCTTCTCGCGCGCGTCGTGCATGGCGTACACGGCGAACTGGTCGACGCCGAGCGCGCGCAGCTCGGCGAGCCTGTCGAGGTGTGCGGAGACCGGCCCGAGCAGGCAGAAGCGGTCCACGATCTCGTCGGGCACGAAGGCGGTGTCGGGGTTGCCCGCGCGGCCGTGGTGCGCGTAGTCGTACCCCTTGCGGGCGGCGACGTACGAGGTGAGTTCCGCGGGGACGGCCGCGGAGTGCGGCCCGTAGCGTGCCACCAGGTCGGCGACGTGGTTGCCGACCATGCCGCCGAACCAGCGGCACTGCTCCCTGGCGTGCGCCAGGTCGTCACCGACGTACGCGGGCGCCGCCACGCACACCGTGAGCGACGCGGGGTCGCGGCCCGCCGCCTCGGCCGCCGTGCGGAAGCCCCTGACCATCCACTCGACCAGGTAGGGGTCGGCGAGTTGGAGGATGAGCCCGTCGGCGCGCTGCCCGGCGAGCGCGAGCGCCCTGGGGCCGTACGCGGCCATCCACACCGGGAGTCTTCCGTCACGCACCCAGGGCAGTCTGAGCCGCTGCCCGTCCACCTCGGCCTCGCGGCCCTCGGCGAGGTCCCTGATGGCGTCGATGGCCTCGCCGAGCCTGGCGAGCGTGGTGGGCGGGCGGCCCGCGACCCTGAGCGCCGAGTCGCCGCGGCCGATGCCGCACACCGTGCGGTTGCCGTACATCTCGCCGAGGGTGGCGAAGGTGGACGCGGTCACCTCCCAACTGCGGGTGGCCGGGTTGGTCACCATGGGGCCGACGACGAGCCTGCTGGTGTGGTCGAGGACGCGGCTGTGCACCACGAACGGCTCCTGCCACAGCACGGCGGAGTCGAAGGTCCAGCCGTGTGTGAAGCCCTGCTGTTCGGCGCGCCGCATCAGTTCGACGACGGCGGAGCCCGGTGGGTCGGTCTGGAGGACGAGTCCGAGGTCCATGGGAGTGCTCCGTTCCGGGGTCAGCCGCCCGCTGGGTGGTCCAGATACTGGCACAGGCCGCGCGGTGTGAACCTGCCGTGCCCCGCGCGGCCCTTGAACTCCCGCTGGTCGAGGATGACTTCGCCGCGGGAGAGCACGGTGTCCACGCGGCCGGCCAGCTCCCTGCCCTCGTAGGCCGAGTAGTCCACGTTCATGTGGTGGGTGGCCGCCGACACGGTCTGGACGGCGGTGGGGTCGTACAGGACGATGTCGGCGTCGGCGCCGGGAGCGATGGTGCCCTTCTTCGGGTAGAGGCCGAACATCCTGGCGGGCGCGGCGCAGGCGATGTCGATCCAGCGGCGGCGGGTGAGGTGCCCGTCGACGACGGCCTGGTGCAGCAGGTCCATGCGGTTCTCCACGCCCGGCATGCCGTTGGGGATCTTCGAGAAGTCGCCCCTGCCGAGGTCCTTCTGCCCGCTGAAGCAGAACGGGCAGTGGTCGGTGGAGACCACCTGGAGGTCGTCGGTGCGCAGTCCGCGCCACAGGGCCGCCTGGTGCTCGCGGGGCCGCAGCGGTGTGGAGCAGACGTACTTGGCGCCCTCGAAGCCGGGTTCCGCGAGGTTGTCGGTGGACAGGAAGAGGTACTGCGGGCAGGTCTCGCCGAACACCGGCAGGCCGTGGTCCCTGGCGGTGGCGATCTCGGCGAGCGCTTCGTCGGCCGAGACGTGCACGACGTACAGGGGGGCGCCCGCGACCCTGGCGAGCTGGATCGCGCGGTGGGTGGCCTCGGCCTCCAGCAGCACCTTGCGCACCTCGCCGTGGTGGCGCGGGTCGCGCTCGCCGCGGGCGAGTGCCTGTTCCACCAGGACGTCGATGGCGAGCCCGTTCTCGGCGTGCATCATGGCGAGGCCGCCGTTGCCCGCGGCGCGCTGCATGGCGCGCAGGATTCTGCCGTCGTCGCTGTAGAAGACGCCCGGGTAGGCCATGAACATCTTGAACGAGGTGACGCCCTCGTCCACGAGGAGGTCCATCTCCTTCAGGGTGTCCTCGTTGACGTCGGCGAGGATCATATGGAAGCCGTAGTCGACGGCGCAGTTGCCCTCGGCCTTGGCGTGCCAGGCGTCCAGGCCCTCGCGCAGGGTGTGCCCGACGCTCTGCACCACGAAGTCCACGATGGTGGTGGTGCCGCCCCAGGCGGCGGCCCTGGTGCCGGTCTCGAAGGTGTCGGAGGCGTAGGTGCCGCCGAACGGCATCTCCATGTGGGTGTGCCCGTCGACGCCGCCGGGGATCACGTACTTCCCCGTGGCGTCGAGGACGGTCTCGGCCGACCAGCCCTCGGCGACGGCGCTGCCCTTCTCGGCCAGGGCCACCACGCGGCCGTCCTCGACGAGCACGTCGGTGTAGGACTCGTCGGCCGCGGTGACAAGCAGGCCGTTGCGGATGAGTGTGCGGGGTGGCATGGGCGGACTCCTCGGGGTTCGGCGTTGCTCGAACGCGGGTGTGCCGTGGCGGGCCCGCGGGACGCAGGGCGGCGCCGTGGCGGGCCCGCGGGGTCAGCCGCCCGCCGTGGCGCGCAGCGCCTGCGCCAGTGCCGCCGCGCCCTCGCGGGCCTCCTGCGCCGTGAGGGTCAGCGGCGGCGCGACGCGCAGCACGCTGGTGTCGTGGCCCCCGCCCTTGCCGATCAGGACGCCCGCCGCCCTGGCGGCTTCGAGCGCGGCGGACGCCGCGGCCTGGTCGGGTTCGAGGGTGCCGGGGCGCACCAGCTCCACGCCGAGCATCAGGCCACGGCCGCGCACCTCCCGCACCCCGGGCAGATCGGCGCAGGCGGCGGTCAGTTGCTCGCGGAGCAGGGCGCCGACGGTGCGGGCGTTCGCCATCAGGTCGTGGTCGAGGAGGTACGTGAGGTTGGCGAGGCCCGCGGCCATGGTGACCGGGGAGCCGCCGAAGGTGGAGATGGAGTTGGCGTCGAGGCCGTTCATGATCTCGGCGCGGGCCACCACGCCGCCGATGGACATGCCGTTGCCGATGCCCTTGGCGAAGGTCAGCAGGTCCGGCGGGCCGCTCTCGGCGTGCGCCTGCCAGCCCCAGAAGTGGTCGCCCGTGCGGCCCCAGCCGGTCTGCACCTCGTCGGTGATCCAGAGGATGCCGTGCTCGTCGAGCACCTCGCGGAACGCGGCGTACAGGCCGTCGGGGGGCGAGGTGAAGCCGCCGACGCCCTGGACCGGCTCGGCGATCAGCGCGGCGACGCCCGGCCTCGTCTGGCCGAGGACGTCCCGGAGGTCGGCCACGCAGGCGGCGGTGAAGTCGGCGTCGGAGAGGTGGGCGAACGGGCCCCGGGTGCGCACCCCGCCGTGCACGTAGTGGGTGGCGAGCGGGGAGAGGCTGGTGGGCGACCAGCCCTTGTTGCCGGTGATGCCCACGGCGCTGAAGGAGCGGCCGTGGTAGCTGTTGCGCATGGCGAGGATCTGGTTGGAGCGGCGGTGTGCGGTGGCGAGGAGCAGCGCGGCGTCGTTGGCCTCGGTGCCCGAGGTGGTGAAGAAGACCCGGGCGTCGGGGATGCCGGACAGCTCCGCGATCCGCTCGGCCAGCTCCACCATGGGGCGGTTGAGGTAGAGCGTGGAGGAGTGGATGATCCGGCCGGCCTGCTCGCTGACGGCCTTGGTGACCTCGGGCAGCGCGTGCGCGGTCATGGTGGTGAGGATGCCGCCGAAGAGGTCGAGGTAGCGGTTGCCCGCGGCGTCCCAGACGTGGCGGCCCTCGCCGCGCACGATCTCGATCGGCTCGTCGTAGTAGAGCGCCAGCCAGTCGGGCAGGACGGCGCGGTGCCTGTCGTGGAGGCCGCTCACGGCTTCACCAGCCCCTCATAGGCGTCGGGCCTGCGGTCGCGGTAGAACGCCCACTGGTGGCGGACCTCCTCGATGAGGTCGAAGTCGAGGTCGCGCACGAGCAGTTCCTCCTGGGTGTCGCTCGCCGCGTCGCCGACGAGCTGTCCGCGGGGGTCGACGAAGTAGCTGGTGCCGTAGAAGTCGTTGTCGCCGTACTCCTCGCGGCCGACGCGGTTGATGGCGGCGATGAAGTACTCGTTGGCGACGGCCGCCGCGGGCTGTTCGAGCTGCCAGAGGTACGAGGACAGGCCCCGGGAGGTGGCGGAGGGGTTGAACACGAGCTGCGCACCGGCGAGTCCGAGCGCGCGCCAGCCCTCGGGGAAGTGCCGGTCGTAGCAGATGTACACGCCGATGCGGCCGACCGCGGTGTCGAAGACGGGCCAGCCCGCGTTGCCGGGGCGGAAGTAGAACTTCTCCCAGAAGCCGGGCAGTTGCGGGATGTGGTGCTTGCGGTAGGTGCCGAGGACGGTGCCGTCGGCGTCGATCACGGCGGCGGTGTTGTAGTAGAAGCCGGGGCCCTCGGCCTCGTAGACGGGCGCGACGACGACCATCCCGGTCTCCCGCGCGAGGTCGCGCATCCGGCCGATGGTGGGCCCGTCGGGCACCGGCTCCGCCCAGCGGTAGTGCTGGGGCTCCTGCACCTGGCAGAAGTACGGGGCGTTGAAGACCTCTTGGAAGCCGATCACCCGGGCGCCCTGCCGGGCGGCGGCGCGGGCGTGCTCCTCGTGCTTGGCGATCATGGATTCGGTGTCGCCCGTCCAGGTGGCCTGGACGAGCGCGGCACGGACGACGTTGGCCATGGGCTGGCTCCCTCGACGGAACGTCAGTGTTTCTACGCACGTAGAGGCGGCGGCGTAGAGCCCGAACGTAAGCCCCGATCTTTCGCGGGGCAAGACCATCGCCGTGAACGGGCCGAGTCGATCATGTTTCACCCGGCCGGTCCCCCGAAGCCGTCCCGCGCAAACCCGCGGCGGCGGTCCGAAGCTGCCGCAGCCGCCGTGCGGGGCGCGGGTGTCAGCCGGCGAGCGGCAGCGGTGCGCAGTGTCCCGCGAGGTCGTCGAGGGAGAGGCCGAGGGCCGAGGCGAGCGCCGCCACCGTGAAGAACGCGGGGGTCGGGGCGCGCCCCGTCTCGATCTTGCGCAGGGTCTCGGCGGAGATTCCGGCGACGGAGGCGACCTCGGCCATGCTGCGGCCGCCGCGCGCGGTGCGCAGCAGCCCGCCGAGCCGTTCGCCGCGCTCGCGCTCTTCTGGAGTCAGGGGGGTACGGACCATGACGTCATTCTAATACCGGTATAGTAATTGCCATGGTCGAACTCAAGACGGAAACCTCCCTCGACGCGATGCGGGAGGCGGGACGGGTCGTGGCGCGGGCGCTGGCCGCCGTGCGGGCCGCGGCGGCGGTGGGGGTCTCCCTGCTCGAACTGGACACGGTGGCGCGCGGCGTGCTGCGGGACGCCGGGGCGGCCTCGCCCTTCCTCGGCTACCACCCGTCGTTCGCGCCGACGCCCTACCCCGCCACCCTCTGCGTCTCGGTAAACGACGCCATCGTGCACGGCATCCCCGACGGCTACCGGCTGCGCGACGGCGACCTGGTCTCCGCCGACTTCGGCGCGATCCTGGACGGCTGGGTCGGTGACTCGGCGATCAGCTTCACGGTCGGCGCCGCGCGCCCCGAGGACACCCTGCTGATCGAGACCGCCGAGCGCGCCCTCGCGGCCGGTATCGCCGCGGCGGTGCCCGGCAACCGCATCGGCGACATCGCACACGCGGTCGGCACGGTCTGCCGCGCCGCCGGGTACGGCATCCCCGACGGGTTCGGCGGGCACGGCGTGGGCCGCAGCATGCACGAGGACCCCTCGGTGCCCAACGAGGGCAGGCCGGGCCGCGGGATGCCGCTGCGCCCCGGGATGGCACTCGCGATCGAGCCGATGCTGATCGCCTCGGGCGCCGACGGCTACCACCCGGCGCCGGACGGCTGGACCCTCGTGACGGACGACGGCAGCCGCGCCGCCCACGCCGAGCACACGGTGGCGATCACCGAGCGGGGACCGCGGGTGCTGACGGCGCTGTGACACAGCCCGCCGGGAGCGGCCCCGGCGGCTCCGGCGCCCGCTGGGTCTCGCGGTAGGCGCGGGCCGTGCCGATCAGCACGTCGAGCGCGTCCCTGGTCCGAGCCAGCTCCGCGATGTGCCCGGAGAGCCGGTCGCGCTCCTGCGCCATCCGCTCAAGGGCCGCGGTGGAGTTGGCCTCGCTCGGCGCGTAGGCGCAGGGCAGCAGCTCCGCGATGGTGCGGCTCGACAGGCCCGCGTTCAGCAGCCGCTGGATGAACAGCACCCGCTCGACGTCGTGCTCCCCGTACCGGCGCTGGCCGCCCACGCTGCGGGCGCTGGTGAGCAGCCGCTGCTCCTCGTAGTAGCGCAGCGACCTGACGCTGACCCCGGTCCGCGCCGCGACCTCCCCGATCCGCATCGCCCACTCCTCGCTCCGCCCGGGCTGTGACCTGCCGCACAGGACCCGCTCCGGGCTTGCCTCTCACATCGATGTCAGGTTCTAGCGTAGCCGCCGTGCCCGAGATCCGGGCACGGGAACGGCGAGGAGTCCTGCGATGACGGACCTGCTCAGCAGCTACCGGTTCGGCGACCTGGTGCTGCCCAACCGCGTGGTGATGGCCCCGATGACCCGGGTGCGCGCCACCGCCGACGGCCTGCCGACCCCGCTCATGGCGGCGTACTACGCACAGCGGGCCACGGCGGGGCTGATCGTCTCGGAGGGCGTGCAGCCGAACCGGGTCGGCCAGTCCAACCCGAACACCCCCGGTCTGCACACCGAGGAACAGGTCGCCGCCTGGCGCCCGGTGACCGACGCGGTGCACACCAGCGGCGGGCGGATCTTCGCCCAGATCATGCACGGCGGCCGGGTCTCGCACCCCGACACCACGGGCCTGCGCCCGGTCGGCCCCTCCGCGGTCGCCGCCGTCGGCGACGTGTTCACACCGGGCGGCCCGCGCCCCGCGCCGGTGCCGCGCGCGCTGGAGACCGCGGAGGTGCCGGGACAGGCGGGGTCGTACGGCGAGGCGGCGCGGCGCGCCGTCGAGGCGGGCTTCGACGGGGTGGAGCTGCACGGCGCCAACGGCTACCTCATCTCCCAGTTCCTCTCGTCCAACGCCAACCTGCGCACCGACCGCTACGGGGGCTCGGTCGCGGGCCGCATCCGCTTCGCCGTGGAGGCGGCGGCGGCCACCGTCGACGCGGTCGGCGGCGACAGGACGGGCATCAGGCTCTCCCCCGGCGGCACCTTCTGGGGCGTCGCGGAGGACGACGTGCCGACGCTGTACGCGGCGCTACTGCCGGAGCTGGCCAGGGCCGGGGTGGGATACGTCCATCTGGAGGCGACCTCGGACGAGACGGTGCTGACCGCCCTGCGCCGCGCCTGGCCCCGGACGCTGATCGTGAACCCGACGCTGCCCATGGGCCCAAAGCAGACGGGGCGCGAGGACGCCGACCGCTGGCTCGGCCTGGGCGCCGACCTCGTCAGCTTCGGCCGCGCCTTCATCGCCAACCCCGACCTCGTCGAGCGGCTGCGCACCGGCCTGCCGCCGGCCCCCGTCGACGAGTCCACGTACTACCAGGGCGGCGCGGCGGGCTATCTGACCTACCCGGCGTACCAGCACGTGGCCTGACGCTGCGGGGCACCGACGGCGCACGGTGGGGCCGTTTGCATGTCCTCGGGTGGGGACATACTCTGTCCTCAGGTGCGGACATCCAGGTTTCCGCACCTGGGGAGGCATCCCCACCACCCCACGTCACCGCGAGAAGGTCCACCCATGCCCATTCCCCAGCGCACCCTCGGCTCCCGGGGGCCCGCCGTCGGCGCCGTCGGCTTCGGAGCGATGAGCTTCGCCCAGCCCTACGGCCAGACCTCGGAGCACACCACCGACGACAGCGCCGACGCGCTGCTCGGCCGCGCCCTCGACCTCGGCGTCACCCTCGTCGACACCGCCGACCTCTACGGCGAGAGCGAGGAGATCATCGGACGGGTCGTCGCGGGCCGCCGCGACCGGCTGACCATCGCCACCAAGTTCGGCATCGTGCGGGGCGTGACCGAGGAGGGCCCGCCGGTCATCAACGGGCGGCCGGAGTACGTGCGCGAGCGTGTCGAGCGCTCCCTCACCCGGCTCGGCACCGACCACATCGACCTCTACTACCAGCACCGCGTCGACCCCGACACCCCCATCGAGGAGACCGTCGGGGCCATGGCGGAGCTGGTGAAGGAGGGCAAGGTGCGCCACCTCGGGCTCAGCGAGGCCGCCGCCGACACCATCAGGCGCGCCCACGCCGTCCACCCCATCAGCGCGGTGCAGACCGAGTGGTCGCTGTGGTCCCGGGACATCGAGGACGAGGTATTCCCGCTCTGCCGCGAGCTGGGCATCGGCGTCGTGCCCTACAGCCCGCTGGGGCGCGGCATGCTCACCGGCAGCATCACCTCGTACGACGACCTGCCGGAGAACGACTACCGGCGCCACATGCCCCGCTTCGCCCGTGAGGTGTTCGAGGCCAACCTCGCCGCCGTGCAGACGGTGCGGGAGATCGCCGCCGGGCACGGTGCGGCGCCGGGGCAGGTCGCCCTGGCCTGGCTGCTCGCCAAGGCGCCCGACGTCGTCCCGATCCCCGGCACCCTGCACGTGTCCCGCCTTGAGGAGAACGCGCGCGCGGCCGAACTCGCCCTCACGGACGGCGAGATCGCCCGGCTCGACGCCCTCACCGCGAAGGGCGAGCGGGAGACGGAGCTGGGCCACAACTGGTCCTACGGCACCACCCCGCCCCGGAGCTGAGCCGGGGCCCGGGGCCGCGGCGGACGCCCGCCCGCCGCGGCCCGGGGCGCGGTGCCGGCCGACCGCGGTCAGCGGCCGGGGCGCACCACCATCGCGGAGCCGCCGCCGCGGCGCTGCGGCTCGGCCGCCGCGAGCCAGCGGCCGTCGGGCAGGCGCTGGACGCCGGTGGCGGCGCCGATCTCCGGAATCTCGGTGAAGTGCTGCCCGAGCGCTTCGAGACGGGCACGCTCCGGGCTGTCGTAGAGCGCGGGCTCCAACTCCGTGGCCGCCGCGTTGCGCTGGCTGGCGCGGGGCGCGCCGATCGCGTCGACCAGCGGCAGGCCCCGGTCGAGGAACCCGGTGAGGGTCTGGAGCACGGTGGTGATGATGGACGCGCCGCCGGGCGAGCCGAGCGCGACGACCGGCTCGCCGTGCCGGTCGAGCACGATGGTCGGGGAGATCGAGGAGCGCGGCCGCTTGCCGGGGCCCGGCAGGTTGGGGTCGGGCACCTTCGGGTCGGCGGGCGCGAAGGAGAAGTCGGTCAGCTCGTTGTTGAGCAGGAACCCGCGCCCCGGCACCACCATGCCGCTGCCGCCGGTCTGCTCGATGGTGAGCGTGTAGGCGACGACGTTGCCCCACTTGTCCGCCACCGTCAGATGCGTGGTGTCCAGGCCCTCGTAGGGGGTCGCGGTGCCCCGTCCCCGCGCCGCGCAGCCGCCCGGGTGGCGGGGGTCGCCAGGGGCGAGCGGGCTGGTGAGCGCGGAGTCGTCGGAGATGAGGCAGGCGCGCGAGTCCGCGAAGCGCTGGGAGAGCAGCCCGCGCTGCGGTACGTCCTCGAACGCCGGGTCGCCGACCCAGCGGCCCCGGTCGGCGAACGCGATCCGGCTCGCCTCGATGGAGTGGTGCAGGTACTGCGTCCTGGACATCCGGGACAGGTCGCTGTCCTCCAGGATGTTCAGCGCCTCCCCGACGGTGGTGCCGCCGGAGGACGAGGGCGCGATGGAGTACACGTCGAGGCCCCGGTACGCGGTCCTCGTCGGGTCCTGGATCTTCGTGCGGTACGCGGCCAGGTCGCGGGTGGAGAGGTCGCCCGGACGGGCGTCGTAGTCCGTATCAGGGTCGAGCGGGGGCTCGTTGACCGTCTTCACGATGTCCTCGGCGAGCCGCCCGTGGTAGAGCGCGCCCATGCCCTCGCGGGCGAGCAGGGCGTAACTGCGGGCCAGGTCGGGATTCTTCAACGTGCTGCCGACGGCGGGCAGTTCGCCGCCCGGCAGGAACAGGTCCGCGGTGGCGGGGAAGTTCCTGAACCGCTCCTCGTTGTCCGCGGTCTGCTGGCGGAAGGTGTCGTCGACGGTGAAGCCGTCCCTGGCCAGTCGCTGCGCGGGCTTCAGCACGCTGCCGAGGCCCCGGGTGCCCCAGGTCTTCAGCGCGGTCTCCCAGGTGGCGGGGGTGCCGGGGGTGCCGACGCTGAGCCCGCTGGTGACGGCGTCGTCGAACGGCAGCGGCTCGCCGTCTTCGAGGAACAGGCCCTCGTCCGCGGTGCGGGGCGCGGTCTCCCGGCCGTCGATGGTGTGGACCCGGTGGGTGCGGGCGTCGTAGTAGACGAAGTAGCCACCGCCGCCGAGGCCCGCCGAGTAGGGCTCGGTGACGCCGAGCGCGGCGGCGGTGGCGACGGCCGCGTCGACCGCGTTGCCGCCGCGGCGCAGCACCTCGATCCCGGCCGCGGACGCGTCCGCGTCCACGCTGGAGACCGCGCCCCCGTACCCGGCGGCGACCGGCGTCTTCGCCGGCGGGGCGTCCCGCGCGGTGGCGGGCGGGGCGACGGTGAGCGAGAGTGCGGCGGTCGCCGCCGCGAGCAGCGCGAGCCCTCTGATGTCCTTCGGACGCATGCGGCCTCCAGTGCCATGGGGGACTCGGAAGCGTAGCGATGCCGGCGGCGTTCCGTCAGCTCACCTGCCCGGCGGGCGGGGTACGTTCGACCGGCGGGCCCGCGGACGCGTGGGACCGGCTAGCATGCGCGCCCATGACTGACGACGTGCGTACCATCGTCCTGGTCGCGGTCGCGGCCGTGGTCTTCGCCGTGCTGGGCTGGTACGTGAGAACGTATCTCTGGCGCCGCAGACTCCGCCGCAGGCAGGCGTTCTTCGGGCTGCCGGAGAACTCCGAGACCCTGCTCGTGGTGAACCGCGAGGCGAGCGGGCCCGAGCTGTCCGTGACCCGGCACGACGTGCTGGCGCTGCTCGAACTCGCCCCGCTGATCAAGGAGTGCGGCGCCCACGCCCAGATCGTCGCGCACGACGGGGCACAGCAGGGCTTCGGCGAGCGCACCGAGTTCTGCGTCGGAGGCCCGGCGGTGAACCGGCGCCTCGCCGCCCATATGCACTCCATGCTGCCCGGGGTGCGCATCAACACCGAGCCGGAGCCGGGGCCCGACCGCAGCGCCTTCCAGATAGGCGGCGAGCGGTACCGCATGGAGCCGGGCAAGACCGAGTACGTGCTGCTGGCCCGGCTGACGGCGGAGCAGGCGCACGGGGACCGGCCGGTGTTCCTCTTCTGTAGCCAGCGCGCCATCGGGAACCCCGCCGCCACCCGGTACCTCGCGGTGAACCACGAGCGTCTCGCGCGCAAGCACGGCGCGAACTCCTTCGTGCTGTTGCTGCGCGTGGTCAACTCGGGGGCGTACGGGCCCGATGTGGTGGAGCTGGTCGCGGATGTCACCAAGGCGGCGCACACTCCCCTGCCCCCACCCCGCAACTCCCATCGCGCCGCCTGACGTTCCGGCGTGCAGCTGACCTTCTGCCCGGGTGGCCGGCCACCCTCGCGGGCGCCGTGGTGCGGGCAGTGATCTCCGGCTGCCATGCCGGTCCGGTCCCCTTTTCGGCCGGTTTGGGCAACCTATCGGGAGCGGCGACGCTGCGGGAGCGCCGACACGCGCCAGGCACCCACCCGGGGCGACGCCGATGCCGGGCGGTGGGCGTGTCACGCCTCGGCGGCCTCCGCGTACACCCGGGACAGCTCGGGCGAGCCGCCGACCGCCCAGTCGAGGCCCGCCTCGACCACCTGGATCTCGCGCCCCGAGGCGAGCCGCACCACGGGCTGCCCGGCCGGCCAGACGTGCCAGCCCGCGCCCGGCACGGTGCGCACGATCACGGTGCCGAGGTAGAGGCCCGCGTCGTTGCCGAGCCAGGGCAGGGTCTCGGGGTCGTCGCGCCAGCGCGGCAGCAGTTGGTCGAGCGCCGTCAGCGACGCGGCCGAGTCGTCGAGCACCACCCCGGAGGCGGACGCCTGGGAGCGCAGCAGATCGCACTCGGCGAACAGCTCGGCCACCCCCTCCGGATCGTCGGCGAACGCGGCCGCCATGACCGCGCCCGGCTCCGCCTGCCGCCTGCGCCACTTGTCCAGGAAAGGGATGTTCATCCGTCAAGCGTGGCACCGGGTGGGCCCCCGGGGCCACAGGCGCGCGCCGCTCGCCGCACTCTCCCCCGTGCGGTGGCGCCGCCCGCGGGGCGGCCGGTGGCGCCGCCGGTGGCGCTAGACGTCCAGGTCGACGACGATCGGCGCGTGGTCGGACGCGCCCTTGCCCTTGCGCTCCTCGCGGTCCACGTACGCGTCGGAGACCGCCTTCGCGAAGGGCGCGTTGCCGTATACGAGGTCGATGCGCATGCCGCGGTTCTTGGGGAAGCCGAGCTGGCGGTAGTCCCAGTACGTGAAGGGGTGGTCGTACTTGAGCGGGCGCGGGACGACGTCGCTGAGGCCGGTCTCCCTGAGCGAGGTGAGGGCGGCGCGCTCGGCCGGGGTGACATGGGTGGCGCCCTCGAAGGCGGCGCGGTCCCAGACGTCCTCGTCGGTGGGGGCGACGTTGTAGTCGCCGAGGACGGCGAAGGGGCGGGAGCCCCCCGCGTCGCCCAGGACGGCGGTGCGGAGGGCTTCGAGCCACTGGAGCTTGTAGGCGTAGTGGGGGTGGTCGACCTCGCGGCCGTTGGGCACGTAGACCGACCAGACGCGGACCTGGCCGCAGGTCGCCGAGACGGCGCGGGGCTCCTGGACGCCGTCGTACTCCGGTCCGCCCGGCAGTCCTCGCACCACGTCGGCGAGGCCGACGCGGGAGAGCACCGCCACGCCGTTCCACCTGCCGGTGGCGTGGACCGCGCTCTCGTAGCCCGCCTCGCGGAGCTGGTCGGCGGGGAACTGCTCGGCGGTGGTCTTGACCTCCTGGAGGCAGAGCACGTCGGTGCCGCTGCTCTCCAGCCAGGCCAGCAGCCTCGGCAGCCGGCTGGTGATCGAGTTCACGTTCCAGGTCGCGATGCGCATGCCGTCCAACCTACCCGGCGGGTCCGACAGCGCCCCCGGTCACACCCGGGCGCCGTCGCCGGGCGCGAGCCGCAGGTGCTCGGCGCCGCCGAGGCCGCCGACCTGCCGGTCGTAGACGGGCCTCGCGAGGTCGCTGAGGAGCACGTCGTGGATGTCGTACGCGCGCTGGGGGCGCACCTCGCGCACGTAGTCGATGACCTCCGAGATCTTGTTCCAGGGCGCGTGCACCGGCAGCAGCAGCGTCTCCACCGGCACCCCGGGCACGGTGAAGGCGTCGCCGGGGTGGAAGACGCGTCCCCCGACGAGGTAGCCGACGTTGGTGATGCGGGGGATGTCGGGGTGGATCACGGCGTGCAGCTCGCCGTGGACCTGGACGTCGAAGCCCGCGGCGGTGAAGGTGTCGCCGCCGCCGACGGTGTGCACCCGGCCCGGGTAGGCCCCGGCGAGCTGGTCGGCGACGGAGCGCAGGGTCCAGACCTCGACGGCGGGGTCGGCGTCGAGGGCGGCGCGGACCCTGCCCTCGTCGAAGTGGTCGGGGTGCTCGTGGGTGATCAGCACCGCGTCGGCGCCCACGGCGGCGTCGGTCTCGCTGAAGCCGCCCGGGTCGATGACGAGGACGCGGCCGTCCTTCTCGACGCGGACACAGGAGTGGGTCTTCTTCGTCAGATGCATGATCCCATCCTGCCCCCCGGGGGCCGCGGCCGCGGCGGTGTCAGTCCTGGGGGGTGGTCTCCTCGGCGATGACGGCCTGGGCGACCGCGAAGGCCCTGCGGGCCGCGGGCAGTCCGCAGTGCACGGCGGTCTGGAGCAGCACCTCCTTGACCTCCTGCGGGGAGAGGCCGCCGCGCAGCGCGGCCCTGGTGTGCGCGGCCAGCTCCTCGAAGTGGCCGCCCGCGGTGAGCGCGGTGAGCGCCACGGCGCTGCGCAGCCGCCGGTCGAGCCCGGGGCGCTGCCAGACCTCGCCGAACTCGTAGCGGGTGCCGAAGTCCTGGAGGGCGTCGGTGAACTCGTCGGCCGTCGCGATCTCGCGGTCGACATGGGCGTCGCCGAGGACGTCGCGGCGGACCCTGAGGCCCCGGGCGTGGGTGTCCTCGGCGGTGATCACCTGGGTCTCGGCCATCGGCGCGATCTCGGCGGCCGGTACGGCGCGGGGCGCGGGCGCGGACGGCTCGACGAGGGCGGGGGCGGGGGGCGCGATCGGGGAGGCGGGGGCCGCGGGCGCGGTCTGGCCGAGGGGCGTCGAGGGCCCGACGGGGACGGTGGGGGCCTGCGGCGGCACGGGCGTGGTGAGGACGGCGGGGATGGCGATGTGCGCGGTGCCGGGGTCGGCGGGGGCCCAGGAGCCGGAGAAGTGGCGCACCAGCAGGTCGGTGACGGCGCCCGGCTGCTCCACGGGCGCGAGGTGGGAGGCGCCGGGCACCAGCGCGAGACGCGCGTCGTGGATGCCCGCGACGAGGGTGCGGGCCTGCCCGGGGCCCGTCACCTGGTCCTCGGAGCCGACGAGCACCAGGGTGGGCACCGTGATGCCGACCAGGTCCTCCCGCAGGTCGAAGGTGGCGAGCGCCTCGCAGGCGGCGATGTAGCAGCCGGGGTCGGTGGTGCGCACCATCTGTACGGCCCACTCGGTGATGGCGGGCTGCTGGGCGGCGAAGCCGGGCGTGAACCACTGCTCGGGCGCGGTACGCGCGATGGGATCGAGGCCCTTGGCGCGGACCACGACGCCGCGCTGGCGGTACTCGTCGGCGGTGCCGAACCGGGGCGAAGAGGAGATCAGCGCGAGCGAGGCGACCCGGTGCGGATGGCGCAGCGCCAGCTCGGCGCCGACGGCGCCGCCGAGGGCGCAGCCCACGTAGCCGAAGCGCTGGACGCCGAGCCCGTCGAGGGTGACGAGGAGCCGGGCGGCCAGCTCGGGCACCGAGTCGGCGGGGTGGGCGGGGGCGCCGCCGTGCCCCGGCAGGTCGTATCTGAGCACCCGCCACTCGCTGCTCAGCTCGGGTATCTGGCGATCCCACATGTGCCAGGTGGTGCCGAGGGAGGGGCCGAGGACGAGGACGGGGGCGTCGTCCGGGCCGTCGCAGCGGTACTGGAGGGCGGGGGTCGTGGTCTCACTCACCCGGCCCACGCTAACCACCGCCGCCCCGGAGGTCACATGTGGTCCCCCGCCTTCACGACTTTCCCCCTTTACCTGCGCGCCTCGGCTCACAACGGACCGAGCGGACGCCCGGCACCCGCCCGGCGCCCTCCGTGTCCCGCCCGCAGCGGTACGAATGCCGCTCTTCTGCCGCTATGCCGACCCTGGGCCGTCGTCCCCGCGGGGCGGACGCGCCGCGGTGGCGCTCGCGAGGGCGTCCAGGGGGTCGGTCGCGGGGGCGCCGCGTGGCCACCACTCGTCGTGTCCCGGCTCGGACTCGTACGCGTACCAGAGGTGGTCGCGGCCCAGGCGGAGCTGGAGGTGGCCCGCGGGGTGGGTGAGGTGGTTGTGCCGGGGGCGGAAGGCGGGCAGACCGGCGGCGAGCAGCGCGGGGCGCGCCCGGTCGAAGCGGCCCGCGGGCGGGTCCCAGGGCTCTTCGAGGACGTCGAGGCCCGCCGCGCCGCCCTGCCGCCAGGCCGCGACGGCGCGGGCCAGCTCCACGGGGTCGCGTTCGGCCGCGGCGGCCAGGGACGCGTACAGGCCGCGGCCCGCCGCGGTGAGCCCCGAGCCGGGGCGCGCGGCGGCGATCCTGACCGCGTCCTGCCAGAGGGTGAGCCCTTCCAGCGGGTCGACGCCCGCGGTGAGCAGCGCGTGCGCCCGGGCCGCCGCGTCGGTGGCGAGCTGGTCGAGGGCGAACGGGTCGGGTCCTCCGGGCGTCGCCGGGTATCCGGGCGGGCGCCCGGGGGCGTGCGGCGCGGGCAGCGGGGGCGGCAGCGCTGCGGGCCGCCTGGCCAGGGCCTCGTCGGCGGGCAGCGAGGGGAAGGCGGCGGGTTTCGCGGCGGCGCGGGCCGCTCCGGCGGCGCTGCGGCGGGCGAGGGCGTCGAGCACCTGGCGCTCGGCCCTGCCGCGCATCGCGAGCAGCACGAACGGGTCCTCGTCGAGGAGCCCGGCCGTCTCGTAGCAGAGCGCCGCCGCGTGCTTGCAGGGGCGGCCCTGGTCGGGGCAACTGCACCGGGGGTCGAGGTCGCCGGGGCCCGGCAGCAGCGGGGTGCGCCCCTCGGCGAGCGAGTGCGGCATGTCCCGGTCGAGGAGGGCGGCGAGCTGGGCGGGGTCGTCGGCCGCGGCGTCGAGGAAGCGGTCCCAGGCCGCGTCGGAGAGAGTGCGCACGCGCAGCTCGGTGCGGTACGGGCGGGGGCGGCCGCCCTGTACGTACGCCAGCACCCGGCCGGGGGTGACGTTGACGGTGCCGACCCGGCCGCCTTCCGCGTAGGCGCGCCCGCGCGCCAGCCGCGCGGGGTCGAGCGCGCCGGTCTCCAGGGCGCGTACCCAGGCGCCGCCCCACCAGGTGCGCGCGGCGCCGACGGGCGCGGCGGGCTCCTCGGCCGCCCGCGCGGGCGCGGCACGGGGGGCGTGCGGGTCGTCCGCCTCCGGGGCGGGTACGGGCGCCGGGGGCGCGGGCGGCGCGGCGGGCGCGTCCGGTGCCGGGGTGTCGTGGGCGGCGGGGGTGCGGGGGCGCGCGGCGGGGGCGGGCCTGGGCGGGGTCCTGCGGGAGCGCGCTTCCTCAAGGGCGAGGCGCGCGGCCTCGGAGGCGCGGCCGCGCGCGGGGCGCGGGGCGTCCTCGGGGGCGTCGGGCGCGGCGGGCTCCGGCTGCTGCTCGTCCGCGGCGCGGCGGCGGGCGGCCAGCGCCTCGTGCAGGGCGCGGCGCGCGGCGTCGGACGGGCGGCGGGCGCCTGGGGCACCCGGGGCGCCCGGGGACTCGGCCGGGCTCATTCGGGCCTCCTGAGCGAGACCAGGTCGGCCAGTTCGCGGTCGGTCAGCTCGGTGAGCGGGGCGTCGCCGCCGCCGAGCACCGCGTCGGCGAGGGCGCGCTTGGTGTCGATCAGCTCCGCGATCCGGTCCTCCACGGTGCCCTCGGTGATCAGCCGGTGCACCTGGACCGGGTGGGTCTGGCCGATGCGGTACGCGCGGTCGGTGGCCTGGTCCTCGACCGCCGGGTTCCACCAGCGGTCGAAGTGGACGACATGGCCCGCCCTGGTGAGGTTCAGACCGGTGCCGGCGGCCTTGAGGGAGAGCACCAGGACGGGCAGCGAGCCGTCCTGGAAGCGGTCGACGAGGCGCTCGCGCTCGGGGACCGGGGTGCCGCCGTGCAGCAGGCCCACGGGGACGGCCCGTCCTGCGAGGTGCCCGGCGAGCAGCCTGGCCATGCGCGCGTACTGGGTGAAGACGAGGGTGGAGCCCTCCTCGGCGAGGACGGTGTCGAGCAGTTCGTCGAGGAGGTCGAGCTTGCCAGAGCGGCCGGTGAGGCGGGGCTCCGCCGCGGGCTCTGCGGGTTCCTTGAGGAAGAGCGCCGGATGGTCGCAGATCTGCTTGAGGGAGGTGAGGAGCTTCAGCACCAGGCCGCGGCGGGCGATGCCGCGCGCGTCCTCGATGGCGCCCATGGCCTCCCGCACCACGGCCTCGTAGAGCCCGGCCTGCTCGCGGGTGAGGGGGACGGGGTGGTCGCTCTCGGTCTTGGGGGGCAGCTCGGGCACGATGCCGGGGTCGGACTTGCGGCGGCGCAGCAGGAACGGGCGCACCAGGCGGGCGAGCCGTGCCACCGCCTCCGGGTCGGGCGGGATGTCCTCGGCGGTCTGCCCCTCGACGCCGCGCGCGTGCCGGGAGCGGAACGCCTTGAGGGGGCCGAGCAGTCCTGGGGTGGTCCAGTCGAGCAGGGCCCACAGCTCGGAGAGGTTGTTCTCGACGGGGGTGCCGGTGAGGGCGACGCGGGCGGGCGCGGGGAGGGTGCGCAGGGCCTTGGCGGTGGCGGAGTGCGGGTTCTTGATGTGCTGGGCCTCGTCGGCGACGACCATGCCCCAGGGGTGCTCGGCGAGCGCGGGCGCCGAGTGCCGCAGGGTGCCGTAGGTCGTGAGGACGAAGCCGCCCCTGGTGCCCTCCAGGTCGCGCTGTGCGCCGTGGTGGCGGCGGACGGGGACGCCGGGGGCGAAGCGGGTGATCTCCCGCTGCCAGTTGCCCAGCAGGGAGGCGGGGCAGACCACGAGGGTGGGCTCGGGGCGCGCGCGGCGCAGATGGAGCGCGATCAGGGTGACGGTCTTGCCCAGGCCCATGTCGTCGGCGAGGCAGCCGCCGAGGCCGAGCGAGGTCATCAGGTCGAGCCAGGCGAGGCCGTGGAGCTGGTAGTCCCGGAGGGTGGCGGCGAGGCCCCGCGGCGGCTCGACGGGGGTGATGCCCGCGGTGAGCCGGTCGCGGAGGGCGGCGAGCGCGCCGACCGGGACCACCTCGACGCTCTCGCCGTCCACCTCGGCGCTGCCGGTGAGGGCGTGGGCGAGGGCGTCGACCGGGTCGAGCAGGCCGAGGTCGCGGTGGCGTGCCCTGCGCACCAGCGCGGGGTCGACGGGCACCCAGCGGTCGCGCAGCCGCACCACGGGCCTGTGGGCCTCGGCGAGCCGGTCCATTTCGGCGTCGCTCAGCTCCTCGCCGCCGAGCGCGAGCTGCCAGCGGAACTCAAGGACGGTGTCGCTGTCGAAGAAGGAGCCCTCGGCGGCGGAGCCTGGCGCGGGGCGCACGACGGCGGCCGCCGACAGGTCGAGCGCGAGGTCGCGCGGCCAGTGCACGGCGACGCCCGCCGCGGTGAGGCGGGGCGCGGCGGGGCCGAGGAGGTCGGACAGCTCGCCCTCGGAGAGCGCGAGCACGTCGGGTACGGGCCGCTCGGCGAGGCGGGCGAGCGGGGGCCAGACCCGCGCGGCCCTGCGCACCGCGAGCGCCGCGTCCACGGTGGCGCGGGGGCCGAAGGCGGGGTCCGCGGTGCCCGCCCAGAGCGCGGCGGCGTCGGTGAGCAGGGTGGGGTCGGCGAGGGAGTGGACCTGGACGACGGCGGTGGCGGCGGCGCGGGTCTCCTTGCCGTCGCCCGCGGGGGTGTCGCGCTCGAAGGCGCGGCTCGCGGAGAGGTCGAGCCTGAGCGAGACGGCGACGCCGACGTCGGCTCCCGCGGCGACCTCGGCGGCCCACGCGCGCGCCCCGGGCAGCCGCTGGGGCCCGGCGGCGGCGAAGGGGGCGCCGACGGCGTGCCGCCCCGCGGGGGTGCGGGGCAGGGTGTCGGCGACGGCGTCGGCGAACGCGCGCACCAGGGCCTCGGGGTCCGGCACCGCGCGCGGTCCGTGGCCGTCGCCGAGCGGGGTCGCGAAGCCCTCGGGGGGCAGGGCGGCGGCGATGGCGCGGAGCTGGGCGATGTCGTCGGCGGCGAGCGGGCCCGCGCGCCAGGCGTCGAGGCCGTCGGGGGTGAGTCCGGGCAGCAGCCTGCCGCGCGCGACGAGGTGCACCGCGTGCAGTGCGGCGGCGGCCCAGCAGGCGGTGGCGGGGTGTGCCGCGGGGTCGTGCCGCGCGCGTACCAGCAGCGGCAGGGCCGCGGCGAGGGGCAGCCGCAGGGCGGGGACCTCGGCGGGCGGCGCGGCGGGCTCCCGCAGCAGGGTCAGCTCGCCGCGCGGCCCCGGGGGCAGCGGGCCGCCGCCGGGGTCCCAGAAGGCGACGGCGGAGGCGCGGGGCAGCGGGGCGGGCAGGAAGACGGCGGCGAGCCGGGGCGGCACGGCGGCGGGCGCGTCGCGGGCGGTGCGGGCGTCCCGGCGTGCGGGCGCGAGCGGCGTGCTCATGGCGTGTGCCACCTCCCTCCCGTCGTGTGAGCCGGTCGCCTCCGACTCTACGGGTGGGGTCCGACAACGCCCCCCGGGGCCGCCCGCCGCCCCGGGGCGTCAGGGGGTGGTCTCGGAGACCACGTAGACCTGGGGGTACTTGGGGTTGGCGCGGTTGACCACGACGGTCTGGGTGGGCTGGGGGTCGGGCTTGGAGTGGACGAGGCCCGACCACTCGCCGGTGCCGCTGAAGTCCCAGTGGGCGATTTTGCGGTCGCGCGCGGTGACGGGCAGCTTGCCGGGCTTGAGGTCGTCGACGCCGGCGCCCATGAAGTGCAGGAACGACGCGAGGCCCTTGTTCGTGGTGAGGAACTGGACGTAGAGCCTGCTGGTCTTCCAGTTGTTGGTCTCGTAGGAGGAGATCGCCGCGTGCTCCCTGGGGACGGGGATGTTGTAGAGGCGGCGCTGGACCCGGGTGGGGGAGCCCGCGCTCATCCCGGTGGCGGAGTAGCGGTCCTCCTTGTCCTTGCCGCTGTCCCTGCTCTGGTTCGCGGAGATCACGAGGTAGCCGGCGGGCACCCCGATCAGCAGCACGATGATCACCAGGGTGAGGGTGCGGCGGCGGATCTTGTGTCGGCGGCCCTCGGCGGCCGGCGGCTCCGGGTCCTGCTGCGTCACGGGCGCGGCCTGTTCTGCGGTGTTCATCCCTTGGTCCCGGTTCCCTGGGTGGTACGGGCGGTGCGGCGGGCCTCGGCGAAGCGCTCGTACCGCTCGTAGCGCTCGACCCGGCGGCGGTTGGCGCGCCTGAACCGCCTGGCCACCAGGCGGGCCAGGTCGGCGGCGCCCACCATGCCCGCGTCCGGGCCGAGCTGGGCGCGGGCCACGCGGGCCTCGGGGCGGTAGCCCCGTCCCGTCAGATGGCGGCGGAAGGCGTCCCTCGCGGGGTCGATCAGCAGGTCGTCGGCGGCGCTGACGCCGCCGCCGATGACGAAGCAGGACGGGTCGAGGGCGGCGGCCAGGTTGGCGATGCCGACGCCGAGCCACTGGCCGATGTCCTGGAGCAGTTCCACGCACATCGCGTCGCCCTCGCGGGCCAGTTCCGTGATGAGCGGGCCCGTGATGTCGGAGACGTTGCCGCCGACCCGGTCGATGATGTTGTACGCGACCGGGGAGTCGGCGGCGGCCAGCTCGCGGGCCTCGCGCACCAGCGCGTTGCCCGAGCTGTACTGCTCCCAGCAGCCGCGGTTGCCGCAGGGGCAGCGGTGGCCGCTGGGCACCACCTGCATGTGCCCGAACTCCCCGGCGACGCCGAAGGTGCCCCGCTTGACCTGTCCTTCGGCGAGGATGGCGCCGCCGATGCCGGTGCCGAGCGTGATCATGACGAGGTGGTCCTCGCCGCGTCCCGCGCCGAAGCGCCACTCGGCCCAGGCGGCGGCGTTGGCGTCGTTGTCCACCATGACGGGGACGGCGAGGCGCCCGGAGAGGCGGTCGCGCAGGGGCTCGTTGCGCCAGGAGAGGTGGGGGGCGAAGAGGACCCGGTTGCGGTCGGCGTCGATCCAGCCGGCGGCGCCGATGCCGACGGCGTGCACGTCGTGGCGGTCCGAGAGATCGAGCACCAGCTCGACGATGGTGTCCTCGACCACCTTGGGACTCTTCGACTTGTCCGGGGTCTCGGTGCGTACCTTCTCCAGGATGTGCCCGTCGGCGTCGACGACGCCCGCCATCACCTTCGTACCGCCGATGTCTATGCCGACGGTGGGGACGCGGGGGGCCGTCAGATGGGAACGGCGCTCGCGCGTGCCGACGGTCCGCAGGACGGTGGCCCGTGCGGAGCCGCGGTGCGCGAAATCGCGGTAGGTGCTCACCGCCCCGATTCTGCCTCACCACCCCCTCCCCCCGCAGACCCCACCCGATGCCCGCGGCATCTCTCCACGCCGCTCCCCTCTCCTGTGCTTTCGCGGCAGGTCGGGGGGTACGGGCGGTTGGTGGGCTTTTGGGTCCCGGCCGTGGACGCGCACGCGCGCGTGACGACCGTACGCGTCAGGCACACGCGCGGGTGAGGGACAGCGGACGGCGGCCCCGCGCGGGTGCGCAGGGGCCGCCGTCCGGGTCGGGGGCCGCTACTCCCCCGTCGCCGTGCCGCCGAGGTGGGCGGGGCTCGGGGCGCGCTCCAGGGCCTGCTCCAGGTCGTCCAGCTCGGAGCCGCCCGCCATCTCGCGGGTCAGCTCGTCGAGGGTGATGCCGGACCTGGGGTGGCTGCCGGACATCGCACCGCGCTTGAGCAGGATGAAGCGGTCCCCGACCAGGTAGGCGTGGTGGGGGTTGTGGGTGATCAGCACGACGCCGAGCCCGGCGTCCCGCGCGGCGGCCACGTACTTCAGCACCACCCCCGACTGCTTCACCCCGAGCGCCGCGGTCGGCTCGTCGAGCACGAGCACCTTCGCCCCGAAGTAGACGGCCCTGGCGATGGCCACGCACTGCCGCTCGCCGCCGGAGAGCGTGCCGATGGGCTGGTCGACGTCGCGCAGGTCGATGCCCATGCGCAGCAGCTCGGCATGGGTGGTGCGGCGCATCAGGTCGACGTCGAGCCGGGAGAAGGGGCCCCTGCCCTTGCGCGGCTCCGAGCCCAGGAAGAAGTTCCGCCACACCGGCATCAGCGGCACCACCGCCAGGTCCTGGTAGACGGTGGCGATGCCGCGGTCGAGGGCCTCGCGGGGCGAGCCGAGCCTGGTGTCCTCGCCGTCGATGCGCAGGGTGCCGCCGTCGTGCTGGTGGAGCCCCGCGACGACCTTGATGAGGGTGGACTTGCCGGCGCCGTTGTCGCCGAGCACACAGGTGATCTCGCCGCCGTGCACCGTGAGCGTCACGCCTTCGAGGGCGCGGATGTTGCCGTAGTACTTACTGACGTCGTCCAGCTCGACGAGCGCCGTGCGGTTGTCCGTGGCGGCCGTCGCGTCCCCGGCCGGTTTCTCCAGCCCTGGCGCCCTGTCCGCCTTGCCCGGTTCCATCGCCTTCTCCCCGCTCATGCCGTGGCCTCCGCCCTCTTGCGCACCCAGGCGTTGAGCAGGGTCGCCAGGAGCAGCATCGCGCCGAGGAAGAACTTGAACCAGTCCGGGTCCCACTCGGCGAACACGATGCCCTTGCTGGTCATGCCGAAGATCAGCGCGCCGACGGCGGAGCCGACCGCGGAGCCGTAGCCCCCGGTGATCAGGCAGCCTCCGATGACGGCGGCGATGATGTAGATCAGTTCGTTGCCGACGCCCTCGCCGGACTGGACCACGTCGAACGAGAACAGCAGGTGCTGGCCCGCGACCCAGGCGCCGAAGCCGACGCCCATGTAAAGGCCGATCTTGGTCCTGGCGACCGGGACGCCGACCGCGCGCGCCGCGTCCTTGCCGCCGCCCGCCGCGAAGATCCAGTTGCCGACGCGGGTGCGCAGCAGGACCCAGGTGGCGAGGGCGATCATGCAGATCCACCACAGGACGGTGACCTTGAGGTCGACGCCGCCGAGGGTGAGCGTGGAGGCGAAGAGGTCGTGGGCGGTGGAGAAGCCCTCCATGTCGGCGATGGACTTGGTGGACACCGTGCCGCTGATCAGCTTGGTGAAGCCGAGGTTCATCCCGGTCAGCATCAGATAGGTGCCGAGCGTGATGATGAAGCTGGGCAGCTTGGTGCGGGTGAGCATCCAGCCGTCGAAGGCGCCGATGGCGAGCGTCACCAGCAGGGAGACCCCGACGCCCACCCAGACGTTGGCGGTCATCTGGTAGCTGAACATCGACGACACCAGCGCGGAGGTGGTGACCAGCACGCCCGCCGACAGGTCGAACTCGCCGCCGATCATCAGCAGCGCCACCGGCACCGCCATGATCCCGATAGTGGACGACGCGTACAGCACGGTGGCAAGGCTCGACGCGTTCAGGAAGCTGTCGGCGGCGAACGCGAAGAACACGAAGACGGCGACGGCGCCGACCACCGAGCCCAGTTCCGGGCGGCCCAGCAGCCTGCGCAGCGGCGAGGTGCGCAGCAGCCGTTCATCGGGGGCGCCGGTGCCGGTCGAGGGGCCCGTGCCGGAGGCGGTGGCGGTCACCTGGTGCCCCGCTTCGCGTACTCGGCGAGGGCGCCCGCGTCCTTCTTCGTGATGATCTGCGGCCCGGTCAGCACGGCCTTGCCGCCGCCGAGCACGTCGGCGTTGTACTTGTACAGCCACAGCAGATCGATGGCCTGGTAGCCCTGGAGGTACGGCTGCTGGTCGACGGCGAAGCCGAGCGAGCCGTCCTGGAGGCCGCCCGCGACCTTGGCGTTGAGGTCGAAGGTGTCGATCTCGGCCTTGCTGCCCGCCTCCTGCCCGGCCTTGACGGCGGTGTCCGCGAACGGCGCGCCGAGGGTGACGACGGCGTCGATCGACTTGTCGGCCTGGAGCTTGGCCTGCACGGCGGACTGCACGTCGGGCATGTTGGTGCCGTCGACGTAGAGGTTCTGCATGCTGCCCTTGAAGTGGTCCTTGGCGCCCTGGCAGCGCTGTTCGAGGCCGACGTTGCCCTGTTCGTGGATGACGCAGAGGGCCTTCTTGCGGCCCCTGGAGTTGAGTTCGTCGCCGACCGCCTGGCCCGCGACGGTCTCGTCCTGCCCGATGTGGGTGAGCGCGCCGAACGCCTTGGACTCGGCGGCGCCGGAGTTCACGGTGATCACCGGGATGTGGGCCTTCACCGCGCGGGCGACCGCGGCCTTCATCGCGTCGGGCTTGGCGAGCGTCACGACGAGGCCGTCGACCTTCTTGTCGACGGCGGCGTCCACGAGCTGCGCCTGCTGCTGGGCCTCGGCGTCGTGCGAGTAGACGAAGTTGATGTTGTCTTTCACGGCGGCCTGCTTGGCGCCGCTCTGCACGATGTCCCAGAAGGTGTCGCCGTCTCCCGAGTGGGTGACCATCGCGAAGGTCCAGCGGGGCGTGTCGACGGCGGCCCTGCCCTTGGCGGCGGCGGCCTTGCGGGCGTCCTCCGCGCGTTTGCCGCCGGTGCTGCTGCATCCGGCGAGCGCGAGTGTCCCGACGAGCGCGATGCTCGTCCAGGTACGAAAGCGTGCCACGTGGCCATGCCTTTCTGCCGGGGGGACCGGCGGTGCCCTTCCGCCCCGCGCCGGGGGTGCGGCCCCGCCGCCGGTGGCGGTCGACGCCGCGGCTGCCGCGGTGGTGCCGCGGGTCATGACCCCGTGTTTTTAGCCGTGGTTCGCCGTGGCGTCAATGTCCTGCCCCCGCGAGAGCGCCGGAACGCCCCTGGCCCCGGGAACGGATCGATCACGACCTGGTCACGGTAGGGGCAAGGGCGCCCGGGGGACGGGGCGGGCGCGGCCCGTCGGCCGCCGCGGCGGGGCGGGGGTTCAGCCCCGTACCAGGAGCTGGAACTCGAACGAGTAGCGGGAGGCGCGGTAGGTGTGGGAGGCGTGCTCGACGGCGCGGCCGGTCTCGTCGAACGTGACGCGTTCCATGGTCAGCAGCGGGGCGCCGGGCTCCTCTGCGAGCCTCGCGGCCTCCTGTGCGGTGGCGGAGCGGGCGCCGACGGCCTGCCGGGCGCTGTGCAGGGTGACTCCGGCGGCGCGCAGCAGCCGGTAGAGGCCGGTCGACTCCAGGCGGGCGCTGTCGAGGTCGGCGAGGCCCGCGGGCAGGTGGTTGCTGAGGTAGGCGATGGGCTCGTCGTGGGTGAGCCGCAGCCGCTCGATGCGCCGCACCTCGTCGCCCTCGGGGACGCCGAGCGCGGCGGCGACCTCGGCGGGCGCGGGCACCAGCGAGTTGTCGACGACGCGGGTGGTCGGCCGCTGCCCGGCCGCCTCCAGGTCGTCGTAGAGGCTGCTGAGTTCGAGGGGCCGCTTGACGCGGCTGTGCACGACCTGGGTGCCGACGCCGCGGCGGCGCACCAGCAGCCCCTTGTCGACCAGGGTCTGGATGGCCTGCCGCACGGTGGGGCGCGACAGGCCGAGCCTGCCGGCCAGCTCGATCTCGTTGCCGAGGAGGGTGCCGGGGGTGAGCGCGCCGCGCTCGATGGCGGCTTCGAGCTGCTGCGCGAGCTGGAAGTAGAGCGGGACCGGGCTGCTGCGGTCCACGCCGAGCTGGAGCGAGACGGTCGGGTCCACCAGTGGCTTCGGCACGGTGCGAGCGTAACGGCGGGGGCTGATGACGGGAAGTCGTGAGGTTCGATTGTCAGGACAACCCATTGACAGGATGGAGGCGTCCGGCGAGGTTTGTACCCATGCGCATCGGACTGATCGGAACGGGCCGTATCGGCACCTTCCACGCTGCCGCACTCGTGCGGCACGGCGACGTAGGCTCCCTCGTCCTCACCGACGCGGACGGCGCGCGCGCCGCCGACCTGGCACAGCGCCTCGGGGCCACGGTGGCGCCCGGGGTGGACGACGTCTTCTCCTGGGGGGTGGACGCCGTGGTGATCACAACGGCCACCTCGGCGCACGCGGAGCTGATCGGCAGGGCGGCGCGCGCCGGTCTCCCGGTGTTCTGCGAGAAGCCGATCGCCCTCGACCTGCCGGGCACCCTCGCGGCGCTGCGCGAGGTGGACGCCACCGGCACCGTCCTGCAACTCGGCTTCCAGCGCCGCTTCGACGCCGGGTACACGGCGGCCAGGGAGGCGGTGCTCGCGGGGCGGCTCGGGCGGCTGCACACCGTCCGCGCGATGACGTCGGACCCGGCGCCGCCGCCCGCAGCGTATCTGCCGCTGTCGGGCGGCCTGTACCGGGACTGCCTGGTCCACGACTTCGACGTCCTGCGGTGGGTGACGGGGCGTGAGGTGACGGAGGTGTACGCGGCGGGCTCCGACGCGGGGCCCGCGATGTTCCGCGAGGCGGACGACGTGGACACGGCGGCCGTGCTGCTGACGCTGGACGACGGGGCGCTCGCCACCGCGACGGCGACCCGCTGCAACGGCGCGGGCTACGACGTCCGTATGGAGCTTGCCGGGGAACGCGACCAGATCGCGGTCGGGCTCGACGACCGTACGCCGATCGCCTCCACGGAACCGGCCGGGCCGCCCGCCGCCGACAAGCCGTGGACCGGGTTCCTGGAGCGGTTCGCGCCCGCGTACGAGGCCGAACTCGCGGCGTTCGTGGACGTGGTGGCGGGCCGCAGGGAGAACCCCTGCGACGGCCGTGAGGCGCTGCGGGCGCTCAGGGTGGCGGAGGCGTGCGAGGTCTCGCGGCGCGAGCACCGCCCGGTGCGGCTGACGGAGATCGCGGGGGGCGAGTTGCTGGGGGCGTGAGCCGCCCGTCCGCTCCGGGCCGCGGGGCGTGGCGTTCTCCCGGGCCGCCGGGGGCACGGTCTCGCCCCGCGGCCTGTCGGTGTGGGGGGTCCGCGGGGCGAGAGATGTGGGTGGGGGGTCAGCAGTCGAAGTCGACCAGGTCGAACGACTCGTAGTGGTCGGCGGTGTAGTAGTCCTCGTCGGTGGCCTGGCCGGCGATGATGCGGCGGGCGCCGCGGTCGGGCGAGCCCGGGGTCTCCACGGTGTACTCGTGGTAGTAGCCGTTGCTCTGCTGGGGCAGCAGGCCCTCGCGATTCTCGAAGACGCCGTCGTCCTGGGGGTACGGGTAGGGGCCGCCCTGGTCGATCAGGTCGAGGGTGTCATGGGCCTGGGAGGGCAGGTCGGAGTAGCAGATGTCGCCGACGGCCAGCACGCGCGCGTGCGCGGTGACGGCGGTGGTGGCGGTGTGGGGGGTGGGGGCCGCGATCGCGGCGGCCGAGCCGCCGAAGAGGAGTGCGGCCGAGACTGCCGAGACGCTGAGAATGCGTGTGGGGATTCGCATGGCTCCTAGCATGACGCGCGTAGAGCATGGCATGTCAACGTCAATGCGGCGGCTTCTTCGAAATTTGGACATGGGTTGGCCCCGGGTTCGCCCGGCGTTCGAGCGGGCCCCGGGGCCGCCGGAGCCGGCGGACACGGGGGAAACGGCAGGTCGGCGGGGTGTACGCGGGGTGCGGACGGGTTGAGGCGTGCGGTCCGTCCGCCGGGGCTAGCCCGCGTGTGTGGAGAACATCCCGCCGGTCGGCCCCTGCTTGTCGCCGCCCTGGGCCTTCTTGAGGGCGTTGGCCAGGCCCTCGATGGTGAGGGACTGAAGGATGACGCGGCCCTGGCCCTCCAGGGTGGCGAGGGACAGGCCCTCGCCGCCGAAGACGGCGTTCATGATCCCCTGGCGGTTGAGGCCGCCGACGCGCTGGACGCCGTACCTGATGCCCTCCTCGAAGGCGACGACGCAGCCGGTGTCGACCTCGATACGGCCCCCGAAGTCGGCGGGGTCGAGGTCGATGAAATTGCCCGCGCCGCAGATGATCACGGTGCCGAGGCCGGTGAACTTCTCCAGGATGAAGCCCTCGCCGCCGCTCATGCCGGTGCGCCCGCCCTGGAAGGCGATGCCGAACTCGACGGTGGACTCGGCCGCGACGAAGGCGTCCTTCTCGGCGAACCAGGCCCGCGAGCCGTTCAGTTCCAGGGCGCGCATCTCGCCGGGCAGCACCCCGGCGAAGCCCACCGTGCCCTCGCCCTGCGAGGTGAAGTACTGGAAGGCGAGCGACTCCCCGGCGAGCGCCCGCTGCCCCACCTGCATCGCGGTGCCCATGGCCTGGCGGAGCATGCCGCCCATGCCGCCGCCCCCGCCGCCCTGCGGGGAGCGCTGGCCGCCGCCGGGGCCGCCGAGACGGGTCTCCATCGATACGTTCGCCGTCTTGAAGAGGAACTTTCCCGCCTCGCAGTAGACCGTCTGGCCGGGCTTGAGGCTGACGACGGCCATCTGCATCGCATTGCCGACGATCTCTTGTTGCAGGGTCACGGCCGCTCTCCTCGACGCGCGTGTGTCGAACCGTACGCGCCCCATGCCCGGGGCCCGTACGGCTGGCTGGTTCAGTGGGACAACGACGCGGACCGCCGGAGAGGTTCCGGTCGTCCGGGTACGGATTGCGTCCCGGAAGACGGTACCGCTCCCCCGCCCGCGCGCACCGGTGAACGGCTCCCACGCGCGCGGGGCCGCGGGGTCAGCCGCCGAGCGTGCGGTGGCGCTCGGCGAGGGCGGCCGCACCGCGCGTGGTGAGGCTGCCGTGCAGGCGGAGCCGGGAGACGCCGCCGTCGGGGAAGATGTCGATACGCGCGTGTGTGCCGACGGCGGGCGCGGGGAGCACGAAGCGGTGGTTGGTGTCGGGCTGGAGCCTGGTGCGGGGCAGGAGCTGCGTCCAGGGCCCGTCGGCGCCCTCGCGCAGCGAGACGGAGGCCCAGCCCGCGGCGTTGCCCCGGTAGCAGGCGGTGTCGATCTCCACGGCGCGCACCTCCGCCTCCGCGGTGAGCGCGTACGCGACCCAGTCGTGCCCGTGGTCGCGGCGGCGGCGGGTCTCCCAGCCCTCGTGCATGGCGCGGGAGCGGCCGTACCCGATGGTGTGGGCCGCGGGCGAGAAGAAGTGGTCGGATGAGTCCTCGACCCGGCCGCCGTTGGCCTCGGCGAGCACGTCGAAGGTGCCGAGCGCGGCGAGCCAGCCGGGGTCGGGCAGCACCTCGCCGTACACCCGCAGCCGGGCGATGCCGCCGTCGGGGAACTGGTTGAGCCGCAGGTGGGTGAAGCGGCGCGGGACGTCGACGGCGAAGCCGTTGGCGGCGTGGCCGCCGACCGGGGTGCGGGGCACGAGCGTGGTCCAGCGCACCGTGTCCGCGGCCAGTTCCTCGGGCCCCGGGGTGCCGTCGGCCGCGGTGGCCTCGACGGAGACGGCGGCCGGGTGGTTGCCGCGGAAGTGCGCGGTGTCGACGACGACGCCGTGCACCACGCCCGGCGCGCCGAGCCGCACCAGCGCCCAGTCGTGGTCGGCGTCGTCGGGCCAGGGGTGTTCGGGGTCGGGGCCGCGGCGGCGCCTGGTCTCCCAGCCGTCCATGATCTTGCCCTTGGGCCCGAAGAGCCCGGGGTCGAAGACGGCGGGCGCGGCGGCGATGAGGTTCTCGCGGGAGGCGAAGAACTCGTCGCCCGCGGCGATGACGCCGGCGCCGAGGCCGGGGGCGGCGAGGTCGGTGAGCCGGGCGAAGGGGAGGTCGGCGGAGCGGTAGTCGGCGTACGGGTCGCCGGTGGTGTAGGGCGCGGCGTCGCCGGTGAAGGCGAGCGCGGGTGTCCGGGGCGCGGACGCGCCGGGGGCGTCGGGGGTGTCGGGGGCGGGGATGCCGGGGGCCGTCACTGTGATCCGTTGTTCCTTTCCAGTAGCTGTCCCGAGGGCCCGGTGAAGGCGGGTCCCCCGGCGGCGTCGTACACGCGCCGCCCGCGCAGCCAGGTCGCCCGGACCACGCCGTGCAGGGTGCGGCCCGCGTAGGCGGTCACGGGGTTGCGGTGCTGGAGCGCGGCGGGGTCGACGGTGAAGGTCTCCTCGGGGGCGAGGGCGGTGAGGTCCGCGTCCCTGCCGGGCGCGATGGCGCCCTTGTGGGCGAGGCCGGCGAGGGCGGCGGTGCGGGCGGACATCCAGCGGGCCAGGTCGTCGAGGGTGTGGCCGCGGCGGCGCGCCTCGCTCCAGACGACGGGCAGGCCGAGCTGGAGCGAGGAGATGCCGCCCCAGGCGGTGGCGAAGTCGGCGGTCTTCAGGTCGGGGGTGGCGGGCGAGTGGTCGCTGACCACGCAGTCGACGGTGCCGTCCGCGAGCGCCGCCCACAGCAGGTCACGGTTGGCGGCCTCCCGGATCGGCGGGCAGCACTTGAACGCGCTGGCGCCGTCGGGGACCTCCTCGGCGGTGAGGGCGAGGTAGTGCGGGCAGGTCTCGGCGGTGACGCGGACCCCGGCGCGGCGGGCGGCGGCGACGGCGGGCAGCGCGGCGGCCGAGGAGAGGTGCAGGATGTGCACGCGGGTGCCGAGGGCGGCGGCCAGTTCGAGCAGGGTCGCGATCGCGGCGTCCTCGCTGCCGGGCGGCCTGCTGTCGAGGAAGTCGGCGTAGCGCGGGCCGCCGCCGGGCGGCGCCGCGGCGAGCGCGGCCGGGTCCTCGGCGTGCACGATGAGCAGCCCGTCGAAGGCCGCGATCTCCTTCATGGCGGCGGCGAGTCCCGTGCGGTCGAGTTCGGGGAACTCCTCGACGCCCGAGGGCGACAGGAAGCACTTGAAGCCGAAGACGCCCGCGTCGTGCAGCGGCCGCAGATGCGCCGTGTTGTCCGGTACGGCGCCGCCCCAGAAGCCGACGTCGACGTGGGCCTGGTCGCGGGCGACCGCGCGCTTGGTGTGCAGATGGGGGACGGTGGTGGTGGGCGGGAGGCTGTTGAGCGGCATGTCGACGAGGGTGGTGACGCCGCCCGCGGCCGCGGCCCTCGTGGCGGTCCAGAAGCCCTCCCACTCGGTGCGTCCCGGGTCGTTGACGTGGACGTGGGTGTCCACGAGCCCGGGCAGCAGCGCGGTGTCGCCGAGGTCTTCGAGGCGGGCGCCGGGGGGCGGCGGCGCGTCGTGGGGCAGGACGGCCGCGATCCTGCCGTCCCGCCCCACGGCCACCGTGGCGGGGCGGGTGCCGTCGGGCAGGACGGCGCGGGTGGAGCGCAGCACCAGGTCGGGCGGGTGCGCCCCGGCTGCTCGGGGTTCCGGCATGCGGGCTGCTTTCTGTCGTCGCGGTCGGCCCGCAGGGCGCGGGCCGGGGTGGGCATGCGGGCCTGTGGGCCCGTCAAGGGTGCCGTGTGGGGCGGGCGGATGCCGGGCGGCAGGGCTGTCGGTGTGTGCGGCGGGTCGGGGGCCGAGGGGCGGGCGGCCCGCCCGGCTCTCCATCGCCCGGCCGCCCGCCGTGGCCGGTGGCGCCGCGGCGCCCCTTCGGCGACGGGTCCGCGCCGGAGCGCCCTTCAGTCCCGCCCCGGAGCATCGACTTCAACGTTCTGTTGAAATTCTTGCCGTCACCCCCGGCTCCGTCAAGGCCCCCGGCCCCCACGGGCGGCCACCCCGTACCGTGCTGGACTTTTCCGTTTAGTGGAAATAGAATTCCGCAATTACGCCTGTGGCTTGCTGAGGAAGGCGTCTCCGCCACGGACACGGACGGGGGACGCGGCGGGACCGGCCGCCGTTCGGCGGGGTCCCGCGCGACCCACGCCCCCGCCCCCGCGGCGCCCGCCCGATAAGCTGCTGCCTTGCCCGCAAGCCCGAAAGGAACGCGCAGTGCCGACGCCAGACACCAGCGCCACCGACACCGCACGGCCGACCGGCGGCGTCCAGTCCCTTGAGCGCGCCTTCGACCTGCTGGAGAGGATGGCGGACGCCGGGGGCGAGGTCGGCCTGAGCGAGCTCTCCACCAGCAGCGGACTCCCGCTGCCGACGATCCACCGGCTGATGCGCACCCTGGTCGCCTGCGGCTACGTACGCCAGCAGCCCAACCGCCGCTATGCGCTCGGCCCCCGGCTCATCAGGCTCGGCGAGTCCGCGTCCCGGCTGCTCGGCACCTGGGCGCGGCCGTACCTCGCCCGGCTCGTGGCGGAGACGGGCGAGACCGCGAACATGGCGCTGCTCGACGGCGACGAGGTCGTCTATGTGGCGCAGGTGCCGTCGAAGCACTCGATGCGGATGTTCACCGAGGTCGGCCGCCGGGTGCTGCCGCACGCGACGGGCGTCGGCAAGGCGCTGCTCGCCCAGCTCCCGCCCGACGAGGTACGGGCGCTGCTCGCGCGCACCGGGATGCCCGCGACGACGGACCGCACCATCACGACCCCGAACGCGTTCCTCGCCGCGCTCGACGAGGTCAGGCGGCAGGGGTACGCGATGGACGACAACGAGCAGGAGATCGGGGTGCGTTGCCTCGCGGTGACGGTGCCGGGCTCGCCGACCGCCGCGGCGATCTCCATCTCGGGCCCCGCGGGCCGCCTCACCGAGGGCGCCACCGAGGAGATCGTGCCCGTGCTGCGGGACGTCGCGGTGGAACTTGCGGGGGCGCTCGCGGGCTGAGGGGCCGTCATGCGCGGCCCTTGCGCGGCGGCCCGCCGGGGACCGTAGGGTTTCGGCCACGGCGGCGCGGGGCGGGGACCGCGCCCCGTCCGGGCGGACACGACCCCCGCCGCACTCCTCGCCTCACTCCTCGTGCCCGAACTCCTCCACCGCCGCGCGCACGTCCGCGAGGCCCCCGGCGAGCGCGCTCACCGAGCCCATCGCCCCGGCCACGAGCAGCAGCGAGCGGCGCAGCCTGCGCACCTCCGGGTGCCCCTCGAAGGCCATCGCGGCCAGGGCGGCCAACTCGTCCTCGGCGATCCCCCGGTCGGCGAACTCCACCGGGTACGCGGCGAGTTCGCGCCGCAGACAGGTCACTGCCGCCCGCAGCCCCACCACCCGCCGGTCGCTGTCGCCCCCGCCGCGCGCCGGTCTCTGGGCACGTTTCCCCACGCTCTGCACCACAGCCCTCCCCCCCCTCGACGGCCCAGGGCGGCTCCCCGAGGGGTGTGGCTTCACCCGGAGCCGCCGCCAGTAAATCGCCCCGTGGCCGGTTCGCGCCACAGACAGGACCAAATTCAACTTCCCTGTAGCGGAGGTGAATCGGCATGTTCACCTGCCCGCTCCCGCGGTCACCCGTCGGGCCGTGACGGGGCGTCAGCCGACGCCGCGCGCCCGCGACGGCGGGGACGGGCCGAACGGGGCGAGTCCGTGCGGTATGCAGGAGCCATGACGAACATGGCACAGCCGGCGCGTGAGGGCGCCGGGGACGAGGGCGGGGCGGGCAGCGCGCCGCGCCCGGAGGTGGTGGGGCTGGTGCTCGCCGCGGGCGGCGGGCGGCGGCTCGGGGGGCGGCCCAAGGCGCTGCTGGAGCACGGGGGCCGCACGCTCGCCGAGCACGCGGTGGGCACGCTGCGCGCGGGCGGCGTCGGACGGGTGCACGTGGTGGTGGGCGCGGCGGCGTCCGCGGTGCGCGCCCTGCCGGGCCTCGCCGACTGCGTCCTCGTCGAGAACCCCGCCTGGCAGGAGGGCATGGGCACGTCCCTGCGGGCGGGGCTCGACTCGCTCGGGGACACCGGCGCCACGGCCGCGCTCGTCCTGCTGGTGGACCAGCCCGGCATCACTTCCGAGGCGGTCGCCCGGGTCCGCGAGGCGGTCGAAGGACCCGCCGTGCTTGCCGCCGCGACATACGACGGGCGCCGGGGCCATCCGGTGCTGCTCGGCGCCGACCACTGGCGGCCCGCCGCCGACTCCGCCGAGGGCGACCGCGGCGCCCGCGCCTACCTCGCCCGGCACTCCGCGGCGCTCGCCCTGGTGCCCTGCGACGGAGTGGCCGCGCCCTACGACATCGACGTGCCGGCGGATCTCGACCGCCTGGACTGAGCGGAGGCGTAGGCCCTCGGCGGGCGTCGGCCGCGCCCTCAACTGGCTGGCACCGGGGGCCAGAACGGCTCGATGGAGAGATTCTCGACATCGACACACATTGAACTTCCACTATAAGGAAACTAATATCCACTGTTCAGAAGCCCTGTCGGGTCGGCGCACTCCCCGCGCGGGAGCCGCGCCACGGCGTGTACCGCGTCGGCCTGGCACCGGGTGCCAGGCCCGCGCACCATGGGTCGGGCACCCGCACCGCACAGTCCGCCGAAGGAAGTGACGTCTCATGTCCGCACCAGCGCCGTCCCCGCTGGCCATCGTCGACGCAGCGCCCCTGCCGCGACAGGAGGAGGTGCTGACGGAGCAGGCCCTCGCCTTCCTGACCGAGCTGCACCGCCGCTTCACCCCGCGCCGCGACGAGCTCCTCGCGGCGCGCGCCGAGCGGCGCGCCGAGATCGCCCGCACCGCCACCCTGGACTTCCTCCCGGAGACCGCGGACGTGCGCGCCGACGACTCCTGGCGCGTCGCCCCCTCCCCCGAGGCGCTGAACGACCGCCGGGTGGAGATCACCGGCCCCACCGACCGCAAGATGACCATCAACGCGCTCAACTCGGGCGCCCGGGTGTGGCTCGCGGACTTCGAGGACGCCTCGGCGCCCACCTGGGAGAACGTGGTCCTCGGGCAGCTCAACCTGATCGACGCGTACGAGCGCCGCATCGACTTCACGGACCCCGCGAGCGGCAAGTCGTACGCCCTGAAGGACCCGGCGGAACTGGCCACCGTCGTGACCCGGCCGCGCGGCTGGCACCTGGACGAGCACCACCTCCAGATCGACGGCCGCCCGGTGCCCGGCGCTCTTGTCGACTTCGGGCTCTACTTCTTCCACAACGCGCGGCGGCTGCTCGACCTCGGCAAGGGCCCGTACTTCTACCTGCCCAAGCTGGAGTCCCACCTCGAAGCGCGGCTGTGGAACGACGTCTTCGTCTTCGCGCAGGACCACCTCGGCATCGCCCAGGGCACCGTCCGCGCGACCGTCCTCATCGAGACGATCACCGCCGCCTACGAGATGGAGGAGATCCTCTACGAGCTGCGCGACCACGCCTCAGGGCTCAACGCGGGCCGCTGGGACTACCTGTTCTCCATCGTGAAGAACTTCCGCGACGGCGGCGCCCGCTTCGTGCTGCCGGACCGCAACGCGGTCACGATGACGGCCCCGTTCATGCGCGCGTACACCGAACTGCTCGTGCGCACCTGCCACAAGCGCGGGGCGCACGCCATCGGCGGCATGGCGGCGTTCATCCCGTCCCGCCGCGACCCCGAGGTCAACAAGGTGGCCTTCGAGAAGGTGCGCGCGGACAAGGACAGGGAGGCCGGGGACGGCTTCGACGGCTCCTGGGTGGCCCACCCGGACCTGGTGCCGATCGCCATGGAGTCCTTCGACAAGGTCCTCGGGGAGCGGCCGAACCAGAAGGAGCGGCTGCGCGAGGAGGTGTCGGTGGCGGCCGCCGACCTGATCGCGGTGGACTCCCTGGACGCGAAGCCGACGTACGAGGGCCTGGTGAACGCGGTGCAGGTCGGCATCCGCTACATCGAGTCCTGGCTGCGCGGCGCGGGCGCCGTCGCCATCTTCAACCTGATGGAGGACGCCGCGACCGCCGAGATCTCCCGCTCCCAGATCTGGCAGTGGATCAACGCGGGCGTCGTCGTCGAGCACGACGGGAAGCCGCTGACGGTGACGGCCGAGGCGGTCCGCGCGCTCGCGGCGGACGACCTGGCGTCGCTCCGCGCCGAGCTGGGCGAGGAGGCGTACGGTGCGGGACGCTGGCAGGAGGCGCACGACATCCTGCTCCAGGTCGCCCTGGACGAGCACTACGCGGACTTCCTCACCGTCCCCGCGTACGAGCGGCTGAAGCGGTAGGCACAGCCGGGGCGGGCAGCCCACGCAGGAGAGGCCGTCCCGTGCTCCACGGGGCGGCCTCTCCTGCGGTGAACAGCGACCCGGTGGCCGCGCGGTGCCGACGGCTCGTGACCTACGGGGCGGGGGACTCGGGGATGTCCGCCGCTTCGAGGTGTTCCCGGCGCACGCGCTCCCTCCCCCACGCGCCGAGCGGGCGCAGTGCCTCGTCGAGGGAGACGCCCGCCTCGGTGAGGGAGTACTCGACCCTCGGCGGCACCTCCGCGTACACCTCGCGGTGGACGAGTCCGTCCTCCTCCATCTGGCGGAGGTGCTGGGTGAGCACCTTCTCGCTCACGCCCGGGAGCGCGCGGCGCAGCTCGGCGAAGCGCCGGGTGCCGTGGGCGTGCAGCTCCCAGAGGACCAGGCCCTTCCACTTCCCGCTGACGACGTCAAGGGCGGCGTCGATACCGCAGATGTACGGCCCGCGCCGCGGCGCCTTCGCCATCGTGACCTCCTCGCTCACCGAACGGTAAGTACCCCACAAGTGAGTGGGTACTTCCCGCTCGACGGTGTTCCGCCCAGCATGGGGGCATGCGAACGACATCCACGACCCCGCCCGCGCGGACCGGCGTCACGCTGCTCGGACTCGGAGCCATGGGCAGTGCCCTTGCCGCGCGGCTCCTCGGCGAGGGCCACCCGGTGACCGTGTGGAACCGGACCCCCGGACGTGCCACCGCCCTCGTCGAGCGCGGCGCCGAGTCCGCCGACGCGGTCGCCGAAGCGGTCACCGCGCGGCCCCTGATCGTGGCCTGCCTGCTCAGGCACCCCTCGGTGCACGAGACCCTGGACCCCGTCGTCGACGGGCTGCGCGGCCGTACCCTGGTCAACCTCACGACCACCACCCCGGTCGAGGCACGCGAGCTCGCCGCCTGGGCCGCCGGGTACGACATCGCGTACCTGGACGGTGCGATCCTCGCGGTGCCCGCCATGATCGGCACCCCCGGGGCGCAGATCTTCTACAGCGGCTCGCAGCCGGTGTACGAGCGGTACCGCGGCGTCTTCGACGCCTGGGCGACGAGCACCTACGACGGCCGGGACGCGGGCATGGCGTCCCTGATCGACCTCGCGATGCTGTCGGGCATGTACCAGATGTTCGCGGGCTTCTTCCACGGCGCGGCCATGGTCGGTTCTGAGGGGATGACCGCGGCCCGGTTCGCCGCCCGCACGGCACCGTTCCTCAGCGCCATGACCAATGGGCTCGCCGCCCACGCACGCGTCATCGACGGCGGCGACTACACCGCCCCCGGACAGCAGAGCCTGGAGTTCTCCGACCTGTCCCACCTGGTGCGCGCCAGCGAGGAGCAGGGCGTGGACCCGACGCCGATCGCGGCGGTGCAGACGCTGATCAGCCGTCAGATCGGCGCGGGGCACGGTTCCGAGGGCCTGGCACGCGTCTACGAGAGCCTGCGCGCGGAGGCCGCTGCCACCTCCGGGCACGCCTAGGAGGCGGCGGGGCCGGGGTGGAGGCGCGCCGAAGCGGCCTCCGCTCCCTCAGCCCTGCTGTCCCCCGCCGAGGTCGGGCACCCTGCGCAGCCATCGGGGGCGGCCCGCCTCGGTGGCCGCGGCGCGGCGGGCGTCCTCCGCCACCAGCTCCCCCGGGGTGGGGAACGCGCGCGGCAGCCATGCCTCGGAGGCGCGGGCGCGGGCCGCGAGGTGGGGGACGTAGGCGTCCCGCAGCTCCCCCGGGCCCGCGAAGCCGTCCTCGCCGGTCAGCCAGCCGTCCGGGACCAGTTCGGCGACCTCGCGCAGCAGCGCCTCGGTGACCAGCGGCGCGAGCTGCGCGTCGGCGGCCCCGGTGTCGGGTCCGTAGCGTCCGAGCGCATGGTGGCGGAAGTCGTACGCCCTGGTCACGGCGGACGCCGCGGACTCCCAGCGGTGGTGGAAGACCAGGGCGGCGCCGTGGTCGATGAGCCACAGGCGGCGCGGCAGCCGGTCGAAGGTGGGCCAGACCATCAGGTTGGAGCTGTGCACCGTGCGGTCCACGTTGGCGGTGAGCGCGTCGAGCCACACCACCTTGCCCGCCTCCAGCGGTGTCACGTCCACCGCGGTGTCCGGGGTGAAGTCGAGCGCGCCCGGCAGCAGGTCCATGCCGAGGTTGAGCCCCGCGCTCGCCCGCAGCAGATCCTGCACCTCCTGGTGCGGCTCCGCCGCGGCCACCGCGGGGTCGAAGTCCACGAGCACGAGGCGCGGCACCCGCAGCCCGAGGCGGCGCGCCAGCTCCCCCACGATGACCTCGGCGATGAGCGCCTTGCGCCCCTGCGCGGAGCCCGTGAACTTGACGACGTACGTGCCCAGGTCGTCCGCCTCGACGACGCCGGGCAGCGAGCCGCCGCCGTGCAGCGGCTCGACGTAGCGCGTGGCGGTGACCCGCGTCAGCATCGTCCCGCCCTGTGCAGCATCCCAGCCCCCGTTCCCGCCTCCGGCATGAGTGAGCATAGTAACCGAGCGTGACAGACGGGGTGGCGCCGCCCGTCACATGGTGCCCGGCCGCCCGGAGTCCCGCGGGGGTCACACCGTTCGTACGGTGTCCCCGTCCACCCGCAGCTCGGCGCCGGTGATCGCGCCCGCCCGGGGGGAGAGCAGGTAGAGGACCGCCGAGGCGACCTCCTCCGGTTCCGCGGGGCGGCCCAGGGGGACACCGCCCAGTGAGTCCATGATCCGCTGCCGGGCCGCGGGGCGGTCGACGCCCGCCGCCCGGGCGATCCGCTCCACCAGGCCCTCGGCGCCCTCGGTGCGGATCCAGCCGGGCGAGACGGTGTTCACCCGCACCCCGCTCCCTGCGACCTCCACCGAGAGGCCCTTGCTGTATGTGGCGAGGGCCGCCTTGGCGGCCGCGTAGGCCAGGGTGGACTCCCACAGCGGCTGCTGGCGCTGGATCGAGGTCACATGCACGATCGCACCGCGCCCCCGGGCGACCATCCCGGGCACCAGCGCCCGGTCGACGCGTACCGCGCCCAGGAGGTTGAGCGAGAGGTCGGCGTGCCAGGCGTCGTCGTCCAGTGCCGCGTAGCCGCCCGCGGGTGCGCTCGATCCGCCGGCCACATGGGCGACGAGGTCGATCTCCTGGTCCCGGAGGGCCGCACGGACGGTCTCGGCCCCGGCGGCCGTCGTGATGTCCGCGGCGATGAAGTGGTCGGGGTCGTCGTAGCCGTCCGGCATGGTGCGGGCGCTTGCCCACACGGTCGCGCCCCCGGCGCGCAGCAGCCCGGCCGTCGCGGCGCCGAGGCCCCGGGACCCGCCCGTGACCAGTGCGGCCGAGCCCTCGAAAAGTGAAGTCGTCATGGTGAGTGCCTTTCGCTCGCACTCCACCCTCGACGTTCCCCTCGGGGGAAGGTCAACGGCGTCCTGGCGGCCCCGCCCCCACCGTCGACGTAGGTTAGCCTAACCTAAGTAGGCCCGCCGGTTCGGGGCGGCCCCCTGGGTGACGCATGTCCGCATACGCGTCGACGCCCGCGAAGGCCCCCTCCCGGACCGCACCTTCGAACTACGGAGTTCCTGGCCATGGCGCCGTACCAGACCCCCTCCCGCCTCCGCACCGCCACCGTGGCGGCGCCGCCGACCGCGGCGGTGCCGGGCGGCATCCGAAAGGCCACGGTCAAGTGAGCGCCGACGCCCCCGTGGCCCCGGAACTCGCCGGGCGGCTCGCCCTGGTGACGGGCGCCGCGCGCGGCATCGGGGAGGCGGTGGTACGCGCGCTCGTCGAGCGCGGCGCCCGCGTCGTCGCCACCGATGTGGCCGCTGACGGGGTGGCGAAGCTCGCCGCCGACCTCCCCGGCGCGGTCGTGCACCGCGCCCTGGACGTGACCGACGCGGCGGCCGTCGAGGCGCTCGTCGCCGACGTCGAGGAGGGGACCGGGCCGCTGGACATCGCCGTCAACGTGGCCGGTGTGCTGTGGAGCGCGCCGGTGGCGGAGCTGACCGACGAGCAGTGGGCCGCCACCTTCGCGGTCAACACCGGCGGTGTGATGCATGTCTCGCGCGCCGTCACCCGCCGCATGGCCGCACGGCGGCGGGGCGCGGTCGTCACCGTCGCCTCCAACGCCGCCGGGGTGCCCAGGGCCGGGATGTCCGCCTACGCCGCGTCGAAGGCGGCGGCGGTGATGTTCACCAGGTGCCTCGGGCTTGAGGTCGCCCCGAGCGGGGTGCGGTGCAACACCGTCTCGCCCGGTTCCACCCTCACCGACATGCAGCGGGGGCTGTGGACGGGCGCGGAGGAGGACGCGGCACGCCGTGTCATCGAGGGGGACCTCGCGTCCCACCGCACCGGCATCCCGCTCGGCCGGATCGCGGACCCCGCCGACATCGCCGACGCCGTGGCGTTCCTCGCCTCCGACCGCGCCCGCCACATCACCATGCACGACCTGTACGTGGACGGCGGCGCGACCCTGCGGGCCTGAAAGGCCACGGACCGCAGCCTCCCGCGCCGCACCGCCGGACGCCGGACGCCCCGAGGGCGCACCCAGGACCCGGCCCCGACCGACCGCCGCCGACCGCGGCCCGCCCCCTCTCGGAGACAGCCATGCCCACCCCCGTGCGCGAACCCGAAGTCCCCGCCTCCGCCTCCCTGGTGCCGCCTTCCGAGGCCCCCGGCACGGCGGCCGCGCTCCTCGACGCCTACCGGCCGGGCGAGGACCGCTTCCTGGCGACCCCGTACCGCACCCTCCTGGCACACGGCACCGCCGCCGAGGTGCCGGACGGCGCCGAGCCGCCCGCGGTGCGGGTCAGGGCCGCGCTCGACGCGCGCCGCGCGGCCGGTGACCCCGCCCCCGTCGTGATGGGCGCGCTGCCGTTCGACCCGGCGGCGCCCGCCGCGCTCGCCGTGCCGCGCACGGTCCGCCGCGCTCAGCCGCTGCGCGAGGACCCCCTCGTCGCGCTGCCGGGCGCCGCGCCCGCCGCCGTCGACTGGCGGGTGCGCGAGGTGCCTTCGGCCCGCGCCTACGGTGACGCGGTCGCCGCGGCCGTGGCCAGGATGCGGGCGGGCGAGTTCGCCAAGGTCGTCCTCGCCCGCACCCTGGAGCTGACCAGCGACACGGAGCCCGACCTGCCGGCGATGCTGGGCCGGCTGGCC
The DNA here is from genome assembly GCF_044457285.1 of Streptomyces sp. NPDC050560. Lineage (NCBI taxonomy): Bacteria > Bacillati > Actinomycetota > Actinomycetes > Kitasatosporales > Streptomycetaceae > Streptomyces > Streptomyces sp. NPDC050560. The sequence continues at coordinate 276,543 of NZ_JBITGT010000009.1, forward strand.
CGCCGCGACCCGTCCGGCTACACCTTCGCGGTGCCCAGCGGCCCCGGCCGCACCCTGGTCGGCGCCAGCCCCGAGCTGCTGGTCTCCCGCACCGGCGGGCGGCTCACCGCCAACCCGCTCGCCGGGTCCGCGCCCCGCTCCGCCGACCTCGCCGAGGACGTGCGGCGCGCGGCGGCGCTGCTGGAGTCGGAGAAGGACCTGCACGAACACGCCGTCGTCGTGGACGCGGTGCGCGCGGCCCTCGCCCCGTACTGCACCCGCCTCGACGTGCCCGAGCGGCCCACCCTGGTGCGTACGGCCGCGATGTGGCACCTGTCGACCACCGTCACAGGCGACGTCGCACGGCCGGACGCCACCACCGCCCTCGACCTGGCCTGCGCGCTCCACCCCACCCCCGCGGTGTGCGGCGCGCCCACCGCGCTGGCGCGGCGGGTCATCGCCGAGTCCGAGCCGTTCGAGCGGGGCGCGTACACCGGCGTGGTCGGCTGGCAGGACGCCGCGGGCGACGGCGAGTGGGTGGTGACGATCCGCTGCGCCGAGGCCGAGGGCCGCACCCTGCGGCTGTTCGCGGGCGCGGGCGTGGTCGCCGGGTCGTCCCCCGAGGCGGAGACCGCCGAGACCGGCGCCAAGTTCCGCACCTTCCTGAGCGCCGTGGGGGCCTCGCTGTGAGCGCCGACGCGACCACCCCGGGGCTCGACTCCCCCACCTGGCCCGCCGAGTTCGCCGCGCGCTACCGGGCGGCCGGGTACTGGCGCGGGGAGACCTTCGGCGGTGTGCTGCGCGAGCGGGCCGCCGCGCACCCGGACCGTATCGCGCTCGTCGACCCCGCGCCCGTGCGCCGCACCTGGACCTACCGCGAGCTGGACGAGCGCGCCGACCGGCTGGCCGCCGGGTTCGCCGCGCGCGGCATCGGCAGGGGCGACCGTGTCGTCCTCCAACTCCCCAACACCGGCGAGTTCGTCGAGGTGGTCTTCGCGCTCTTCCGGCTCGGCGCGCTGCCCGTCTACGCGCTGCCCGCGCACCGCGAGACGGAGATCTCCTACTTCTGCTCCTTCACCGAGGCCGTCGCCTACGTCGTCCCCGACCGGCACGCGGGCTTCGACCACCGCGCCCTGGCCTCGAAGGTCAAGGCGGAAACCCCCACCCTGCGCGAGGTGTTCGTGGTGGGCGACCCCGGGGAGCACACCGCACTCGCCGACGTGCCCACGCGGCCCGCGGCCCTGCCCGCGGGGCCCCTGCCGCACGAGGTGGCGTTCCTCCAGCTCTCCGGCGGCACCACGGGCCGCCCCAAACTCATCCCGCGCACCCACGACGACTACCTGTACTCGCTGCGCGGCTCCAACGAGATCTGCGGCGTCGACGCCGGCACCCGCTTCCTCGTGGTGCTGCCCGCCGCACACAACTTCCCGATGAGTTCGCCCGGCTGGCTCGGCGTGCTGTACGCGGGCGGCACCAGCGTGCTGTGCCCCGCGCCCGACCCGGACACCGCGTTCCCGCTGGTCGAGTCCGAGCGGATCACGATGACGGGCATGGTGCCACCGCTCGCCCTGGTGTGGACGGACGCGGCGCCCGGCAGCCGGTACGACCTCTCCAGCCTCGGTGTCGTGCTGGTCGGCGGCGCCAAGTTCAGCGAGTCCGCGGCCCGCCGCCTCGAACCCGCCCTCGGCGCACGTCTCGTGCAGGTCTTCGGGATGGCCGAGGGCCTGGTCAACTACACACGGCTCGACGACGACACGGAGACCGTCGTCACCACACAGGGCCGGCCGATCTCCCCCGACGACGAGGTCCGCGTCGTCGACGACGACGACCGCGACGTCCCCGAGGGCGAGTTCGGGCACCTGCTCACCCGGGGCCCGTACACCATCCGCGGCTACTGGCGCGCCCCCGAGCACAACGCACGCTCCTTCACCGCGGACGGCTTCTACCGCACGGGCGACATCGTCCGCCGCACCCCGGGCGGCCACCTGGTCGTCGAGGGGCGCGCGAAGGACCAGATCAACCGGGGCGGGGAGAAGATCGCGCCGGAGGAGGTGGAGAACGTCATCCTCGCCCACCCGGCCGTGCACGACGTGTCGGTGGTCGCGGTCGACGACGCGTACCTCGGCGAGCGCACCCTCGCCTATGTCATCCTGCGCCGCGGCGCGCAGCCGCTGCGGCCCGCCCATGTCAAGCGGTTCGTGCGCGAGCGCGGCATCGCCGCCTACAAGGTCCCCGACCTCGTCGAGTTCGTCGACGCCTTCCCGCACACCGGGATCGGCAAGGTCAGCAAGAAGGGGCTGCGCACCACCGCGGCCACCGCGGAAGCCCGCCCGCGGCACGACACCCCGCAGCACTGAGAGGCCACCCCCCATGGCACTTCCCGCCATCGCCCCCTACCCCCTGCCGACCGCGCACGAGCTTCCCGCCAACCGGGCCGCGTGGACCGTGGACCCCGGCCGTGCCGTGCTGCTCGTCCACGACCTGCAGAACCACTTCCTGCGCCCCTACCCGTCCGCGGAGCAGCCGCTGACCGGGATGCTGGCGAACTGCGCCCGGATAGCCGACGCGTGCCGACGCGCGGGCGTGCCGGTGGTCTACTCGGCGCAGCGCGGCGGCCAGACGCCCGAGGAGCGCGGGCTCCAGCTCGACTTCTGGGGTCCCGGCGCCGCCGACGACCCCGAGGCCCTGGCCGTGCCGGAACAGGTCGCCCCGGCCGCCGGGGACACCGTCCTGACCAAGTGGAAGTACAGCGCGTTCGTCCGTACCGACCTGGAACGGCTGATGCGCGGTCAGCGGCGCGACCAGCTCGTCGTCGTCGGTGTGTACGCGCACATCGGGGTGCTGATGAGCGCGTGCGACGCGTGGATGCGCGACATCAGGGCGTGGGTCGTCGCCGACGCCGTCGCGGACTTCACCCGCGAGGACCACGACATGGCGCTGCGCTGGGCCGCGGGCCGCTGCGCGGTCGTCACCACCACCGACACGCTCCTGAAGGAGATCTGAGCCGCGATGCCCCTCACCCTGGACCAGATCCGCCGTGACGTCGCCGACTCGCTCGGCGAGGACCCGCGGGACATCCCCGTCGACGAAAACCTGGTCGACTACGGCCTCGACTCCGTGCGCATCATGGCGCTGCTCGAACGGTGGCGCCGGGACCACGGGGTGGCGGCGGCCTTCGTCGACCTCGCCGAGCGTCCCGCGCTCGACGCGTGGGCACCGCTGCTGGGGGCGGCCGTATGACCGCGCTGCTCACCGGCGGACCGCCGTCGGGGCCCCGGGACTCCGACGGGCCGCTGCCGCTGACCGCCGCCCAGTCCGGCATGTGGTACGCGCAGGCGCTCGACCCGCTGAGCCCCGCGCAGAACACCGCGGAATGCCTGGAGATGGACGGGCCGCTCGACCCCGGTGTCTTCGGGGCCGCGCTGCGGCGGGTGGCCGAGGAGGCCGAGACGCTGCGGGTGCGGTTCGAGGACACCCCGGGGGGCCCGCGCCAGTACGTCGTGCCGGGCGCCGCCGCGCCGCTCACGGTGCTCGACCTGCGGGATTCCCGTGACCCGGCCGCCGAGGCCGACGCGTGGATGCGCCAGGACCTGGCGCTGCCCCGGGACCTGACGTCGGGTCAGCTCGTCGGGCAGGCGCTGCTGCGGACCGCGGACGAGCGGTGGCTGTGGTACCAGCGTGTCCACCATCTGGCCATCGACGGCTTCGGCTACTCGCTGCTCGTGCGCCGCACCGCCGAGGTGTACTCGGCGCTCGTACGGGGTCGGGAGCCGGGCCCGAGCGGCTTCGGGACGCTCGCCGAACTGGTCGCGCAGGACGCCGAGTACCGTGCCTCCGACGCGTTCGCGGCCGACCGGGAGCACTGGTCGCGGCTGCTCGCCGACCGGCCCGGGGCGCCGCACCTCGCCGGGCGCGGCGCACTGCCCTCCCGTACGTTCCTGCGCCGCACTGCGTACCTCGGCCCCCGTACCACCGAGGCCCTGCGGGAGCTGGCCGGGCGGTTGCGCGCCACCTGGCCCGAGGTGCTGGTCGCCGCGCAGGCCCTCTACACCTCACGGGCCGCGGGGCGCCGCGACGTGGTGCTCGGGCTGCCGATGATGGGCCGCATGGGGTCGGCGGCGCTGCGGGTGCCTGGCATGGTGATGAACGTGCTGCCGCTGCGGCTCGACGTGCGCCCCGGCGCGACCTTCGCCCGGCTGGTGCGGCAGGTGGTGCTCGGCGTCCGCGAGGTCCGCCGCCACCAGCGGTACCGCTACGAGGACATCCGCCGTGACCTGGGGCTCCTCGGCGAGCACCGCGCCCTGGTGGGGCCGCTCGTCAACACCATGCCCTTCGACTACGGGGCGGACTTCGCGGGCGTCCCTGCCAGGGCCCGCAACCTGTCGGCGGGTCCCGTGGAGGATCTGACCGTCAACGTCTACGACCGCGCCGACGGCCGGGGGCTGCGCGTCGACCACGACGGCAACCCGGCGCTGTACTCCGCGGACGACCTCGCCGCGCACCAGGAACGCTTCCTGCACCTGCTCGGGCGGCTCGCCGACGGCGACCCCGGGGCGCCGCTGGCCGCCCTCGGCATCGCCACCCCGGACGAACGGGCGCTGGTCGTCGGGGAGTTCAACCGCACCGGGCGCGAGCTGCCGCACACCACGCTGGTCGGCCCGATCGAGTCACGCGCCGCCCGCAGCCCCGGGGCGCCCGCCGTGGTGTGGGGCGACACCACCCTCACGTACCGGGAGCTGAGCGACCGCGCCAACCGCCTCGCCCGGCACCTCGCGACGCTCGGCGCGGGGCCAGGCGCGGTGGTGGCGGTGTCGGTGCCCAGGTCGGCCGACCTGGTGGTGGCGCTGCTCGCGGTGGTCAAGTCGGGCGCCGCCTATCTGCCCCTCGACCCCGACTACCCGGCGGAGCGCCTTGCGTACATGCTCGGTGACGCCGCCCCGGTGTGCGCCGTCACCGACCGCACGGGCCGGCTCCCCGACACCGCGGGCGTGCCGCTTGTGGTGCTCGACGGGCTCGACGTCAGCGCCTGTCTGCGGGTCGACCCGCCGCGCGCGCTCACCCCCGCGCACCCGGCGTACGTCATCTACACCTCGGGTTCGACGGGGCGACCCAAGGGGGTCGTCGTCTCGCACGGGGCGATCGACAACCGGCTGCGCTGGATGCAGGACCGGTACGGACTGGAGCCGGGGGAACGGGTGTTGCAGAAGACCCCGTCGTCGTTCGACGTGTCGGTGTGGGAGTTCTTCTGGCCGCTGCGGGTGGGCGCCACCCTGGTCGTGGCGGAGCCCGGCGGCCACCGCGACCCCGACTACCTGGTCCGGGTGATCCGCGAACAGGCCGTGACCGTCTGCCACTTCGTGCCGTCGATGCTCCAGGTGTTCCTGGCCGCCGAGGGCGTGGCCGGGTGCACGGGTCTGCTGCGGGTGTTCTGTAGCGGCGAGGCGCTGCCGCGCGAGACCGCGACCGCCTTCGCGCGCGCCCTGCCGGGGGTGGAGCTGCACAACCTCTACGGGCCGACCGAGGCCGCCGTCGACGTCACCCACCACACCTGCGCGGCGGACGGCACGGGCCCGGTGCCGATCGGGCGGCCGGTGTGGAACACCCGTCTCCATGTGCTGGACGCGGCGCTCCAGCCGTGCCCGCCCGGTGTCGCGGGCGAGCTGTACCTCGCGGGCCGCCAGCTCGCCGACGGGTATCTGGGCCGCCCCGAACTGACCGCGGCCCGCTTTGTCGCCGACCCGTTCGGCCCGCCGGGCTCGCGCATGTACCGCACGGGCGACCTGGCCAGGTGGACGCGGGACGGCGAGGTGGAGTACCTGGGACGTACCGACTTCCAGGTCAAGCTGCGCGGCCAGCGCATCGAACTCGGCGAGGTCGAGGCGGCGTTGGCGGCGTGCGCCGGGGTCGAGGGGGCGTGCGCGGTGGTCCGCGAGGACGGCGGGCAGCAGCGCCTCGTCGGGTATGTCACGGGCGGCGCCGACCCGGCGGCGATACGGACCGCGGTGGCCGGGGAACTGCCCGAGCACATGGTGCCCGCTGCGGTGGTGGCGCTCGGAGAGTTCCCGCTGAGCCCCAGCGGCAAGCTGGACCGTGGGGCGCTGCCCGCCCCGGTGTTCGCGGGCTCCGGCGCCGGGCGCGCCCCTGCCCCCCGCGAGGCGGCGCTCGCCCGGCTCTTCGCCGACGTGCTCGGCGTGCCGGGGGCAGGCCCCGACGACTCCTTCTTCGACCTCGGCGGCACCTCGCTGCTCGCGGTGCGTCTGGTGGCGCGGGTGCGCGAGGAGACGGGCGCGGAGCTGACCATAGGCTCCCTCTTCGAGTCGCCGACACCGGCCGCCCTCGCCGCGCGGACGCGGGGCACGGGCCCCGGCGGGGCGGACGCGCTCGACGTGGTGCTGCCGCTGCGCCGCGGCGGGCGTGCGGTGCCGCTGTTCGTGTTCCACCCGGCGGGCGGCATCGCCTGGTGCTACGCGGGCCTCACGGCCAGGCTCGGCCCGGGGCAGCCGGTGTACGGACTCCAGGCACGGGGCCTGGTGCGTGACGAGCCGCTGCCCGCGACCCTGGAGGAGGAGGCCGCCGACTATGTGGCGCGGCTACGCGCGCTGCGTCCGCACGGCCCCTACCGGCTGGCGGGCTGGTCGGTGGGCGGGGTGCTGGCGCACCATGCGGCCGTCCTGCTCCAGGAGGCGGGCGAGGAGGTCGACCTGCTGGCACTGCTCGACGCCTTCCCCTCCGAGCAGTGGCGGGAGCGGCCCGCGCCCGAGGAGGGCGACGCGCTCACCGCGGTCCTCAGGATGGCGGGCTTCGAGCGGACCGTGGAGGAGGACCGCGCCGGAGTCCTCAGAACGCTGCGCGCCGCGGGCAGTCCGCTCGCCGGGCTGCCGGAGCGCACCCTCTCCCGGATCGTCGACATCGTGCCCAACCACGCCCGGGTGATGCGCGAGCACCGTCACCGGGTGTTCCGCGGCGACATGCTCTTCTTCACCGCCGCGGCGCCGCGCGCCGAGGACTGGCTCACCCGGGAGGCGTGGCACGCCCATGTGCGCGGGGAGGTCGTCAACCACGATCTGGACTGCACCCACCCGGCGATGCTGCGCGACGCCAACCTCGACCGGATCGCCGCCGTACTGGCAGCCAGGCTCGGGGAGTTGGACGGATGACGGCGGGTCAGGGCCCCTTCGAACCGGACCCGGCGGGCGGCGACGGGGCGGACGGCGGCACCCATCTGGTGCTGGTGAACGCGGCGGGCCTGCTCTCCCTGTGGCCGGTGTGGCGGGCGGTGCCCGACGGCTGGACGGTCCGCTCGGGGCCCGCGCCGTACGACACGTGCGCGGCGGCGGTGGGATCGGCCCCTGGGGTGTGAACCCGGTGAACCACGTCGTCGTCCCCGGAGCGCGCCAGGACAGCGGGCAGCCGACGGACACCGCCCCTCCCCGCCCGCTCCCGGCCGCCGTGGCGGGTCGTGCCCGACTGCCCGCTCGTACCGGTGCGTTGTGGCGAGTGCCACACAGGAGAGCCCGGAAAAGTTAGGTAAGGCTAAGCTAAGTTGACGTTGTTCGCGCCTCACTCCGAGACGCCTGGAGCCAAGGAGACTGACGAGACATGACCTCACCCACCCGCTCCCCCCACCGGATCATCGCGACCGCCGTCGCCCTCGCCGCGGGCACCGCGCTCGTCCTGACCGGCACCGCGACGGCGAACGCGACACCGAGAACGCAGGCCGACGTGTCGGTGCCGGTCACCGCGGGCCTCTACCAGTCGTCGTACTCCGCGCGGAACGACGTCCTGTGGGCCACCGCCTCGGCCGGCCGTGGCGCGGAGGCCACCTCCTCGCTCCTGAAGCTCGACCCGAAGACGCTCAAGGTCGAGGACGCGTACACCCCGCCCGTGACCGACCCGGACACCGGCGCCCTCGAATCCGTCTACGGCGTGGCCGTGGACGACGAGCACAACACGGTGTGGACCACCAACACCACCGACGACTCGGTGGCCGTCTACAGCCAGAAGACCGGCGCGCACCTGGCCACGCTGCCGGACGTGGCGCACGCCCGCGAGGTCGTCGTCGACGAGGTCCACAACACCGCGTGGGCCAGCGGTTTCGGCGACGGCACGATCGTCGGCTTCGACACGAAGACGTTCAAGGAGAAGAAGCGCGTCACGGTCGACGACTCGCAGCCCACGGGGCTCGCCGTCAACCGCCTCACCGGCACCGTCTACGCGACCGACCTGGGCGGCGACCGGATCATCGCCCTGTCGCCCTGGTCCAAGAGCCCGCGCCTCATCCCGACCGGCGAAGGACCGATCTCCATCGCGCTGTCCGCGACCGGTCTTACCGCCTACACCGCCGACCAGTCCGGCGGCACCCTCTCCGAGGTCAACCTGCTGACCGGCAAGGTCGCCAGGACCGTCCCCACCGGCGAGGGCCCGCTCTCCGTCGCCACCGACGCGGGCTCGGGACGGGTCCTGGTCGCCAACCGCACCGCCGCCACCGTCTCCGTGGTCGACCCCTGGAAGGGCAAGGTCGTCAAGACCATCACCACCGGCGCCAACCCCAACCACGTGGAGACCGCGCACGGCGTCGCGTACATCGCCGCCAAGTCCGCGGCCGGTCCCGCCGGCGAGGACACCATCCAGCGTGTCAACCTCCGCTGACACTCCCCACACCGCCGCCCCAGGCCCCTCCCCGGCCCTGGGGCGGCTCCCGTCTCGGCGGCACACCCCCGGCCGCGCCGGGCGCACCGCGCACCGGGGCCCGCACCCTCACCCTTCGGGGAGCCGTGGCGGTGCGGGCCGCAGCCCGTCGAGGGTGAGGTCGAGAAGGCGTTCCGCCTGGTCACGCTGCTCGGGCCGCGCAGAGGTGAGGGCGATGCCGGCGAGGGCGGCGAACATGTCGGCCGCCCGGATGTCGGAGCGCAGGGCACCGGCGGCCGTGCCCGCCGCCATCAGCGTCGAGATGGCGTCCTGGATCATGTCGCGGCTGTGGCCGTAGGGGTCGCCCCCCGAGGCGACGACGGCCCGCAGGGCGTCCGCCATGCCGAGCTTGGCGGTGGCGTAGTCGACGAAACGGCCCATCCAGGCCCGCAGCGCCTCCCGTGGCGGCAGCGCCGCCAGCAGGTCGGGCACGGCGTCGCACAGCCGCGCCACCTCGTTGCGGTAGGCCGCCTCGATCAGGATCTCGCGGGTCGGGAAGTTGCGGTAGAGCGTGCCGGTTCCCACGCCCGCCTCCCGCGCGATCCGTTCGAAGTGGGCGTCAAGGCCCTCGTCGCTGAACACCCGCACCGCGGCGGCCAGGATCTTCTCCCGGTTGCGCCGCGCGTCGGCCCTCAGCGGGCGTTCCGTCTCCCGTGCCATCGAACGGCTCGCTCCCTCGTCCCCGTTTGCTAAGTGGAGGCGCACCCACTTACGGTGGGGTCAACCGGCGGCGCCTCCACTTCCACTGTAGACGGCCGACGCGCTGCGCCCTTTTTCACTTTCGGAGGATCTCATGTCGGGAATCGAAGGCAAGGTCGTCGTGATCACGGGGGCCAGTAGCGGGATCGGCGAGGCGACCGCGCTGCTGCTGGCCGGGCGGGGCGCGAAGGTGGTGCTCGGCGCGCGTCGCCCTGAGCGCCTTGAGGCGCTGGCCGCCCGTATCGGGGAGGCGGGCGGCGAGGCCGTCCACGCGCGCACGGACGTGCGGCGCAGGGCGGACCTGTCGCGCCTGGTCGGGCTGGCCCGCGAGCGGTACGGCAGGGTCGACGTCCTCGTCAGCAACGCCGGGGTCGGGCTGATCTCCCCGCTCGACGAACTGCGGGTCGAGGACTGGGAGGAGATGATCGACGTCAATCTCAAGGGGGTCCTGTACGGAATCGCCGCGGCGCTGCCCGTCTTCCGGGAGCAGGGCTCCGGGCACTTCGTGCACACCGTGTCGACGGCGGGGCTGCGCGTGGTGCCGAGCCAGGCGGTGTACGCCGGGACCAAGAACGCGGTCCGCACGCTCTCCGAGGGCCTGCGCCAGGAGGCCGGTGACAGCCTGCGCGTCACGGTCGTCTCGCCGGGTGTCACCCGCACGGAGTTCACGGACGCCATGGCTCCGGAGATGAAGGCCCAGATCCTCGACAGCATGGGCGACATCGCGATGCCGCCCGAGGCGGTCGCCCGCGCCATCGCCTTCGCCGTCGAGCAGCCGTCGGGCGTCGACGTGGGCGACATCGTCGTCCGGCCCACGGCGCAGGGCTGAGCCGTGGCCGCGGGGCCGTCGGCAGGTGGTGCGGGGCGCCCGCTTCAGGCGGTGAACACGGCGTTGCGGCGCAGTTGTGCCGCACACCAACGGAAGTGCCCGTCCCGCTCGTCGAGGCCGAAGAGGTCGTACGTGGTCAGGGCGTACGCGGCCCGGTAGGCGGTGAGAGTCGTCGGCGGGTACGCGAGTTCCCTGGCGAAGAGCGCGGTGAGTTCCGCGGTGTGCTCCTCGGCGTACGGCCCGTACATGTCCCAGACGGCGGCGGTGACGGCGGCCTCGAAGGCGGGGTCGCCCGCGGTCGTGCAGAAGCCGAAGTCGAGCACCGCGACGGGCCGTCCCGACGTGTCGACATGGATGTTGGGCGGGACGAGGTCCCCGTGGACCGCCGTCACCGGAGCGTCGGGGAGTGCGCGCAGCGCCCTGCGCGTGCGGGCGACCCCCGCCTCGAAATCGGGCACGCGGGCGGCCAGGGCGGTGCCGTGCCGGGCCGCCGCCCGGCCGACCAGGGCGGCGAGCGCGTCGCGGAAGCAGTCGTGGTCCCGCCACAGCGGACGGTCGTCGCCCTGGACGGTCAGCCGGCGCATGGCGTCGGTGCCGGGCACGGAGGCCAGGCCCCGCAGGACGCCAAGGAGCGCGTCGCTGTGCCGGGTGGGCAGTTCCCGCTCGTGGTCCGTGTGCGCGAAGTCGCCCCCCATCGGCTGTCCCGGCAGCTCACGCTCGTACGTGACCAGGACGCCCCCGTGGTCCTCGACGTCGAGGATCTCCGGGGTGGCGAAGGGCAGCGGGTGCCGCGCCAGGTCCGCGTACACCCGGCGGGTCAGATCGAGGTCGGCAGGCGGCCGACCGCTCCAGACCTTGGCGGCCCGCCCCTCCCCGAGCCCGTAGACGACGCCTTCGACACCGGCGCCGATACGGCGGACCCCCGTATGCCCGCGTCCGGCGAAGTACGCGGGCCAGGGGTCGGAGGGCGGTGTTTTCTCCTCCGGGATGTTCTCCATCCGCGTATTAGACCAGCGGCCGCGGCGGTGCCCACCACGGTTTTCCCGGCGGCCCGTGGTGCGCCGCGTACGGCCGGGGAATCGTGATCGGGTGCTCGTCCTCTCCCGGGTCAGAAGCCCTGGTCGGTGGGGCGGATCACGATCTCGTTGATGGCGCGGCGGCGCGGGCTGGTGGCGATGTAGGCGACCGCGTCGGCGATGTCCTCGGGGTGGAGCTTCTCGACACCGTCGAAGCGCTGGTTCTCCACCTCCTGGGCGTGTTCCTGCTGGTGGCCGAAGAGTTCGGTGTCCACCGCGCCCGGTTCGACAACGGAGAAGCGCAGGTTGTGGGCCGCGTACTCCTGGCGCCACGCCTCGGTGGCGGCGGTGACGCCGAACTTGGTGGCGTTGTAGACCGCGACCGTCGGGGCGGCGTAACGGCCGGCCACCGAACTGATGTTGATCACATCGGCGACCCGGCGTTCCGCGCTCCCCGCGGCGTCGAGCAGATGCGGCAGGGCGGCCTTGACCACGTACATCACGCCCTTGACGTTGACGTCGACCATCTGGTCCCACTCGTCGAGGCGGGCCCGCAGCGAGTCGCCGTTGAGCATGACGCCCGCGGCGTTCACCACGATGTCGAGGCGGCCGAGGCGCTCGACGATCTCGGCCACCGCGGCAGCGGCGGCGTCCGCATCTGTGACATCGGCGGAGACGACCAGCGCCCGGCCGCCCTGGTCGGCGACGAGGTCCGCCAACTCCTCCACCCGCTCCTTGCGCCGGGCGACGAGCGCGACGGTCGCGCCCTCCTCGGCGAGCCTGAGGGCCGTCGCCCGGCCGATGCCGCTGCTGGCGCCGGTGACGAGCGCCACAGTGGACTGCAATGTACTGGCCATATCTCTGCCCTCCTCGGGCATAGTCGCTGCTCACCCTCAATGTGTGAAGGCTCTTACTTTCCTTAATGTAAGAGGGCTCTAGCAGTAAGTCAAACGTCGACGCCGGGTGGACGATGGGAGGTGGCCGGGCCGCCGTGGCAGGATGTAAGATGTCTCTTACATTGAGGGAGAGGGGACGCAGCCGTGCCGAAGCGCAGCACGTACCACCACGGCGATCTGAAGGCCACCCTGGTCTCGACCGCGCTACGGCTGATCGCCGAAGAGGGGATCGCCGCGCTCTCCGTGGCGGAGGTGGCCCGTCGCGCCGGTGTGAGCACCGCGGCTCCCTACCGCCACTTCGCCAGTAAACAGGCGCTGCTCATCGCCTGCGCCATCGCCGCGGCGGGGACCCTCACCGAGCAGATGACGCGCGCCCAGGAAGAGTTGCCACACCACGAGGACGGGTCGGCCGATCCCGTCGAGGCCACGGCGGTGTCGGCGGCCGCCTACGCCCGGTTCGCCGCCGAGAACGGCTCGGGGCTCGACCTGATCTTCGCCCCCGAGTTGCAGAACGCCGGGGACACGGACCTGCTGCAAGCCGGGCGCGGCGTGATGGACGCCCTTCTCCCCTCGGCGCTTGAGGTCACGGGCGGGCACGCGCGCGACGCGCTTGAGCTGCTTGAGCGGCAGATCGCCGCGGCCCACGGCTACGCCGCGCTGCTGCGCAGCGGCTTCCTCAGCCGCCGCCACCCGACGATCGACGACGTCGCCTCCCACGCGGCGGCCATCGCCAGGAGCCTGGCCCGTGAAGCACGGCAGGCTGCACGGGCGGACCGGCAGGGCTGACACTACGGGGCGGTTGACACCACGGGACGGTTGCCTTCGGGCCGCACCCCTGTCGCGCCCGCGAGTTCCGGTAGCCCGCGTTGCCCCTCCGCGCCGGGCTCCGCGCCTGCCCTTATGCCCGCGGGTCCGTCCCCTCGGCCGGTGCCGTGCCGCCCTCCTCCGACCCCTCGTCCACCGCGTAGCCGGGTACGGAGGGCCAGCGCACGGTCAGGACGACCGACTCCTCCTCCGCGATCCAGGAGTGGTCGACCCCGCGCCCCCACACCACGTAGTCGCCCTGGTGCGCCAGGAGGACGCTGCGGCCGGGGAGTTCGACGCGGAAGCGGCCGCTGACGAGGACGAGCAGGGCCGTACGCTCCTCGCCCTCCACCCACCGTGCCCGCGTGTCGCCGCGCGGGTGGACACCCCACTTGACCTCCACGGCCGCGCTGTGGCGCGGATCTCCCGGGTCCTTGAAGTGGCCGAGGAGCCACCCCCGGTCGAGTGCCGCGTCCCGGCCCGCGTTGCCCACGTACACGCTGTCGTCCACGGGCGGGACTCTAGAGGGTCGACCGGGGGATCTGCGCGAGGGCGCGACGCCCGCCGTGCCCCGGTGGGGGGCGTGTGCGGTGGCGGGGGTCGCGCCCTGGTGGGCTGAAGGGCCGGGCGGCCGTGTCTAGTTCTCGACCTCGTACTGGCCCGTCACGCGGAAGTACCGCAGCGCCTCGGGGGAGCCGTCGTCGAGGGCCGCGTTGGCGGCGGCGCGCAGGGCGGGGGTGATGTCCGGGTCGGCGAGCATGCGGGCGATGTAGACGGCGTCGTCCTCCGCCTGGGCGAGCCGGTACCCGGTCTGCCGGAAGGCCCGTGCCGCTTCCGGGGTGTTGGCGTCGAGAGCTTCGTTGACCCCCGCGATGACCGCCCTGTCACCGGCCTGCGTCGCCAGATAGAGCAGACGGGAGATCGCGACCCGGTCGTCCTCGAACTGGGCCTTCGCGTACCCCGTCTCCAGGAACGCCCGCGCCGCTTCCGGGGTGTTGGCGTCAAGGGCTTCGTTGACCCCCGCGATGACGGCTCTGTCACCCGCCTGCGTCGCCAGATGGAGCAGACGGAAGAGTGCGACCCGGTCGTCCTCGAACTGGGCTGCCGTGAAACCGGTCTTCAGGAACGTACGCATGTCCTCCACGGTGCCGTCGAGGGCCCTGTTGGCCTCCCGGACGACCGCCACACCGTCGTTCTCCGCGAGGATGTCGGCTATCGCGGCGCGCAGTTCGGCCTCCGTCATCTCGTCCACCGGCTTGTCGGACGACGCCGCAGCCGAGGCCGCGGCCCTGGGCGGTGCCGAGGGGCCGGCGGCGAACGCCGGGGCGCTGAGCAGCAGCGCGGGCGTGAGTGCGGTGGCGGCGACGAACAGCGCGGCGCGGGTCGGTCTCATGAGTGTGTGCCTCCAGGGGCGTACAGCGGGCGAGACGGCTCTCACCTCTCGTGCACCAGAAATACATACTTTATCCACAGGGTGGCCCTGTTCCCACCCTCAACTCTCCCCACCCGCGCCCCGCGACACCCTGCGGCACCTCGGAAGACTCCGGCGGGGCCGGCTCAGGAGCGGGCCGCCGTGGCGGGCGACGCCCCTTCAGGAGCCGGGGCCCGAGCGGGAGCCGACACGGGGACGGCCGGGGCTGCGGGGGTACGGTCGGCGGTGGTGGCGCCCTCCTCGGCCGCGCCGCCCGCCGCTCCCCAGGAGATGTCGGGCAGCCGTATCTCGTAGCCGAGGCGTCGGCTCAGGGAGCGGCACACCGGGACCAGCAGGGCGACGGCGAGCACCGCCAGCGCCTCGGTGGCCACACCGCGCGGCGCGAGGAACGCGGCGGCGGCGAGGATGGCGGCCGCCAGGCCCAGTTGGGCCCCGACACCGGCCAGTTGGACACCGAGCGGCCTGCGTGCCTCCTCTTCCTGTCCCCCGTCGGCCGCCGACGTCAGCAGCGCCGGGTCCACGAAGCCGAGCCCGTCGCGGGAAGGCCGGGGGCGGCAGCTATAGCGCAGGGCGCTGGATATCAGCTCCGCCAGCGCGCGCCGGGTGGCCTGCGCCTTCTCGCGGTCGTCCTCGGCGAAGTTCAGCTCATGGTTTCCGCGGAGGATGTTGCGCACCAGGAGGTCCGTCAGCTCCGCCGAGGCGCGCGACGATCGCGCCCCCGCCTCGCGCGACTCGTGCCGTGCCTGGTCGCGCAGGGCGCGGCAGAGGCGGTTGAGCGCGTACGCGCGCGCTTCGAGTCTGGTCTTCTTGCCCGTGACACCCTCGCCGAGCAGCAGGGTCTCGACGGCGGCCACGGCACGCATCGCCGCGGTGCCGGAGGCGTCGGAGCGGCGGACACCCCAGTCGTCGAGGATCGCGGGCAGCGCGGAGGGCAGTATGAGCGCCACCGTCGCGAGGAACCAGACGCCCATCTCCGCGGGCTCCGGGCCCGACCGCGTCTCCAGTCGACAGACGGCCGCGATGATGGCCGCCACCACGCTCCCTACCGGAACCGACAGCAGCAGCGACGCGAAGGTACCGCCCACGGTCCGCCACCGTATCCGCTCGGCCAGGCTCTCGCGGTCCGGCAGATGCCGCGGTGCGACGCCGGCTTCCGACAGCGCCGCCAGCACGCGCCCGGCACGGCGGGCCGCGCGTCGGCGGCCGATGAGCCTCAGCAGGGGCATCCTGCCGACGATGCTCCCGGGCACCCTCGACCGTGTCGTCCCCAGGGCATACACCATCACCCCGGCGAGCGCCCAGCACTCGAACCAGAGGGACGCCACCGTCAGAAACTCGGTCCTGGTCATGGCGCACACTCTGCCAGCCACCACTGACAATCCGCCCTGACCTGGGGCGATCCCGCCCCCACGGCACCGCCGGGTGCAACACCCCGGGATCGCCGCCGTTTTGCTCCGGGCCGCCTCACGGCCCCGGCCCGGCTATGTGACGGTGAACTGGCACCAGACGGTCTTCGTGTACGGGGTTTTGGAGTACACCCCCCAGTGGTCCGACAGCGCCTGCACGATCAGCAGTCCGCGCCCCGAGTCCGCGAGCGGTTTCGCCTCCGGCGCGGCGCCGGGGGTCGCGGGGCGCGCCTCGGGGCAGGCGTCGGTGACCTCGATACGCAGCGTGCGGGCGTCGTCGAGCAGCACCATTCCCAGGCGGAAGTCCCGCCCGGGAACCCGCCCGTGCGTGACCGCGTTGGCGGCCAGTTCCCCGACGAGGTGACCTGCGGTCCGCGAGGGCCGCGCGTCGTGGGGCCAGCCCCAGACGGCGAGTTGCCGCACGGCGAGATGCCGCACGAGACGGGCCGCTTTGCGGGTGCCGGGCAGTTGGACGGTGAAGGTTCCTTCGGAATCGGTGAGCATGGCGTCGCTGCGTCCTGTGAAGGCAGTGGGGGGAGGTGCAATCTCCGTGTTCATGCGACTCAGCGTCGCCCGAGATGAGTACCTTCCTGCGACGGAGCGCAAGTACCTGGCGAGAATGTACGGGCTCGCAAGGATTCTGTACTGGTGGGAAAGCGCAACGCCTTGCCTCTTTCCGGCGTTGAGTCAGGAACGACAGGAGGAGGTGCCATGGGAATGGGAGGACCAATCCCGCCCACATGGGACGACGATGAGGACGTGTCGCCGGTGCTCCGTATGGCGGGCAGAATCATCAAGACATGGCGCGACCGGGCGGGACTCACTCAGTCTCAGCTCGGTGATCGGATCGGCTACAGCTACGAGCAGGTTGCTTCCGTCGAACAGGGGCGCCGGGCCCCGAAGGAGGACTTTCTGACCGCTGCGGACGACGTTCTGCGGGCCGAGGGAACGATCAGTGCCCTGACGGAGGATGTGGACAAGGCCAAGTATCCGAAGAAGGTCCGCGACCTTGCCAAATGGGAGGGACGCTCCGTGGAGATCCGCGCCTATACCAACACCACTCTCAACGGCCTTCTGCAAACACCGGACTACGCGCGGGCCGTACTTGAGGCTCGAATGCCCCGTTACGAAGACGCGGAAGTGGAGAACCTGTTGGCCATGCGCATGGCCAGACAGCGGATCATCGACCCGGCCAAGGCCACGCCGATCTTCCACTTCGTGCAGGACGAGATGTCGTTGCGGCACCTCATCGGCGGAAGAGACGTCATGCGGGCACAGCTCGAACACGTGCTGGAGGTGGTGCGCCTCAAGAACGTGGACGTCCAAGTCCTCCCCATGACCATCGAAGACCATCCTGGGCTGGATGGCCCTTTCAAACTCATGCGTCTGCAAGGCGGCGACGTCCTGGCGTACAACGAAGTCCAACGCACTCACCGACTGGTCTCCGATCTCTATGAGATCCGCATGCTGGAGATCTGCTACGGGGCGATCCGGAGCAACGCTCTCCCCGTGAAAGAGTCAGTAGCCTTGATCGAGAATGTCGTTGCAGACCTCTGAGGCAGCTCCCCGACGCACAGGCAGGCAGACGATGATCACCGACCAACAGCTCGACTGGCACAAGAGCAGCCACAGCGGCGGGGAAGGCGCGGACTGCGTAGAGGTGGCCCACACCCCCGTGACCACCCGCGTCCGCGACTCCAAGAACCGGTGCGGTTCCCAACTCGCCTTTCACGCCCACCCCTGGCACACCTTCCTCCGGCACCTGAAGCCCTGAGGCAGTCACGCCGGGCGGGGGGTTTCACGTCAGGCCCGACAGGATCACGTCGATGGCCCGGGAGAGCGTCCGCGGAGGCGTCCTCATCGTCGCCGTTACCTGGGCCAGGCCCCGGATCAGCAGGTACACCTCCTCCACCGTCGCCGAAGGCCGTACCACCCCGGCCTGCTGCGCCCTGCGCAACGCCTCGCCGACCGCGTCCTTGAGGCGGTCCGAGGCGGCGGTGGCGCTCGTCGGCAGGCCCTGGCCGTCCGAAAGCCTCGCGGCGAGCGTCAGTTTCGTGGCGCCCGTCTCGATCATCGTCCGTACGAGCGTGCGCCAGGCCGTGGCCGGGTCGGTCTCGGCGGCCAGGGTGTGGGCCCGCTCGGTGAGCTGGTCGAAATGGCGCAGCAGCGCGGCCTCGATCAGTTCTTCCTTGGTCGGGAAGTGCCGGAAGACCGTCGCGATGCCGACACCGGCCCGCCGGGCCACCTCCTCGGTCGAACCGGCCGCGCCCTGCGCGCCGAAGACCGCCTCCGCCTCGGCCAGGATGCGCTCCCGGTTCTCGCGTGCGTCCTGTCGCATCCCGGACAGCAGCCCCCTTCTTCCCGTTCGGCTCCGGCACCGACTTTAACCGAAGTCCGGACTTCGTTACGCTGAACGGAGTCCAGACTTCGTTTGTTCAGGGGGAAGCCATGCCGTCACGACCGTCCGCACCCGCCGACGTCGTCCGCGCCGTCGCCGCCGGGGTCAGCCGCCTCGTCAGCGCCGACCTCACCGAGCGGGAACGGGAGGACCAGCTCGACCGGCTCGCCGGCTACTACGCCGAGCGGACCGATGTCAGGCACCCCTTCGCGCCCACCGGGGACACCCCGCTGCGCACCCGCGCCGAGCTGCGCGGGCACTTCGCGGACGCGCCGGGCGCGGCGCGCGGGGTCGAGCGGTTCGAGCCCGTGGGGCAGGTGCACGAGACCGGGGACCCGGAGGTCGTCGTGTACGAGTTCCGCTATGTGGGGTCGGCGGGCGGCGCCCCGTTCTCCGTACCGTGTGTGTTCGTGGTGCGGGTGCGGGACGGGCTGATCGTCGAGTCGCGCGACTACGGCGACCATGTGGGCATGGCGCGCGCCTTCGGCAGGCTCGGCGACCTGGCCGCCGCGCTGGCGGCCGACTCCGCGTCGGCGCGGTCGCGTTGAGACGGTTGCCGGGGTGCGGGCGTCGGCACCGGGGGGCCGTCAGTGCTCGTGCCGGACGGCGTCGCCGGGGGGCCTGCGGAGTCCGGCCACCAGGAGGGTGACCACGTCCTCGGCCTCGGCCCGCCAGTCGGGGCGGTCGCGGGCCGCGCCGATACCGTGCAGCGCCATCATGACGGCACCGGCGCCCACGTCGTCGCGGACGGTGCCGTCCGCCACGGCGGCCGCGACCAGGTCCCCGACGGTGCGCTCCAGCGCCCTGCTGCCCTCGGCGAGGGCGTCGGAGCCGGCGGCCATCAGTGCGGCCAGCGTCCTGGCGAGGCCCTGGTGGGCGTGCATGTGGTCGACCATGCCCCGCAGGAACGCCGCAAGCGCCTCGTCGGGAGGCAGCGTGTCCCGCAGCCGTCCCGCGCGGTCGCGCAGGGTGGCGATCTCCTCGTCGTAGACCGCCGCGGCCAGCGCCTCCCGGGTGGGGAAGTGGCGGTACAGGGTGCCCGTGCCGACACCGGCCAGGCGGGCGAAGTCGTCGAAGCGCAGGTCGTAGTCGCCGGTCTCGAAGACCTCCCGGGCCGTGGCGATCAGGGCGTCGCGGTTGCGCCGGGCGTCGGCGCGCAGCGGCTTTGCGGCGGTCATGCACTACCTCCCGTTGACAAACGGAAACCATCTCCATATTTTTGGCAAGTGGAGACGATCTCCAGTTCCACAGTATCGCAGAGAGGTGTGCCATCAAGATCCTGATGTTCGGCCGCGGCGTGATCGCCACCGTGTACGGCTGGGCCCTGGAACGGGCCGGGCACGACGTCGAGTTCTATGTACGCCCGGGCCGCGCGGCGGCGTACGGGGAGGCGGTGGGCCTCGATCTGCTCGACACGCGCCGCCGGGTGCGGGGGCGGCGCGTCGTGGAGAAGTGGCCGGTGCGCTTCCGGGAGGAGTTGGAGGCCGGACACGGCTACGACCTGATCGTGCTGAGCGTGCAGCACCACCGGCTCGCCGCGGCGGCCGAGTTCCTGGCGCCGCACGTGGGCGCGGCCACTGTGCTGGTCTTCGGCAACGTGTGGGACGAGCCCCTGGACGCGGTCGGCGCCCTCCCCCGCGACCAGGTCGCCTGGGGCTTTCCGCAGGCGGGCGGCGGCTTCGGCGAGGACGGGGTGCTCCATGGGGCCGTGCTGCCCTCGGTCGTCTTCGGCACCTTCGGGCGGCCCCCGACCGAGCACGAGCGCGCGGTGCGCCGGGTGTTCCGCGAGGCCGGGTTCCGGCCGCGGGAGCAGCGCGACTTCCGCGGCTGGCTGTGGCTCCACTTCGTGGCGGGGGCCGGTCTGAACTCGCGGGGGCTGCGGCGGGGGTCGTTGGCCACGCTGGCGGGGGCGAGGGGCGACCTGCGCGAGGCGCTGCTGACCGGCCGTGAGCTGCTGCCGCTCGTCGCGGCGCGCGGGGTGGACCTACGGCGCCATCGGGCCAGTGTGCTCGCGTTCCACGCGCCCGCCTGGCTGACCGCCCCCGCCCTGGCCTGGCTGACCGTGCACTTCGCCCCGGTGCGGACGCTGTTCGCGGCGCAGTCCGACCCCGGGGCGGAGGAGCCCCGTGAGATCTGCCGGGACACCCTGGCGGAGGCGCGGCGGCGGGGCGTGCCGGTGCCCCGGCTTGAGGCGGCGGAACGGCACTTCGCCCGCTGAGAACAGGCCGACCGCTCCCCCTTCACTGAGCACTGCCTGACCACTCCCCTCCGCGGAAAACGGCCGAGCACTCCCCCTGCCCCTCCTCTCCCCCGGTCGCACCGGGTTCGTTCGGCGGGGCTCAGTCAAGCCGGGCCGCCACCGCCGCGCTGTCCCTGACGTGGGTGACGGCAGCGGTTCCTCAACTCTCCTCGTCCGACAGGGAACCCAGCAGGATCGCCAGCAGTTCGTCCGGGGCGTCCCGCATGATGTTGTGGCGGGAGTCCAGGGGGTGCACGTGCCAGGCCGGGTCGTCCTTCAGCCGACGGTACGTGGGCTCGAACGGCGAACCGGTGGGCCAGTCGGTGGCGTAGACGTAGTCGCGGCGGCGGAACCGGCCGGGATCACCGGTCAGCCGCACCGGCTGGGTGAGCGAGGCGAGCGGGTGGGGGGTGGCGCGCGGGTCGAAGAACGGGAGCGGTCTGACGCCGTGTCCCGTCTCGTCGACGTCCTGGTACCAGGCGCGCTGCTCGTCGTTGGTCATCCGCCAGCAGGAGTCGCCGTCGGCGGGCACGAACGCGTCGAGGTAGACCAGTGAGTCGACGCGTTCGGGCACCCGGTCGGCGACCGCGCTGATCACCGTGCCGCCGTAGCTGTGGCCGACCAGTACCGCGTTCTCGATGCGTTCGGTGGTCAGATGGGCGACGACGTCCTGGATGTGGGTGTCCAGGTTGACTCCGGCGTGCCGCAGGTGTGCGCGTTCGCCGAGCCCGGTCAGGGTGAGCGGGCGGGCGTCGTGTCCGTGTCGGCGCAGCCGCTCGCACACGTCGTCGAAGCACCAGCCGCCGTGGCAGGCGCCGGGGATGAGGACGAAGGTGGCCATGTCAGTCTCTCCTGGGTGCGTCGGCGGTGGTGGTTCGCCGGTAGTCGTCGGTGATCCTGGCGAGTTCCGGTCCTGACCGTATGTGCCAGGTGCGCTGCATTCCGCGGCCCGCGTCCACGATCGCCGCCGTGGCGGTACGCCGTGCCTGTTCGTAGCGGGCGAGGCCGCCCGGCAGGTCGCGGAAGAGTTCGTCGGCGAGCACGCGGGCGTCGATGACCGCCTGGGACGCGCCGTTGGCGCCGACCGGGTACATGGGGTGGGCGGCGTCGCCGAGCAGGGTGACCCGGCCGGTGCCCCAGTCCGGCAGCGGGTCGCGGTCGACCATGGGGTATTCGAGGAGCCGCGTGTGGTGCCCGATGAGGGCGGGCACGTCCAGCCAGCCCAGGTCCCAGTCCCCGAAGTGGGCCAGCACCTCGTCGACGTCGCCCGGCTGGTTCCCGTTGGCGTCGCCCGGCAGCGGGCCGCCAGGGGCGGTCTGCACCTGGGCCACCCAGTTCACCGTGGTGGGGCCGATCGGGTAGGCGATCAGTTCCGTGCCCGGGGCGCCGCGTGCGATCACCATGGACCGGCCGGTCAGGAACGGCCCGGTCTCGGTGACCCCGCGCCACATCCGCACCCCGGACCAGAGCAGCGGGTCGGGGCCCGGGTGCAGCGCGCGGCGCACCGCCGAGTGGAGCCCGTCGGCGCCGATGAGCGCGTCGCCGGTCAGCTCCCCGCCGGGCACCCGGACCACGACCCGGCCGGGGTCCTGGTCGAAGCCGAGCAGGGGGGTGCCGGTGCGTACCGCGTCGGGGCCGAGCCGGTCGCGTACCGCGTCCAGCAGGAGCAGTTGCAGTTTGCCGCGGTGGAGGGAGTACTGCGGCCATGCGTACCCGGCGGCCAGGCCGCGCGGCTCGGTGTGGAGGATGGCGCCGGTGCGGTCGCAGTACACGTTCTCCGCGGTGGCGACGCCGATCCGGGCCAGGTCCTCGCCGAGGCCGAGGTCGATCAGCTCGCGTACGGCGTGCGGCTGGACGTTGATCCCGACGCCGAGCGGCCGCAGGTCGCGCACGCTCTCCAGCACCGTCGAGGCGATACCGGCGGAGTGCAGGGCCAGGGCCGCGGTCAGGCCGCCGATCCCGGCCCCCGCGATGATCACGGTCACCGTGCGCCCCGCGGTTCCGCCCGGTCACCCGCGCCGGTCCTGGGGCAGTGGGCCCGCCACCGGGCCCCGGCCCCGACCGCCGGGCAGTCGTCGGCGCCGTCCGGGGCCGGTCCTTCGAGGTCGTCGAGGGTACGGACCGGTTCCCGGTCGGCGGTGGTCGGTGCGCTCATGGCGGGCTCCTCTCTCCTGGCACCCTCCACTCTGCGCCGATCCGATCTAGAAGGCCAAGAAATAGTTGGTCTAGTGACTAGAATTTCTGGTTATGGAACTGCGTCAGTTGGAGTACTTCGTCATGGTGGCCGAGGAGCGCAACTTCACCCGCGCCGCGGACAGGGCGCACGTGGCCCAGCCCGGGGTGAGCGCACAGATCCGCCGACTGGAGAGGGAACTCGGCCAGGAACTGCTCGACCGGTCGGCGCGCACGGTCCGGCTGACCGAGGTAGGCGCGGCCGTACTGCCCTACGCACGGGCCGCGCTGGCCGCGGTGGCGGGCGCGCGGGAGGCGGTGGCCGAGTTCACCGGGCTGCTGCGCGGGCATGTCGCGGTCGGCACGGTGACCTCGCACGAGGTGGATCTGCCCGGCCTGCTGGCCGGTTTCCACCGCGACCACCCGGCCGTCGAGATCACCCTGTCCGAGGGCAACTCCGACGACCTGCTCGCCGGTCTGCGCAGCGGCGACCTGGACGCGGCGATCGTCAGCGTGGGCGCGGACCGGCCGGACGGCGTCGGCCTTGAGGTGATCACCGACCAGTCGATCGTGGCCGCGGTCTCCCCGGACCACGAACTGGCCGCGCACGACACCATGCCGCTGGACACGCTGCGCGGCCGGAATCTGATCAGCCTGCCGCGCGGCACCGGGCTGCGCGCCCGGCTCGACGAGGCGTGCGCCGCTGCCGGGTTCGCACCGAGGATCGCGTTCGAGGCCAGCGACCCGAACCACCTGGTCCAACTGGCCGCGCACGGCCTGGGAGCGGCGATCCTGCCCGGCGACTTCGCCGCGGCCAGGGCCGACCGGCTGCACTCGATCGCCATCCACCAGCCGCCGCTGCGTGGCCGACTGGTGTTCGGCTGGCGCGAGTCGGGGCCGGGCAACCCGGCGGGGCGGGCCTTTGTGCACCGCGCCAGGCAGGTGCTGTTCCGGCGGTAGCGGTGCACGGGCGTCGCTGGCGTCGGCGACCGGCTCGCCCAGTCGACCGGGTCCTTGGGCCTCGACCGATCCGGCACCTGACCCCCCGGTTCCCACGCGGCGCACACCCCCTCACCGGGGCGCGTATGCCTAGAGCCAAGTCGTTCCCAGCCAGACGAGCGCCCCCGCCGCCGCGAGCAGGGCGATGTTGAGGCCGATCAGACGGGCCTCGCCGCGGGAGAGGTGGAGGGTGATGCCGCCCACCTGGATCAGGGCGAGGCCGACCGCCGCCGCGACGGCGAGCCGGGCGGCGATGCCGGTCAGGGGCGGCAGTACGAGCCCCGCGGCGCCCAGGATCTCCAGGGTGCCGATGAGGCGGACGGCGGGCAGCGGGACGCGGTCGACCCAGCCCATCATGGGGCGCAGCGCCTCCCGGTCCTGGAGGACCTTCTTGCCTCCGGCGTACCCGTAGAACACCGCGGTCAGCGCGGCGACGATCCAGTATGCGACGGTCACAGGGGCCCCCAGCTCGATGGTTACCATCCGTAAGTGGGCTCATGATGGGTCACCGCGAAGAGGCTTACAAAAGGCACACGGATGTGCGTGAGACACCGGGGGACGGCATGTGGCGGTACCGGCACACCTGCATGATCCGGGGCGACGAGGGGCGGACCGTACGCGCCGTGCTCGACCGGATCTGCGACAAGTGGACGCTGCTGATCGTGGCGACCCTCGACCGCGAGCGGCTGCGCTTCGGCGATCTCCAGCGGCAGATCCCCGGCATCTCGCAGCGGATGCTGACGCTGACCCTGCGCAAGCTGGAGCGCGACGGACTGGTGTCGAGGACGGCGTACGCGGAGGTGCCGCCGAGGGTCGAGTACGCGCTGACGGAGACCGGGCGCAGCCTCATCCCGCCCGCGCTCGCCCTGGCCGACTGGGCACTTGAGCACATCGCGGACATCGAGGCCAGCAGGGCCGCCTACGGCGAACGCAAGAAGTGAGAGAGCCAGCCGGAGCCACCACCCGGCGCCCGAGCCGCCCCCACCACCTCCGCCGCCCCTCGCCCGCAGCCACACCCAACACGCCCGCCACGCCCACCGCCTCCGCCTCCGCCTCCGCCGAGCAGCACACACCGCCGACAGCCACGTCCGCAGACCGCCAGCACCGTGCGCCACCGCCCGCCCGCATGGCCGTATGACCTCGACGACCACACCCGCCAAGGCCCCCGGCCAGAACCCCTCCCCCGCCTCCGCGCCGACACCCCGGGCCCCCTTCCGGCCGCACGCCCCTGCCCGCCGCGCTCGCCGAGCCCGGAGTGGTGGAGGTGCACAGCAGGAACATCGAGTGCGGCGGACGGCTGACGCCCGGTTAGCTGACTGCCAGCCACATGGGGGGGCGGGTGCGTCGGAGTGGGTGAACACGGTCGACGGGTGCGGGAGTTGCCTGGCCCCGGCGCCTCACCGTGTGTGAAGCTCTCACCATGAGCGTTCCTCCCGATGACCTCAAGGCCAGGCTCCAGACCGACCGCCCCCACTCCGCCCGCGTGTGGAACTTCCTGCTCGGAGGCAAGGACAACTACCCGCCCGACTCCGAGATCGGGGAGATGATCCTCAAGACCTTCCCCGAGTTCACCGCCGTGGCGCGGCTCCAGCGGCACTTCCTCGCCCGCGCCGTGCGCTATCTGGTGGGCACCGTCGGCATCCGGCAACTGCTCGATGTCGGTACGGGCCTGCCCACCGCCGACAACACCCACGAACTGGCGCAGCGCATCGCGCCCGAGAGCCGGATCGTCTACGTCGACAACGACCCGCTGGTGCTCACTCATGCGCGGGCGCTGCTCAAGAGCGCCCCCGAGGGGGCCTGCGCGTATGTGGACGCCGATGTGCGCGACCCCGGGCGGATCATCGAAGAGGCGAAGAAGACCCTGGACTTCAGCCGGCCCATCGGGCTGACCATGGTGGCGATCATGGGGCAGATCTCCGACGAGGAGGACCCCACCGGGATCGTGGACACCCTGGTGTCGGCGCTGCCGTCCGGAAGCTATCTGGCGCTGAGCGACGGCACCGACACCAACGAGCGGCTGAAGGCGGCGGTCGCGGCCTACAACAGCGAGTCGGTGAACACCTACCATCTGCGCTCCCTCGACCGGATCGGCGAGTACTTCCACGGGCTCGAACTCGTCGAGCCGGGAGTGGTGCCCACCGCCGAGTGGCGGCCCGACCTCTCCACGTCCATCGAGGTCGCGGGCGGCGGGCACGCCGGGAGCGGGGTGGCGCGCAAGCCGTAGCCTGTGGGCAGGCCCGCCGCGACGGCGCGGCCGCCGACGAGGCCGCGGTGACGGCCGGGGAGCGGGGAGCCGATGCCACCGACCTTCGTCCTGGTCCACGGGGCCTTCGCCAACTCGTTCTCCTTCGCGCCGCTCCAGGCGGAGTTGGGCCTGCTCGGGCACCGCTCGGCCGCCGTCGACCTGCCGGGCCACGGGTTCACGGCCACCTACCCGCGCGCCTACCAGGCCCCGCAGGACGCCGCAGGGCTCGCCGCGGCGCCCGGCGCGATCAGGGGTGTCACGCTCGACGACAACGCCGCGTACCTCGTCGGGGTGCTGGAGCGGGCGAAGCGCAACGGCCCGGTGATCCTGGTGTCGCACAGCCGCGGCGGCATCACGGCGACCGCCGCGGCCAACGCACGGCCCGACCTCATCGACCGCCTCGTGTACGTCTCGTCCTGGTGCCCGGTCGACCTGGACGCCGCGGCCTACTACGCGGAGCCGGAGATGGCCGGTGTCGACCCCGCCTCACTGGCCCTCGCCGCGGTCGGCAACCCGGCCGAACTCGGCCTGCTGCGGGTCAACTTCCGCACCGCGGACCCGAAGGCGCTCGCCGCGCTCAAGGCCGCCTTCCTCGCCGACGGCACCGACGACGAGTTCCTGGCGTTCCTGAGCACCCTCCAGCCCGACGAGAACACCGACGCCGGTACGGCGGCCCACCGCGCCCAGGCCGCCACCTGGGGCCGCATCCCGAGGACGTACGTACGCCTCACCGACGACGCGAGCCTGCCACCGGCCCTCCAGGACCGCCTGATCCGCGAGGGCGACGCCCTGACCCCGCAGAACCCGTACGACGTCCACACCCTCCCCGGCAGCCATCTCAAGTGGCTGATCTCCCCGGGCCCCGCGGCCCGCCTGCTGGGCGGCCTCGCCGCCGGCTGAGGCTCGCCGCCGCGGCGTGGTGTACGGAGCCGTGAACCACCGGCGGCCACAAGGGACCTGACGAGGCGTCAGCTCGCAATCAACGGGCCGGGACCCATAAGATCCGCCGAATGATCATAAGACAACGAGCGGTGGCGGTGCTGTGCGCGCTGTTCGCCGTTCTGAGCGTCGGACTGCCTTCGGGGGCGTACGCCGCCGATGGTGAACCCGCCGACAAGCCCGCCCCCAAGGTCGACCTCGTGCTGGATGTCAGCGGCTCCATGAGCGCCCGCGACATCGACGGCGGAAGCCGGATGGCCGCCGCGAAGCAGGCGTTCAACGAGGTGCTGGACGCCACCCCCGAGGACGTCGAACTCGGCATCCGCACACTCGGCGCCAACTACCCGGGCGACGACCGCAAGACGGGCTGCAAGGACACCGAACGGCTCTACCCCGTGGGCCCGTTGGACCGCACCGACGCGAAGGCCGCCGTCGCCACGCTCGCGCCGACCGGGTGGACCCCGATCGGACCCGCGCTCCAGCAGGCCGCCGACGACCTGAAGGGCGGCGAAGGCTCCCGCCGTATCGTGCTGATCAGCGACGGCGAGGACACCTGCCCGCCGCTCGACCCCTGCGAGGTGGCGCGGCAGCTCGCCGCCAAGGGCATCCACCTGGTCATCGACACCCTGGGCCTGGTGCCCGACGCCAAGACCCGCGACCAGCTCATCTGCATCGCGGAGGCCACCGGCGGCACCTACACCTCCGTCCGGCACCGTGAGGAACTGTCGGACCGCGTAGGCCAGTTGGTCGACCGCACCGCCGACCCCGTCGCCACCCCGACCGGGGTCGACGGCGCCGCCGACTGCGCGAGCGCGCCCGAGCTGAAGCCCGGCCTCTACAGCGACCGGGAGAGCTTCGGGCAGCACCGCTGGTACAAGGTGAGCCTGGAGGGCGGCAAGGAGCTGCGCGCGGCCGTCAGCGTGTCCGCCGACCGGCCGGTGAACAAGGATTACGGCGTGCTGCTGCGGGCCATGACCAGGTCGGGGCGGGAGATCGTACGCGGCTCGGAGGCCGGTGACGGCCGCACCGACGTGATCTCCACCGGGCTGCGCTACCCGAAGCCCGAGGCCGACGACGACGAGGACGACGCGCCCGAGACGGTCTGCCTCCAGGTCAGCAACTCCTACTCGGCCCCGGCGTCCGTGAAGACCACACCGGGCCTGCCCGTCGAGCTGACCGTCGACGTGGTGGACGGCCCCGACGCCGCCTCCGACGTGGCCGCGTTCGGCCTCGGGCGCGGCTGGTGGCTGCTGGGGACGCTGGCGGCGGCCGGGCTCGTGCTCGGGCTGCTGCTCGGCCTCCTCTCGCGGCTCGGCACGCCGGGCCCGGGGCGCGGCGGCTTCCAGGGAAGGGACCACTGATGCGGATCATGCACAGGGCCGCGGCCGCCGCGGGCACCCTGCTCGCCCTGGGGGCGCTGCTGTGGGGCGCCTCCTGGCCCGCCGCCGCGGACGACGCGTCGCCCTCGCCCTCGGACTCGGCGTCGTCGTCCGACGACGCCCCCACCGAGGCGGGCACCTCGTTCCGCACCGCCACGGCCATCCCCGACGGGCAGACGGCCACCGCGAGCGCGTCCTCGGGCGACTACCTGTACTGGTCGTTCCCGGCCGACCAGGGCCAGCGGCCCACGGTGCGCGCCGAGGTGAAGGTGCCGTCCGCGGTCGCCGGCTCCACCTGGCAGATCGACGTCTACGACGGGCTGCGCCGCCGCCAGTCGTGCATGTACGGGGCGGGGACGCGGAAGGTGGCGGAGGGCGCCACGTCCGTCTCGCTCGCGTGCACGCTGCGGCCGGTGCGCGGCTGGGCCGAGCCCTGGGCCAACGACCCGCTGCCGGGCACGTATTACGTCCGGCTGACCGCGGTGGACGCCCCGCCGTCGGCGCTGGGGCTCCCGGTGGACGCCTCGGTGTCGGTGGCGGGGCACCCGGCGGGCGGCGCGCACGCCGTCGGCGGCCATGTCGAGCCGCTGGCGGCGAGCGCCCTCGCGTCCGGTGAGCGCAAGCCGGAGGACGGCTGGTCCTCGGGCCTGGCCACCGACCGCTGGGCCTGGACCGCGGGCGGCGGCGCGCTCGCCGCGCTGACCGGGGTGGGCGGCTTCCGGTTCGCGAGGCGACGCGGCTGACCGCCCGAACGGCACTCATACAAGAGTGAATTGACGGTACGTCAGGGGCTCGGAGCTGCGCTGCTCCGGGCCCCTCGGCGTGTCCGCGGCGCGCGGCGGGCGGGCCGGTGGAGCCGGTCAGTCGCCGCGCAGGGCCGCCGCCGGGCCACCCTCCCCCTCGACCTTGGCGCGGCCCGCCCGTACCGCCTCGGCGAGGGTGGTCTCGCCCGCGGTGAGGGCGACCGCGGTGGGGCTGTCCAGGATCACGCGTGCGTCGGGCGCCCCGGGCGCAGGGCCCTCGGCGTAGACCCGGGGGTCGGGCGGCAGCCACAGGTGGAAGGCGCCGTACGCGCCGAACGCGCCCTCGTCGAGGCGGACTTCGACGAGCCCCGAGCCGCCCTCGGCGGCCAGCCGCTCCCGCAGCGGCAGCGCCAGCCAGTGGGCGCGCACGGCGTCCGTGGGGCGGGGCTCGGCCAACTCGCGCGAACCCCACGCGTAGAGCGCGGTGAGCACCGGCAGCAGCGCCTGGCCGCGGTCCGTCAGCTCGTACACCGACGCGGCGGCGGGCGGGGGCAGCCGCCTGCGCGAGACGACGCCGTCGCGCTCCATGTCCCTGAGCCGGGAGGCGAGCACATCCGTGCTGACGCCCGGCAGATCGGCGTGGAGGTCGGTGTAACGGCGGGGCCCGGCGAGGAGTTCCCTGACGACGAGCAGGGTCCAGCGGTCCCCTACGGCGTCCAGCGCGCGGGCCGCGCCGCAGTACTGGTCGTAGCGGCGGCGCTCCGCGCGGTGTGTCGACTGACGTGGCATGAGTCGCAGTCTAGACACATCGTTGGACTTTCCAAGTGCCAGCTTGGTAAAACCAAGTGGGACGCGTGAGGCGCACGTGTCACAGGGGCGAAGGCCCGCGTGTTCGCACGGATCTGGAGGCACAGCGCATGGAGTTCCGGCAGTCGAGCAAGCTGAGCGACGTCTGCTACGAGATCCGGGGGCCCGTCATCGAGCAGGCGGACGCGCTGGAGGAGGCCGGGCACAGCGTGCTGCGGCTGAACACCGGCAATCCGGCGCTGTTCGGCTTCGAGGCGCCCGAGGAGATCGTCCAGGACATGATCCGGATGCTGCCGAACGCGCACGGCTACACCGACTCGCGCGGGGTGCTGTCCGCACGGCGCGCCGTGGCGCAGCGCTACCAGACGCTCGGCCTCCCCGTGGACGTGGACGACGTCTTCCTCGGCAACGGCGTGTCGGAGCTGGTCTCCATGGCGGTGCAGGCGCTGCTGGAGGACGGCGACGAGATCCTGGTGCCGGCCCCCGACTTCCCGCTGTGGACGGCGGTGACCAGGCTCGCGGGCGGCAAGGCGGTGCACTACCTGTGCGACGAGGGCGCCGACTGGTACCCGGACCTCGCCGACCTGGAGTCGAAGATCACCTCGCGGACCAAGGCCGTGGTGATCATCAACCCCAACAACCCCACAGGCGCCGTCTACCCGAAGGAGATCGTCGAGGGCATCCTCGACCTCGCCCGCCGCCACCAGCTCATGGTGTTCGCCGACGAGATCTACGACCAGATCCTCTACGACGGCGCCGTCCACCACTGCGCCGCCGCGCTCGCCCCCGACCTGGTGGTGCTGACGTTCTGCGGGCTCTCGAAGACGTACCGGGTCGCGGGCTTCCGCTCCGGCTGGCTGGTCGTCACGGGACCGCGGCAGCACGCGCGCGACTATCTGGAGGGCCTGTCGATGCTGGCCTCGATGCGCCTGTGCCCGAACGCGCCCGCGCAGTACGCCATCCAGGCGGCCCTCGGCGGCAGGCAGTCCATCCACGAGCTGACCGCGCCGGGCGGCAGGCTGCACGAGCAGCGCGACCGCGCCTGGGAGCGGCTGAACGAGATCCCCGGGGTGTCGTGCGTGAAGCCCCGCGGCGCGCTGTACGCGTTCCCCCGGATCGACCCGGCCGTGCACCCGATCCACGACGACGAGAGGTTCGTCCTCGACCTGCTGCTCAGGGAGAAGATCCAGGTGGTGCAGGGCACGGGCTTCAACTGGCCACGCCCCGACCACTTCCGCATCCTCACCCTGCCCCGGGTGGACGACCTCGACGCGGCCATCAGCAGGATCGGGCGTTTCCTCTCCGGGTACCGGCAGTAGCCCGACCGGCAGCGCCCCCGTGCGCCCCTGCCGGTGTCGTGGGACGACGGATGCGACGCTTGGTGCGGCCGGGCCCCGGGTCCGGTGTGCGGCTCGACGGAAGGACGGGTTTCATGGGCGATCTGCTGCTCGTACGGCACGGGGAGACCGAGTGGTCCCGCTCGGGACGGCACACGAGCTGGACCGACCTCCCCCTCACCGCGGACGGCCGGGAGCGCGCCGAGTCGCTCGCGCCGATGCTCGCGGAACACCGGATCGCGGCCTGCTTCACCAGCCCGATGCTGCGCGCCCGGGAGACCGCGGCGCTCGTCGGTCTTGCGCGGGCGCGCGTGGACCCCGATCTCACCGAGTGGGACTACGGCGCCTACGAGGGGGTCACCACCGCCGAGATCCACCGCACCAGGCCCGGCTGGTTCCTCTTCACCGACGGGGTGGCACCCGGGCCGCCGGGGCACCCCGGGGAGAGCCCCGAGGAGGTCGGGGCCCGCGCCGACCGGATGCTCGGCCGGGTGGACGCCGCGCTCGCGGACGGCGACGGCGATGTCGTCCTGGTGGCGCACGGGCACTTCCTGCGGGTGCTCACGGCCCGCAGACTCGGCCTCCCGCCGTCCGGTGGCGCCCTGTTCCAGCTCGGCACCGGCACGGTGTCCCGCCTCAGCACCGAGCACGGGCGGCCGGTCGTCGCGGACTGGAATGTCAGACCGTCCGCATAGCCTTACGGGTCCTGTGGGCGGCGATCGACGGAAGGTGGGCGGATGGCGCGGGGGCCGACGGCCGCGCAGCGGCGTCTCGTGGAGGCGGCGGAGCCGGGGACGGGACGGCTGCGCGGCGCGGAGGCGCAACTCGCCGCGCTGGTCAGGCTGAAGCTGGCGTTCCGGCACCCCAGGCCCCCGCACGACGTCTTCCTGACACCCGCGGGGCAGCGGATACGGGAGGCTGCGGGCGAGGCGGGTGAGCCAAGTGAGGCAGGCGCGGCGGGTGCGGCGGGTGCGGCGGGTGCGGCCACCGATGCCGCCGCCGGGGCCGGGGCCGGTGCGGCGGGCGGCGGGGTGTTCGCGGCGCGGCTCGGCGGCGCGGACGATCCCGGCGGCGGGCCCGGCCGGGCGCGTCAGGTGCGCAGCGCGTGGCAGGGCCTCGTGGAGCTGCGCCGTATGACACACCCGGACGGCGCCACCGACCGGCCCTGCGGCTGGGAGCGCGCGCACCTCCCCGAGGCGGCGGCGCTCGCCCTGGAGGCGGCGGGCTGCGAGCCCGCGGGGCCGGGCACCGAGGGCTACCGGGTCACCACCACGGCCCAGCCCGAGGCCGTCGCCGTGCACACCACAGACCCGGCGGCGCTGCGCGGCTGCGCCGCGGCGCTGGCGGCCGCGGGCTGGCAGCCGGGCGAGCACACCGACCGGCGCATCGGGCGGCGGTATCTGCTGGCGTCGCCGCGGCGGGCCTGAGGAGGCGGGGTGCGGGGCGGCCGGGTCTCATACCGGCCGCCCCGGGCGGCCGCCGGGGGGTGGGACACACCCCCGGGCGGCCCCCTCCGGACCCGGGCCGTCCCCCGGGAGCCGGAAGTCTCAACGCCCGTACCGGGACAGGCGTTCGGGGCCGGGCCCCGGCTCAGGCGAGTTCCGCGAGGCGGCGGGCCTCGCGGCGGGTGGCCGCCGCAATCTCCGACTCGTCCACGCGCGACAGCACACCGTCCGCCACCACCGGGCGCCCGCCGACGAGGGACAGCGTCACCGGCGCCGGGGCGCCGAAGACGAGCGCGGTGACCGGGTCGGCGATGGAGGCGTGCGCCACCGTGTCCATGCGCCACAGCACGAGGTCGGCCTGCTTGCCCGGTTCGAGCGACCCGATGTGCCGCTGCCTGCCCAGCACCCTGGCGCCGCCCGCGGTGCCCAGGCGCAGCGCCTGACGGGCGGTCAGGGCGCGTTCGCGGTGCGGGCCGAGGCGGTTCACCAGCAGGGCGTTGCGCAGTTCCGTGTGGAGTTCGCCCGCCTCGTTGGAGGCCGTACCGTCCACGCCGAGGCCGACGGGCACCCCGCGGGCGAGCAGGTCGGGCACCCGGGCGATGCCCGCGGCGAGCCTGGCGTTGGACGAGGGGCAGTGGGCGACGCCGGTACCGGTGCGGGCGAAGGCGTCGATATCGGAGTCGTTCATATGGACGCAGTGCGCCATCCACACGTCCTCGCCGAGCCAGCCCGTGGAGGAGAAGTAGTCGGTGGGGCCCATGTCGAACTTCTCGTGGCAGAACTTCTCCTCCTCCACCGTCTCCGAGCCGTGGGTGTGCAGCCGCACCCCCTTGCTCCTGGCCAACTCCGCGCCCTGCCTGAGGAGTTCGGTGGAGACGGAGAACGGGGAGCAGGGCGCCACCGCGACCTGGACCATGGCGTCGGGCGCGGGGTCGTGGTGCCGGTCGACGGTCTCGGCGGTGGCCGCGAGCGCGTCGTCGAGGGACTCCACCGCGAAGTCGGGCGGCAGCCCGC
Organism: Streptomyces sp. NPDC050560; assembly: GCF_044457285.1. Classification (NCBI taxonomy): domain Bacteria; kingdom Bacillati; phylum Actinomycetota; class Actinomycetes; order Kitasatosporales; family Streptomycetaceae; genus Streptomyces; species Streptomyces sp. NPDC050560. The sequence continues at coordinate 310,012 of NZ_JBITGT010000009.1, forward strand.
CGTCGGACTCGCCGAGGTCCATGGAGCCGCGGGCCAGCGTGAGCCTGACGCCGGTCGCGGCGGCCGAGTCGATGATCGCGCCGGACAGGTCGCCGGTGCCGCGCGGGTAGATGTAGTGGTGGTCGGCGGCGGTGGTGACGCCGCCACGGGCCATCATCGCGAGGGAGCCCTGGGCGGCGGCCCGCACCATGGGCTCGTCGATGCGCGCCCACACCGGGTAGAGGGCCACGAGCCAGTCGAAGAGGTTGCTGTCCGTGGCGCGGCCCCGGGTGATCCACTGGTAGAAGTGGTGGTGGGTGTTGACCAGTCCTGGGGTCGCGAGGTGCCCGGTGGCGTCGACGCGCCGCTCGACACCCGCGAGGCCCCCGGGGGCGGGCCCGGGCCCGACGGACTCGATGAGGCCGTCCGCGACGACGACATGTCCCTCGGCGTACTCGGTGTCGGCGGCGTCCACGGTCGCGACGGCGCAGTGCTCGATGACGGTGCGCCGGGCGGGGGCTGCTGCCATGGCGGGTTCCTTCTTTCCAAGCGGGCGGGCGGTGCCGGTGCGCACGGGCGGCGCGCGGGGCGCCGGGGCTGCCGGTCAGAGGTTGGTCATGTCCACGGGGATGCGGGCGTCGGCGCCCTCCCGCAGCACGGTCGCCTCGATGAGCCCGTAGGGGCGGTCGGCGGCGAGGTACACCTCGTTGTCGTTCTCCAGGCCGAAGGGTTCGAGGTCCACCAGGAAGTGGTGCTTGTTGGGGAGCGAGAAGCGGATCTCGTCGACCTCGGGGCGGGCGTCGACGACCCGGGCGCCCATCTCGTACAGGGTCTGCTGGAGCGAGAGCGAGTAGGTGTCGGCGAACGCGGCGAGCAGATGGCCGCGTACGAGCCGGTACGACTCCTCCCAGTCGGGCTCGCCCACCGCCGCGCCCGGCCAGCCGTAGCGCCAGCAGGCGGTCACCTCGGTGGCCAGCACCCGGTCCCTGGTCTCGGGGAGTGTGGTGTACGGGTCCTTGACGTAGCCCCAGAACTCGGAGTCGGTGGAGTTCAGCACCACCAGGTCCCTGAGCCCGCCGACGATCTCCCAGCCGGCGCCGTCGAAGGTGACCTGGGCGGTGCGGGTCTCCCGGCCCGCGCGGACGAAGGAGTGCCTGACGTCGTCGGCCGCCGAGGACTCGATGCGGTCCCAGGCGTACTCCTCGATCCTGATGCGGGCGCGGTGTATCGACTCCTGGGAGGTGACGAAGTGCCGGGCGAGCGCCATGCCGAACTGCTCGGGCGAGTCGATGCCGTGCTTCTTGGCGAAAGCGAACACGGTGTTCTTGGTGGTGTCGGTGGTGAGGACGCTGGCGTTGGAGCCGGAGTAGTGGACGTCGTCCATGTCGCCGGAGAGCGCCACCGAGACGTTGAGGTCCCTGATGTGGTGGACACCGCCGTCGCGGGTGATGCGCACGACGCGGTTCTCCGACTTGCCGTACTGGTTCTGCCCGAGCAGTGCGGGCCGCCCTGCGGGGGCGGCGGCCGGGGTGCGGGACGTGTCGGTCATGCCTGCTAGCTCCCTCGGTATACGGAGTAGCCGAACGGGTTGAGCAGCAGCGGTACGTGGTAGTGCTCGCCGGGTGTCACGGCGAAGACCACCGCGACCTCGGGGAAGAACACGCCGCTGTCCCTGGTGCGGGGGGCGTCCTGCTGTCTCTCGGACGGCGGGCCGCCGGGCGCGGCCTGGGTGGTGGTCGGGGGGTTCGCGCCGGTGGCGGCGCGGTCGTCCGCCGCGGGTGTCCGGGCGGCGAGATAGGCGTCCGTGGCGAATTCGAGGCGGACGTGGGTGGTCCCCGCGGGCGGCGCCGGGAGGTCGGCGCAGCGGCCGTCGGCGTCGGTGGCGCGGGCGCCGAGCCGCGTCCAGTCGGTGCCGTCCGCGCGGGCCGAGAGGGTCACGGGCACCCCGGCCGCGGGACGGCCCGCGCTGGTGTCCAGGACATGGGTGGAGACCGTGGCGTGGGCGGTCACTTCGGGGCCTCCTCGGCGGTGGGGGTGTCGTCGCCCAGGAGCCGGGCGAGCCTGAGGCGGTTGATCCTGCCGAGTTCGACGCGTACCGCCTCCCGCTCCCGCTCCGGGGTGTTCCCGAGGCGCGCGGTGAGGGCGGTGAGCATGTCGGCGGCGCTCAGCCCCGTGGCGCAGATCAGGAAGACATGGCCGAACCTCTCCTGGTAGGCCAGGTTCAGCTCCAGCATGCGCGCCCTGAGGTGCTCGGGCGCGCCCGCCATGCCGCGCTGCTCGCGGGCGGAGGCCGGGTCGCCCGGGGTGGGGCGGCCGATCGGGGGGTGGGCGGCCATGGCCTGGTCGAGGCCGGGGTCCGTGAGGGCCGCCGTGGCCGTGTCGCTCGCCGCGTACACGTCCGTGCTGCCCGGGTACGGGCGGCCGTCGCGGACGGCGGCGATCCACGCGTCGGCGGCGCAGACCTCCCGCAGTGCGCTCGCCGCCCGTGGCCCGTCCAGCGCGTTGAACGCGTCGAGGCCGGTGGGGGCGGTGTCCTCTGGGTCGCCCATGGCACGCCTTCCTGGCCGTAAGCGGGTTCGGGGATGCGCACAGGAAATACCCTGGAGCGAGCATCGTCAACAGTTTGTTGAAATTTCGGCCGGACTCCGCCGCCGTCACCACGGCGGGCGGGCGCCCCACCGGGGGCTTCGACCGCTCGCGCGCCGCGGGGGCGGCGTTACTCCCCTTCGGGGGACTTCTCCCGGTTGAGGTAGTTGTAGATCGTGAAGCGGCTGACGCCGAGGGCCGATGCCACCGTCTCCACGCCGTGGCGCACGGAGAAGGCGCCGCGGGCCTCCAGGGTGCGTACGACCTCCTGCTTGGTCCTGCGGTCGAGATCGGCGAGGGGCCGCCCGTGGCCGCGGGCCAGGGACTCCAGGATGCGGTCGAGGGACTCGCCGAGCCTGGGCAGCCGCACCGCGACCGCCGCCCTGCCCTCCCAGCGCAGCACCACGTCGTCCGCCGCGGCCCGCGCGGGGTCGAGGAGTTCGCCGCCCACCGCGTCGACCAGGGGTCTGACCGCGCGCACGAAGTCGTCGTCGGGCACCTCGGCGCGGCCGCTCAACGCTCCCCCTCCCCGCCGCCCGCGGGCCGCTCCCCGGTACCGGCGCCGCCGGGGCCGACGACGCTGACCTGGAGGGAGACCCGGGTGGCCCCGGCGTCGATGGTGCGGCGCAGCACATCGGCCACGGCCGTGAGCACGGCGGACTCCTCGCCCTCCGCGGTGTTGCCGAACGGCCCCACGTCGACCGCGTCGAGCCGGGCGCCCGCGATGACCTCACGGGCGACGAGCGCGTGCCCCGGGGGCTCGTCGAGGTCGAAGGGCTCCGTCGTGAACTCGACTCTCAATCGCACTGTTCTCCCCAGGCTTCCGCTCCGCCAGGCGTGCGCCGACCGCCCCGCCATTGCGCGACGACCCTAACGAAAAGCGGCGGCACGGGAGGGCGGCGCGGCTGGCGCGGGGGCGCGGTCATCGCCCGTAGAACGCATGGACGGCGTCCAGGAGCCCGGCGGGGGGACGGTCGTGGTAGAGGCCGCCGCGGGCGGGCTTCAGACCCGCGGAGCGCGCGAGGTCGACCCGCAGCTCGCAGAACTTCAGCCCCGCGGCGACGGAGTCGATCAGCGGCACGCCGTCCACGTCGTGCAGCCCCTGCGCGGCGAGGAACACATTGAGCGGGCCCTCGCCCGGGATGACGGCGCGCGCCCCGTCGGCGATCGCCTCGCGGGCCGCCGCCCTGACGGCCCCGATCAGCGGCTGCGGGTCCTCGTACCCGGCCGTGACGTCGCCAAGCGAGGCGTCGATGCCGACCACGGGGCCGAGGAGGCGGCCGAGCCCGTACAGCTCGGCGTTGCGCCTGAGCTGGGGGCGCAGCTCCTCGATGAAGCTCACGATGCCGACGCGGGGCGCGAGCGACGCCGCGACGAGCAGCGACGCCTGGCCGTAGCCGATCACGGGGATGGACAACAGGGCGCGGATGTCCTCCAGCGCGATGTCGGGGATGGTCGCGAGGAACACCGCGTCGTAGCCCTCGGCCTCGGCCCTGAGCGCCCCCTCGACGAACTGCTGTGCGTGGCACCGCTGGAGGTAGGAGTACCTGATGTGGTCGCCCGGGTAGCCGGCGGGATACGACCCCGGGCGCAGGCCGTGCAGCACGACCTCGGTGCCGGGCCGCACGACCGCGGCGGCGTGCTCCGCGAGCAACGCGGCGTAGCCGGGGACGTCCTCAAGGACGGTGAAGCTCTGGTGCCAGATGCGCATGGGTGCGCTCTCCTCCCGTTCGTGGCTGCTCGTTCACGGCCGCCCGCCACGAGGTGCGGCCCCCTTGACAAGGGGCGGCGCCCCATCGCAGGCTCTTTCCGTAAAGCAGAATGGAACTTCCGAGATACGGAAGGAGCGCCGCCGCTGTCATGGGATACGCCGATCAGCGCTTCAATGTGAACCTGTCGATCCTCTTCACCGAGCTGCCGCTTCTCGACCGCCCGGCGGCCGCCGCTGCGGCGGGCTTCACTGCCGTGGAGCTGTGGTGGCCCTGGGTCGACGCGCCCGTCCCCGGGCGCTCCGACCTCGACGCCCTGCGCGGCGCGATCGAGGACGCGGGCGTGCGGCTCGTGGGGCTCAACTTCTACGCGGGGCAGTTGCCGGGGCCCGACCGCGGCGCCCTGTCCCTGCCCGGCGAGGAGTCCGAGCGGTTCCGCGCCAACGTCGACGTGGCCGTGGACTTCGCCGACTCGCTCGGCTGCCGCGCGCTCAACGCGCTCTACGGCAACCGGGTCGAGGGCGTGGACCCCGCGGAGCAGGACGCGCTCGCGCTGGAGAACCTCGGGCTCGCGGCGCGCGCCGCGGACCGGATCGGCGCCACCCTGCTGATCGAGGCGCTGAACAGGCCCGAGTCCCCGTTGTGCCCCATCGTCAGCGCGCCGGGCGCGATCGAGGTCGTGGACAAGGTGAACGCGGCGACCGGGCTCGGCAACGCCCGCTTCCTGATGGACCTGTACCACCTCTCCATGAACGGCGAGGACCTGCCCGCGGTCATCGACAGGTACACCGGCCGCACCGGCCATGTGCAGATCGCCGACGACCCGGGGCGCGGCGCCCCCGGCACCGGCTCGCTCCCGCTCGAAGCGCTGCTCGACCGGCTCGCCGCCGCGGGCTACGAGGGCTGGGTCGGCCTGGAGTACAAGCCGGGCGACCGGCCGAGCGCCGACGCCTTCGACTGGCTCCCCCGCGAGGCCCGCGCGGCCCGCTGACCGGCCCACCCGCTCCCCTCCTCCCCCACGCGTGCACCGTGCTTGCGTGCACCTTCCCCAGGCAGACTTCCCCGGCACCCCGAGAGGCTCACGCACCATGACCGACACCACCCCAGGCACCCTGCCCCGCATAGCGTGGATCGGCCTCGGCATCATGGGCTCCCCGATGTCCGAGAACCTGATCAAGGCCGGGTACCCGGTGACCGGCTTCACCCTCGAACCCGACAAGCTCGGGCGGCTCGCCGACGCCGGTGGCACCGCCGCCGAGTCCGTCGCCGACGCGGTGCGCGACGCCGACGTCATCATCACCATGGTCCCCGCCTCGCCCCAGGTCGAGGCCGTGGCCTACGGCGACGACGGCATCCTGGCCCACGCCCGTCCTGGCGCGCTGCTCATCGACATGTCGTCGATCACCCCCGGCACCTCGGTCGGCCTCGCGAAGGCCGCCGCCGAGAAGGGTGTACGGGTGCTCGACGCCCCGGTGTCGGGCGGCGAGGCCGGCGCCGTGGAGGCGGTGCTCTCCATCATGGTCGGCGGGGAGCGGGCCGACTTCGACGCCGCCCTGCCGATCTTCGAGACGCTGGGCAGGACCGTCGTGCTGTGCGGGCCGCACGGCTCGGGCCAGACCGTGAAGGCCGCCAACCAGCTCATCGTCGCCGTCAACATCCAGGCGTGCGCCGAGGCCGTGGTGTTCCTGGAGAAGTCCGGGGTCGACCTGCCCGCCGCGCTCGACGTGCTGAACGGCGGTCTCGCCGGGTCCACCGTGCTGACCCGCAAGAAGGACAACTTCCTGCGGCGGGACTTCGCGCCCGGCTTCAGGATCGACCTGCACCACAAGGACATGGGGATCGTCACCGACGCGGCACGCGCGGTGGGGGCCGCGCTCCCGGTGGGCGGCCTCGTCGCACAGCTCGTGGCCTCGCTGCGGGCCCAGGGCGACGGCGGGCTCGACCACTCCGCGCTGCTGCGGTCCGTGGAACGCCTCTCGGCGCACGGCGAAGCGGCGGCCTGACCCCGCCCGCGGCCCGGGCCCGTACGGCGTCCCGGGCCGCGAACCCCGGCTTCCGGGCCGTGGCGGCGCCGACACTCTGTCCTGTCGCGCCCAGGCGCCGCCACGGCCCGGAACACCCACTCCCCGCCCCGCGGGCGCCCGCGGTACGCTGCCCGGCCTGTGTGTGTCCGGCGGACGCAGGGAGAAACCGTGAGCGTGGGCCCCGTCACCAGTGCCACCGTGTACGAGCCCGTCCCGTTCTGGGCCAAGGTGCCGCACGGTGTCTGGCTGCGTGAGGCCACCTCCGTGGCCGTCGACTCCGCGGACCGCGTCTACGTGTTCAACCGCGGCAACATGCCGGTGGTCGTCTTCGACCGGGCCGGAAACGCCGTCGACATGTGGGGCAACGAGACCCCCTTCGACGGCACCGAGCTGTTCGAGGACCCGTACGGCGCCATGATGCCGCGCTGGCGCGGCTGCCGCTTCGTGCGGCCGCACGCGGTGACCGTGGACCACGAGGACCGGCTGTGGCTGGTCGACGACGTCGGCAACCGCATCGTGCGCACCGACCGCGCGGGCACCACCCTGCTCACCCTCGGCAGCGGGCGGCCGAGCCCCTTCCAGAGCGGCGAGGCGTTCAACCGGCCCACCGACGTGGCCGTGCACCCGCGCACCGGGGACGTCTTCGTCACCGACGGGTACGGCAACTCCCGGGTGCACCGCTTCCGCGCTGACGGCACCCCCGTGCTCTCCTGGGGCCGCCCCGGCAGCGACCCCGGCGAGTTCAGCCTGCCGCACGGCATCGCGCTGCTCGACGACGACACCGTCCTCGTCTGCGACCGGGAGAACCACCGGGTGCAGACGTTCTCGCTCGACGGGGAGTTCCGCGACACCTGGCACGCGCACAAGGCGGCGGCGGTGTGCGTGGACCGGCACGGGTACGCGTACGTGGCGGAGCAGGGCCCGCCGCCCGTGCAGCACGGGGTGCCCGGCATCGGGCACAAGATCCGGGTCCATGACCCCGAGGGCCGTGAAGTCCTCCGGTTCGGCGCGCAGTTGCCGGGCGAGGCGCCCGACAGGTTCAACTGGCTGCACGGTGTCGCGGTGGACTCGGAGGGCAGTGTGTACGCCGCCGAGGTGTCCTACGTGGAGGTCGGCAGCAAGCTGACACCGCCCCGCGAGCTGGTGAGCCTGCGCAAGTGGCGGCGGGTGCGCGACTGACGCGCACCCGCCGCGTGCGGCCGTACCGTCAGGCGGTCTTCAGCGGCCGGATCGAGGTCGGCGCGTGCCACGGCTCGGTGGCGGTCTCCTCGAACTCGGTGACGTCGGCGATGCTGTTGCTGCCGCTCATGGAGATGTTGGTGACACGCTCCAAAACGGCCTCCACCACCACCGGCACCCGGTGGTGGTCGGCGAGCTTCTTCGCCTCCTCGAACGCGGCGCCGAGTTCCGTCGGTTCCGTGACCCTGATGGCCTTGCAGCCCAGGCCCTCGGCGACCTTCACATGGTCGACGCCGTAGACGCCGAGTTCCGGCGCGTTGATGTTCTCGAACTCCAGGTTGACCTGGAAGTCGATGTCGAGGGCGCGCTGCGCCTGCCGGATCAGGCCCAGGTAGGCGTTGTTGACCAGCACGTGGACGTACGGGATGCGGTGCTGGGCGCCGACCGCCAACTCCTCCATGAGGAACTGGAAGTCGTAGTCCCCGCTGAGCGCCACCACCCGGGCGTCGGGGTCGGCCTTGGCGACGCCGAGCGCGGCGGGCACCGTCCAGCCGAGGGGGCCCGCCTGGCCGCAGTTGATCCAGTGCCGTGGGCGGTGCACATGGAGCATCTGGGCGCCCGCGATCTGGGAGAGCCCGATGGTGGAGACATAGCGGGTCTCGGGTCCGAACGCCTTGTTCATCTCCTCGTAGACCCGCTGGGGCTTGAGGGGGACGTCGTCGAAGTGGGTGCGGCGCTGGAGCGTGGCGCGGCGCTCCTGGGCGGCGGCGGCCCAGTCGGAGCGGTCGGGCAGCGCGCCCCCGGCGGCGAGTTCGCGGCCTGCCGCGACGAGGAGTTCGAGCGCGGCGCGGGCGTCGGAGGCGATGCCGTAGTCGGGCGCGAAGATCCTGCCGAGCTGGGTGGGCTCGATGTCGATGTGCACGAAGGTGCGGCCCCTGGTGTAGACGTCGAGGCGGCCGGTGTGGCGGTTGGCCCAGCGGTTGCCGATGCCGAGGACGAAGTCGGACTCCAGGAAGGTGGCGTTGCCGTAGCGGTGGGAGGTCTGGAGGCCCACCATGCCCGCGTTCAGCTCGTGCTCGTCGGGGATGGCGCCCCAGCCCATCAGCGTCGGCACCACCGGGACCCCGGTCAACTCGGCGAACTCGACGAGGAGTTCGGCCGCGTCCGCGTTGATGACACCGCCGCCGGCGACGATCAGCGGGCGCTCGGCGGCGTTCAGCAGGGTCAGCGCCCTGTCGATCTGGGCCCGGCTCGCGGCGGGCCTGTACACCGGCAGCGGGGTGTAGGTGTCGGGGTCGAACTCGATCTCGGTGGTCTGCACATCGAGGGGGAGGTCGATCAGCACGGGGCCCGGGCGGCCCGAGCGCATCAGGTGAAACGCCTGCTGGAAGACGCCGGGCACCTGCGCGGCCTCCAGCACGGTCACGGCCATCTTGGTGACGGGTCCCGCGATGGCGGCGATGTCGACGGCCTGGAAGTCCTCCTTGTGGATCACGGCGGTCGGTGCCTGGCCCGTGATGCACAGGATCGGGATGGAGTCGCCCGAGGCGGAGTAGAGGCCGGTGATCATGTCGGTGCCCGCGGGGCCCGACGTGCCGACACAGACGCCGATGTTGCCCGGGTGGGTCCTGGTGTAGCCCTCGGCCATGTGCGAGGCGCCCTCGACATGGCGTGCGAGGGTGTGGTCGATGCCGCCCGCGGCCTTGAGCTGGGCGTAGAACGGGTTGATCGCGGCGCCCGGGACGCCGAACGCGTCCGTGATCCCCTCCCGCTTGAGGATCTCGACTGCCGCGCGGGCAGCGGTCATACGAGCCATCGGTACTCCTGCCTCGCCTGAGGCCGTGCCCGGCGGACACGGCCCGGTGGATTCGCGCTCCCGTCGCGCCCCGCGGTGAGCCCGTCGCTGACATTGCCGCGCGCTTCCCGCCACGTTCCGTAATTCCGTAATACGGAAAGCGCGTTTTGCATTATGGAAACAATGTAGGAGGGGGTGACGACGGGCGTCAAGGTGCGGGCGCGGCGGCGGCCCCCCGCGGGCGGCGGGCGCGCCAAAACCGCCGGAGCCGCGCCCGGCTGTGCGGGCGCGGCTCCGGCGGGTGCGGTGGTGGGTCAGGGGCGCTTCGTGCCGTAGCGCTCGCGCAGTTCGACCTTGCGGACCTTGCCGCTCACCGTCATCGGGAAGGACTCCACGATCTGGAGGCGGGAGGGGATCTTGAAGTGGGCGAGGCGGTCGCGGCAGTACGCGCGCAGCTCCTCAAGGTCCGGCGGGTCCTCGGGGTCGCGCGGGACCACGCAGGCCATGACCTCCTCGCCGAGGCGCTCGTGGGGCACGCCCACCACCTGGACGTCGGCGACCTTCGGGTGCGCGTAGAGGAACTCCTCTATCTCCCGGGGGGAGATGTTCTCGCCGCCGCGGATGATCATGTCCTTGATGCGGCCGACGATCGCGACATAGCCGTCCTCGCGCATCACCGCGAGGTCGCCCGTGTGCATCCAGCGGGCCGCGTCGACGACCTCGGCGGTCTTCTCCGGCTCGTCCCAGTAGCCCAGCATCACGCTGTAGCCGCGGGTGCACAGTTCCCCGCTCCCGCCGCGCGGCACGGTGTGCCCGGTGGCCGGGTCGACCACCTTGACCTCTATGTGCGGCAGCGCCCGGCCGACGGTGCCCGTGCGCCTGTCCAGGTCGTCGGAGCGGCGGGTCTGGGTGGACACGGGCGAGGTCTCGGTCATGCCGTAGCAGATGGACACCTCCGCCATGTGCATCTCCGCGACCACCCGCTTCATCACCTCGACCGGGCACGGCGAGCCCGCCATGATGCCGGTCCGCAGCGACGAGAGGTCGTAGGTGGCGAAGTCCGGCAGGTTCAGCTCGGCGATGAACATGGTGGGCACCCCGTACAGCGAGGTGCAGCGCTCGCGCTCGACCGCGTGCAGCGCGGCCACCGGCTCGAAGGTGCGGGACGGGATGACGATGCACGCGCCGTGCGAGGTGGCGCCGAGGTTGCCCATCACCATGCCGAAGCAGTGGTAGAAGGGCACCGGGAGACAGACCCGGTCGCGCTCCGTGTAGCCGACCGTACGGCCCACCCAGTAGCCGTTGTTGAGGATGTTGTGGTGGGAGAGGGTGGCGCCCTTGGGGAAGCCGGTGGTGCCCGAGGTGTACTGCAGGTTGATCGGGTCGTCGGGTTCGAGCTGCGCCTCGCGGGCGGCCAGTTCCGCCTCGTCCACGCCGTCGCCCGCCTCGGCCAGCGCGTCGAAGCTCTCCTCTCCGATGTAGACCGCCTCGCCGAGGTCGGGGCAGTCGCCGCGCACCTGCTCCACCAGCGCCCGGTAGTCGCTGGTCTTGTGGCGTGGTGTGGAGATCAGCAGCCGGGCGCCCGACTGCCGCAGCACGAACTGGAGTTCATGCGCCCGATAGGCCGGGTTGATGTTGACGAGGACGGCGCCCGCCCGCGCCGCCGCGTACTGCGTGAACACCCACTCGGGGCAATTGACGGCCCAGATGCCGATCCTGTCGCCCTTGCGGATGCCGCGCGCCAGCAGCCCCCGCGCCAGCCTGCGCACCTCATGGTCGAACGAGGCGTAGCTCCAGCGGCGCTTCGAGGGCACGTCGACGAGCGCGTCCCTGCGGCCGTACGCGGTGACCGCGCGGTCCAGGTTCGCCCCGACGGTGTCGCCCAGAAGCGGCGTGGAACTGGTGCCGTGCGCATAGCTGAGCGCGGTCACGTGACATCCTCCTCGCGGTACTCGTCGGGGGCGCCCGCCGCGGTGCGCTCCCTCAGCTCGATCCGGCGGATCTTGCCCGACACGGTCTTCGGCAGCTCCGCGAACTCGATCCTGCGCACCCGCTTGTACGGGGCGAGGACGGCGCGGGAGTGCGCGAAGAGCTGCTTGGCGGTGTCCGCGTCCGGGGTGTGCCCCTCGGCGAGCACGATGTACGCCTTCGGCACCGCGAGCCGTACCGGGTCGGGCGCGGGCACCACCGCGGCCTCGGCGACGGCCGGGTGCTCAAGGAGGGCGCTCTCCAGCTCGAAGGGGCTGATCTTGTAGTCGCTCGCCTTGAACACGTCGTCGCTGCGGCCGACGTACGTGAGGTACCCCTCGGCGTCGCGGGAGCCGATGTCGCCCGTGCGGTAGTAGCCGCCCGCCATGGCGGCGGCGGTGTGGCCGGGGTCGCCGTGGTAGCCGGTCATGAGGCCGACGGGGCGCTCGGTGAGGTCGAGGCAGATCTCGCCCTCGTCGACGCCCGGCTCGCCGGTGACGGGGTCGAGCAGTTCGACCCGGAAGCCGGGGCTCGGGCGGCCCATGGAGCCGGACTTGAGGGGCAGGCCAGGGGGGTTGCAGATCTGCACGGAGGTCTCGGTCTGCCCGAAGCCGTCCCTGACGGTGACGCCCCAGCCGCGCCGCACCTGCTCGATGACCTCGGGGTTCAGCGGCTCGCCCGCGGCGACGGCCTCCCGCGGCGGGGTGGCGAGCTGGCCCAGGTCGGCCTGGATCAGCATCCGCCACACGGTCGGGGGCGCGCAGAACGTGGTGACGCCCGCCTGGTCCATCTCGCGCATCAGCCGGGCCGCGTCGAAGCGGGTGTAGTTGTGGATGAAGACGGTGGCCTCGGCGTTCCACGGCGCGAACAGGGTGGACCAGGCGTGCTTGGCCCAGCCGGGCGAGGCGATGTTCAGATGGACGTCGCCCGGGCGCAGCCCGATCCAGTACATCGTGGACAGATGGCCCACCGGATAGGACAGATGGGTGTGCTCGACCAGCTTGGGGCGTGCGGTGGTGCCGGAGGTGAAGTACAGCATCAGGGGGTCGTCGGCGCGGGTCGGGCCCTGTGCGGAGAACTCGGCGTGGCCGCCCTGCCCCTCGCCGTAGCCGCGCTCGTACGCGTCCTCGTACGGCAGCCAGTCCGCGCCCGCGCCCGCGCCGACGGCGATACGGGTGTAGCCGCCGGGCACCTCGTCGAACTTGGCGGCGTCCGCGCCCCGTACGACCGCGTGCCTGACGTCGCCGCGCTCCACCCGGTCACGCAGGTCGAGCGGTCCGAGCAGCGGGGTGGCGGGGATGACGACGGCGCGCAGCTTCATCGCGGCGAGCGCGGTCTCCCACAGCTCGGTCTGGTTGCCGAGCATCACCAGGACCCGGTCGCCGGGGCGTACGCCGCGCTCGCGCAGCATCCTGGCGACCCGGTCGGAGCGCTCCGCCATGCGCGCGAACGACGTCCTGCGCGCGGTGCCGTCCTCCTCGGCGATGTGCAGCGCGGTGGCGTCGTTGCCGCGGGCGATCTCGTCGAACCAGTCGAGGGCCCAGTTGAAGTGCGCGGGGCGCGGCCAGACGAACTCCCGGCACGCCGCCTCGTGGTCGGTGCGGTGCCGCAGCAACAGGTCCCGGGCGGCGCGGAACTGCCGGTTCTGACTCTGCTCGGACATGGTGCCTCCCTCGCCGCGGCCGTGGCGGCCATTGCTTACCATCGTTGTTCTGTGATGCAGGTCTCACTACCCCCGAACGGGGGTGGGTTTCCGGGAAATCCCGGGGAAGGGGCGCGTGTATGGCGGCTGAACCGGCTGTCGGGGCGGAGATCAGATCAGCGCTGCTGCGGATGAGGCGGACGTCGGGGTTACCCGTCGCGTTCGGGGGCCCCGTCGACGCGGCAGGCAGACGGGTGCGGATCGGCGAGCTGAGCGGCAACACCACGGACGCGATCACCTCGCTCGCGGTCTCCACGGGCAACGGCCTCGGCGGGAAGGCGGTCGCGCTGTCGCGGCCGTGCGCGGTGACGGACTACCAGGGCGCGCGCACCATCACGCACGAGTACGACAGGGCGGTCGCCGCGGAGGGCCTGAAGTCGGTGCTCGCGGTCCCGGTCGTCGTACGGCGCCGGGTGCGCGCGGTGCTGTACGGGGCGCTGCGCACGGCGGAGCCGCTGGGCGAACGCATGCTGGACGAGGCGGTGTCGGCGGCGCGTGACGTCGAGCAGTCGATCGTGGCGCGCGAGGAGGCGGGGGCGGTGCTCGCCGGGATGGCGGGCCCCGAGCCGGGGGAGGCGCGCGGCGACGGCGCCTGGGAGCGGGTGCGGGAGGCGCACGGCGCGCTGCGGACGCTGGCGGCGCGCGTGGGCGACCCAGCGCTGCGGGACGAACTCCTCGACGTGTGCGACCGGCTGGTGACGGCGGCGGGCAACGAGGCGGCGCCGGCCGGGCTCGCGCCGAGGGAGATCGACGTGCTGGCGTGTGTGGCGTCGGGGGCCACGAACGCCGGGGCCGCCGAGCGTCTGGGGCTGCGCCCCGAGACGGTGAAGGCGTATCTGCGCTCCGCCATGCGGCGGCTCGGGGCGCACACCAGGCTGGAGGCGGTGCACAGGGCGCGCAGCGCGGGGCTGCTGCCCTGAGGGGCGCCGCCGCCTGGGCCCCCGGTGGCCCGCTCAGGCTGCTGCGGGACCCCGGTGGGCCGCGGCGAGTTCCGCCGCCAGGCGGGTCATCACCGTGCGGTTGGCCCGGCGCATGGTGGCGCGGACCACGGGGGACAGCAGCCGGTCGGGCAGCGGCGTCCTGGACCAGGCGTAGGTGAAGGAGACCCTGCTGCCGCCGCCGGGCAGGGGCTCGACCGTGTAGGTGCCGTGGGCGTCGCGGCGGCCGCCCGCGCTGACGTTGTGCTCGACGATGCGGTGCGGTGCCTCGGCCTCGACGACCTCCACGGTGGCCTCGGTGCGGGTGCCGCCGAGCGAGGCGGTGACGACGGCGCGCGAGCCGACGCCGCGGGGCGGCCCCTCGTAGCGCCAGCCGGTCAGGTAGTGGTCGGTGAAGCGCTCGTGGTGCGCCATGACGTCGAGGAAGTCGTAGACCTCCCCGGGCGGTTGCGGCACGTCGACGGACACGGTGACTGGTCTCATGTACCACACGGTACATCGGGCGTGTACCAATTGGTACGCTCCGGTGGTGACGGAGAGGGACACCACAGGGACCGCGGGCGGCGCGCGGGACGGGGCGCGGGACGGGGCGCGTGATCGCCGCGCCGAACTGCTCGCGGCCGCCGTCGACCATGTCGCCGAGCACGGCATCGGGGAGCTGAGCCTGCGCGCGCTGGGCGCGGCGATCGGGACGAGCCACCGCATGCTGGTCCATCACTTCGGCTCGCGCGAGCGGCTGTTCGTCGAGATCGTCAGGGAGTCGGAGCGGCGCCAGCGCGAGGTGCTCGCGCGGCTGCGCGCCGAGCCGGGGCTCGCGCCCGCCGACGCCGCCAGACGGCTGTGGGCGCGGCTCACCGAGCCCCGGCTCGCCGGGCAGGAGCGGCTCTTCTTCGAGATCTGCGGGCAGGCCCTGCGGGGCCGCCCCGAGGCGGTGCCGGTCCTCGAAGGTCTGGTCGCCGACTGGGTGGAACCGCTCGCCGCCGCGGAGGCCGCCGGGGGCGTGGCGCCCGCCGCGGCCCGCACCCGCGCCCGGCTGGCGGTCGCGGCCGTACGGGGCCTGCTGCTCGACCTGCTGGCCACCGGCGACCGTGCCGCCGTGGACGCGGCCATGGAGGAGTTCATCGGGCTCTACTACGGGCCCGGGGCCGCGGGGTAGGGGGGACGGCTACTGCCCGGGCCGCTCTCCGGGCCGCGGAATCCGCTCGCGCAGGGCCCGCTTGTCCGGCTTGCCCACGGCGTTGACCGGCGGCGCGTCGATGAAGGTGAGGGAGGCGGGGGCGGAGGCGGCGCCCAGTTGGGCGACGAGGAGCGCGGTGAGTTCCGTCGGGTCGGGGTGGTGGCCCGCGCGGGGGACGACGAAGGCGTGCGCGGCCTCCCCCGTGTGATCGTCGGGGACCCCGACGACGTACGCCTGGTCGACGCCCGGGTGGGAGGCGAGCACGCGCTCCATGCCGCCCGCGTAGTGCACGATCGCGTTGATGATGATCACGTCGCGGGCGCGCCCGGTGAGCCGGATGAGGCCCCCCGCGTCGACGCTGCCGAGGTCGCGGGTGCGTATCCAGCCGTCGCGCAGCACTTCCCCTGTCTCCTCCTGGTCGCCCCAGTAGCCGCGGAAGGCGCCGGGCGCGCGGACCCACAACTCGCCCTCGGTACCGGGGGGCAGCGTGTCGCCCTGCTCGTCGCGGACGGTGACGTCCACGGTGTCCATCACCCGCCCCACGGAGTCGAACGGCGCCGCACCGCCCTCGGGGGCGGCCAGCTCCCGCGGTGTCAGCAGCGCGAGCATCCCGGTCTCGGTCTGCCCGTAGCCCTGGTGGACGGCGGGGCCGATCAGCTCGGTGGCCTCGGCGAAGCGGTGCGGGGGCAGCGGGGAGCCGGCGACCAGCAGGACCCGCAGGCTCGACGTGTCCACGGGCCTGGTGCGCAGGGTGTCGAGGACCTGGTGGAGCCGGGGCACCGTCATCAGGCAGGCGGTGACGCGGTGGCGCTCGAAGACCTCGGGGAAGCTCGGCGGCGGGTCGGGGATGACGGCGGTGCCGCCGCCGAGGAGGCAGAGCCCGAGGTGTTCGAAGATGACGGCGCTCGTGAGGGTGCCGAAGAGGAGGTAGCGCCCGTAGTGGGCGGCGAGCGCGCGGGTGCGGGGCGTCCATTCCGAGGGCGCCCAGGACCAGTGCCGTGACATGGCGCCGTAGGTGATCTCGCAGCCCTTGGGGCGGCCGGTGCTGCCGCTGGTGAGGTGGATCATGGCGACGGACTCCGGGTCGCCCGCGGGGGTGAGTTCCGCGGGCTCGGGGTGCGGGTCGAGGAGGTCGTGGCCGAATTCGAGTACGGGCCGCTCCCCCGCGGCCGCGACCAGCTCCGGGCGTTCGGCGGCGCCGTCGGTGAGGACCGCGTCCACCCCTGTGTCGCCGTCGGCGGCGGCGCCCCCGCCGGAAAGCACCAGGCCGAGGTGGGCGGGGGTGAGCCCGGGGCGCAGTCCGATCACCCGGCAGCCCAGGGTGTGGGCCGCGATCTGCACGGCGAAGGTCCGCGGCGACACGTCGGCCGCGAGCGCGACGGTGCTGCCGCGGCCGAGCCCCGCGGCGGCGAGCGCGGCGGCGAACCTGCCGGTCAGACGGAGGACTTCGGCTCTGGTCACCGTCGTCGAGCGGTACTCGAAGGCGGGCTCGTCGGGGGCGGCACGCAGGGCCTCGATGAACGGTCCCGGAAATACCGATGCGGTCGGGTTGTCCACTTCGTCTCCACTCGGCAGGGCGGGGGTCACGGGGCGAAGGTCGAAATTCGGCCGTCGCCGGGAATTCATCCGCTGACGGGCTCCACTTCGGCATGGCCGGGCACGGCTTTGGGGAGCTTGTACCCCACGGGGAACGGCGCGCATCGCCAGCACACGGAACATGAGTCTATTTACCAAGAGACACCATGACGGTGTGACGTATATCACAAAAACTTATCATGGTGCCATGCTTTAAGTATCAAGTAACGTGCTGTTGTCCCCCACAGACGAACGGGAGAATCGATGTCCGAGTCCGAGAATGGGCAGGTTGATTACCTCATCCTGGGCGCTGGACCCGCAGGGCTACAGGCCGGATATTGCCTACAGAAAAGTGGACGTTCCTATCTGATCGTGGAGCGTGGTGAGGCACCGGGGACATTCTTCACCAAGTACCCGCGGCATCGGACGCTGATATCGAGCAACAAGGTCCACACCGGCTGGGACGACCCGGAACTGAAGCTCAGGACCGACTGGAACTCCCTGCTCTCCGACGACGGCCCGCTGTTCACCACGTACACGCCCCGCTACTTCCCCCCGGCCGACGTCCTCGTGCGCTACCTTGCCGACTTCGCCGCGGCGCACGGTCTGAACACCCGCTTCGACACCCGTATCGAGCGCATCACCAGGCCCGTGCCCGGCGGCCCCTTCATCGCCCGTGACCAGCACGGGAACGAGTTCACCGCCAAGCGGGTCATCGCCGCCACCGGGGTCACGCTCCCGCACCTGCCCGACATCGAGGGCATCGAGACCGCGGAGCTGTACACCGACGTCACCGTCGACCCGGAGGACTTCACCGACCAGCGGGTCCTCATCATCGGCCGCGGCAACTCCGCCTTCGAGACCGCCGACAACCTGATCGAGACGGCGGCCGTCATCCACGTGGCGGGCCCCGGATCACTGAAGCTGGCCTGGCAGAGCCATTTCGTGGGGCATCTGCGCGCGGTCAACAACAATTTCCTCGACACCTATCAGCTCAAGTCGCAGAACGCCCTGCTGGACGGCTCCGTTCTCAAGGTGGAGAAAAAGGAGCATGGCTATGTGGCGAGTGTGTCGTTCGACCGTGTGAACGAAATCGTCAAGGACATACCGTACGACCGGGTCATCGTGGCCACCGGATTCCGTTTCGACGCCTCCTTTTTCTCCGAGGAATGCAGTCCTGAACTCACCATCATGGACCGTTTCCCGGCGCAGACAGACGCCTGGGAATCCGTGAACGTACCCGATCTCTATTTCGCGGGAACGATCACGCAGGTGCGCGACTTCAAGAAGTCGACCAGCGGTTTCATCCATGGGTTCCGCTATGGGGTGCGATCGCTGTGCCGCATCCTGGAGAACCGCTACCACGGGGTGCCGTGGCCCTCCCGTGAGCTGCCGCCGACCCCCGAGGCCGCCACCGACGCCGTCATCGAGCGGGTCAACCGCAGCTCGGCGCTGTGGCAGCAGTTCGGCTTCATCGGCGACACCCTGCTCGTCGGGAACGACGGCAGCCTGCGCTACTGCGAGGAAGTGGCCGTCGCGCACGCGCACGCGGGCGTCGCCGACGGCAGCACTTTCCCCGGGGTGCGCGAGTACTACACCGTCACCCTCGAATACGGCGCGGACCACGATCTCATCAACCCGTTCGACGTTTCCGTGCGACGCGTGGGACAAGAGGAGACCACTGGTCTCGACGGGCGTTATCTGCACCCCGTGGTACGGCAGTTCGCTCCCGGTAAGACGGAGCCGATCGCCGAGCACCACATCACGGAAAACCTGGAGAACGAATGGGACAGCGAGAACGTGCACCGCGCGCCGCTGCACGCCTTCTTCTCCGCGCAACTGCCCGTGGCCGACCCCGCGGGCGCCAGGTGACCGTGGAACCCGCAGGGCCGCACGACCGGGCCCGCGGCCTCCTCCCGCCCGCGTACTACGACTTCTACGCGGGCGGCGCGGGCGAGGAGCGGGCGCTGACCGAGAACGAGCGCGCCTTCGACCGGCTCGCCCTGCTGCCGAGGGTGCTGCGGGGCGCCGCCACCCGGGACACCTCGGTGGCGCTGCTCGGCGACCGGCTGTCGTTCCCGGTGTTCGTGTCCCCGACCGCGTTCCACCGGCTCGCCCACCCGGAGGGCGAGTTGGCGACCGCGCGCGCCGTGGCCGCCGCCGGGACCGTACTGACCACGGGCGTCGCCGCGACCTGCGCGGTCGCCGAGGTCGCCGCGGCGGCGCGGAAGACGGACCCGGGCGCCGCGCTCTGGTTCCAGCTCTACCTCCAGCCCGAGCACCGGGTCACCGCGGAGCTTGCGCACCGGGCGGAGCACGCGGGCTGCTCCGCGCTCGTGGTCACCGTCGACTCCCCCGTCTTCGGCCGCCACACCCGCGACCTGCGCAACGGCTTCACCGACCTGCCGCCCGGCTACGCCGCGCAGAACATGCGCGGCCTGCCCGGCGGCCCCCCTGACGAGCCGCGCCCCATCGCCATGTCGCCCGCCCAGTCCTGGGACGACGTGCGGCGGCTGCGCGACAGCAGCGGGCTGCCCCTCGTACTGAAGGGCATCCTGCACCCCGAGGACGCGAGGACCGCCGTCGCCGAGGGCGCCGACGCGATCCTGGTCTCCAACCACGGGGGCCGCCAACTCGACGCCGCCCCGGCCGCCCTGGACGCGCTGCCCGCCGTCGCCGCCGCCGTCGCGGGGCGCGTACCCGTACTGCTCGACGGCGGGGTGCGGCGCGGCAGCGACGTCGCCGTCGCGCTCGCCCTCGGCGCCACCGCCGTGGGCGTCGGCCGCCCCGTGCTGTGGGGCCTCGCGGCGGACGGCGAGGACGGTGTACGGGACGTGCTCGCGCGGCTGCGCGACGACTTCGACCACACACTGGCGCTGTGCGGGGGCGCGAGCCCCGGGGACCTCACCCGCGACCAGGTCGTGCCGCGCCGCGCCCCTCTCACAGGAGCCGCCCCATGGTGACCCGGCACACCAGGAACACCGCGCTCGCCTCCGCGGCCGGCGCCCTCGCGCTGTCCGCCCCGCTGTGGCTGCCACGGTCCGTGGTCGCCCTGCGGATGAAGGTGTTCGCGCGGGTCAACGGCGACGACGCCCTCACCTTTCCCAACGACACCGTGGGCCCCGAGCGCTTCCAGGAGGTCTACGGCCACCCCGCCGCCGACGGGCGCAGCAAGGGCGCCGCGCTCTCCGACCTCTTCTGGTACTGGCTCTCCCCCGGGCCCGACGTCCACCAGGAGCACCTGGAGCCCGGCGAACGCTACGACGAGGTGGCACGCACCACCCTCGCCATCATCTCCGGCTCCTCCGCCGAGCTGTACGAGACCGCGACCCGCTGCGCGGCGAAGGTCCTCGACGAGGCCGCGACCGGCCGCGTCACCCTGGTACGGCTGCGCGACCTGATGATGCCGGTGTGGGCCGAGTTCTTCTACACGCTGGTGTTCAGGGAGCCCTGCCCGCCGCGGGCCCGCCGCCTCATCACCGGGCACGCCGAGGACGTCGTCAACGCCCTCAAGTGCACCCGCCCCAGGAACATGCGGCGCAGGGCCCGCCTCACCCGCTACCTCGCGGCCCGGCTCGCCGCCGGGGACGTACCGCACAGGCTGCCGGGGCGCCTGTCGGAGCGCGACCGGGTCTTCTACCTCCAGGGCACCTTCTTCAACACCGCCGTGGTGCAGATGTCCGAGGCCATGGCGCACCTGCTGCTCGTGCTCGCCCAGCACCCGGGCATCCAGCAGCGGGTCGCCGCGGCGCCGGACGACGACCGGCTGCTCGGCAACGTCATGAACGAGACGTTCCGGCTCTTCCCGCTCTTCGGTGTGGCGCACCGGATCACCACCTCGGAGATCGAGCCCGGCGACGGCACCGTCATCCCCGAGGGCTCGGTGCTCTGCTTCAGCTACCCCGACTACCACGCCACCGGCTACCAGGACCCCGACACCTTCGACCCCGACCGCTGGGACGCCCTCTCCGCCAAGGACGCCCACCACATCCCCTTCGGCGTCGCCACCAACCGGCCCTGTCCCGCCTGGCGTCTCGCGCCGCTGGCGATGCGCGCCGTCACCCGCGAGGTGCTGCGCCGCTTCCGTCTGGAGTCCGGTGTCTCGCACACCCGCTCCATCCCGCACCGCGCCCCCTGTCTGCTGGTCGCGCGCGAACGCCCGCTGCCGCCGCGGGTGTCGGCCGCCGCCCGCGGTCTGCTGCGGCTGCGGGACGCCTTCGAGGACGCGGGCCGCGGCACCCTCCAACTCGGCTTCGGCACCTGGATGGTGCTCGACGCCCGCAGGAGGCGCCAGGCGGCGTCCTACTTCGAGACCCATGACACCGAGGGCCGCCCGCTGGACGGCGGGGGCGCCCCGGCCGGCTGCCCCTACGCGGGCGCCTCCAGGACGTAACCGCACACCCCGCGCCCATATCCGGCGGCCCCGCCCCGGCCGCCGGGCTCCCAGGACTCCTCGCAGAGCGGTAGGTCACCCCCATGTCCGCCACCGAACTCGGCCCCGCCTTCTTCCTCTCCGTCGTCGTCATCCTCCTCGTCTGCCAACTCGTGGGCAGGCTCCTGCGGTTCGCGGGACAGCCGCCCGTGGTCGGCGAGATGGTCGCCGGGGTCGTCCTCGGCCCCTCGGTCCTCGGTCTCGCCGCGCCCGGCGTCGAAAAATGGCTGTTCCCCGAGGAACTGCGGCCCATCCTCTATGTCGTCGGCCAGGTCGGCCTGGTCATCTTCATGTTCCTGGCCGGGTACGAGTTCCACACCGGCCGGATCAAACGCGTGCTGCGGCCCGCGCTGACCGTGTCAGCCGTCGGCAGCCTGGCCCCGCTCGCGCTGGGGGTGGGCCTGACCTGCCTGCTGAGGAACAGCGACAACATGTTCCCCGAGGGGGTCTCGCTGACGGTGTCCGCGCTGTTCGTCGGGGTGACCCTCGCCATCACCGCGTTCCCCATGCTGGCCCGCATCATCACGGAGCGCGGCCTGACCGGCACCCGCTTCGGCTCCCTGTCGCTGGCGGCGGGGGCGCTCGACGACGCGGTCGCCTGGGTGCTGCTCGCCGCCGTGCTCAGTATCGCGGGCGCGAGCCTGAGCACCTTCCTGCTGGCGCTGCTGGGCTCCGTCGGGCTCGTCGTGTTGCTGGTCATGCTGACCCGGATACGTCGGCACGCGGAACGGCTCGCCGAGAGGGCGCGTCCTGACGCCGTCCTGCTCGGCGTGGTCGTCGTGCTGTTCCTCGCCGCCTGGTACACCGACCGCATCGGCCTGTACGCGGTGTTCGGCGCCTTCAGCCTCGGTGTGGTCTTCCCCCGTACGCCGCCGGTGGCGCGTGCCGTCGAGTCCATCGCGCCGATCAGCCGCATCGTGTTCCTGCCGCTGTTCTTCACGTACTCGGGGCTCAACACCGACATCGGGCTGCTGTCCGACCCCGGGGTGCTGCTCTTCGCGGCGTGCTGTGTGGTCCTCGCCATCGTCGGCAAGTTCGGCGGCTGCTGGGGCGCGGCGCGTGTCGCCGGGGAGAGCCCCGGTGTGGCGCTGCGGGTGGGCACGCTGATGAACGCGCGCGGCCTGATGCAGCTCATCGCCATCAACGTCGGCCTGTCCGCGGGCATCACCACCCCCGCGATGTTCACGGTGCTGGTGCTGGTGGCGCTGGTGACCACGGTGATGGCGAGCCCGCTGCTCACCCTGTGGGACCGCCTCGACCGCAGGCGCGGTGTGTCCGACGCGGAGTCGCTCGGTGTGGAGGAGGCGGAGGGCGGGGCGGCGGGTCCCGGGAGGCCGGACGGGACGGAGCCGCAGACCGCGGGCGCCGCCGTCTGAGGCACCCGCCGCCACCGCGCCCCGCCCGTCGCACGTGGCGGGCGGGGCGCGGTCGTCAGGGGGTGAGGGTCACTTCCGCCCGGCCGCCGGGGCCCGCGGTGACGGTGCAGGTGAACAGCTTGGTCGACGTGTCGTAGGCGACGGTGCCCGCGCTCCCGGTGGCGGCGCTGACGGCGGGTCTCCTGGGCGCGTGGCCGTGCAGGGTCACGGGGCCCTCGCCGTCGGCGAAGGCGACGGTGGCGTGCACGGACCCGTCGTCGGCCAGGTGCGCCAGCCGCCGGCTCCCGTGCGCGACGAACTTCCCCGCGTCGCCGAGGAAGGCGATACCGGACGGGCCCACCGGGGCGACGACCCAGTAGGTGCCGTCGGTGACGGTGGCGCGCACGCTGCCGCCCGCGGCGACAAGACGGCCGGTGCCCGCGTAGTAGTCGTAGGCGTAGGCGGGTCCCGTCAGGCCCAGTTCCGCGAGCGTGAACGTGGCGGTCTGGGAGGGTCCCGTGGGCGCGGTGCCCCGGGTGACGCCGAGCCAGTCGACGTTGGGGCCGCCCGAGCCGGTGGCGGTGGCGCGTACGGTGTTCGCGCCCTGTGCGAGGGTGACCTTCATGCCGGTGACCGTCCAGGACGTCCACCAGCCGGTCGAGGGGAACGCCAGGGTGCGGGCGGCGCCGCCGTTGACCGTGACCGCGAGCGGCCGGTCGGTGAAGGAGGCGTTGGCGTAGCGGAACTGGAGCGTGTAGGTGCCCGCCGCCGGTGCCCGCAGCGTCCACTCGACGTAGTCGCCCGAGTCGTTCTGGAAGTCCGCGTAGCCGCTGCCGCCGTATCCGGACTGGTCGGAGCCGACCACCGGGCCCGAGAGCGTCGCGTCCTCGGCCTGGTGGACCTCGCCCGGCGCGGGGGTGCGGCGGGCGTAGGCGAAGACGTAGCGGTAGGTGAGGCCGGGGTGTGCCGCGCGGGTGGTGGCGACCATCGCCGGTGTCCTCCCGGCCGCGTCGGCGACGTAGGTGGCGTCGGTGGGCACGATCGGCACGTCAGGTTTGACGATGACGCCGTCGGGCCGCGCCACTTGGGCGAGGTTCTTGGCGTTCACCTTGCCGAGCGCGTCCCCGACGCCGACGGGGCCCGCCGACAGGTTGGCGAGCAGCAGGTTGTTGATCTCGTCGCTGAGGAAGACGTCGGCCCACGGCCACACCCCGAGCGCGCCCGCGAACTGGGAGTCGTAGAGGAAGTCGTCCCACTTCGGCCGGTCGAAGCGGTCGTCGCTGACCCTGATGGTCGTCAGGTGGGGATAGCGGGTGCTCTGGAGGTAGTCGCGCGGCAGCGCCATGCAGTACTGGAGGTCGATGCCGTCGGCCCTGGAACTGGCGGCCATGTTGTCGAAGAACGCGTCCGCGTCGGTGAGGTTCTCGGCGGGCTGGGCGTGGCTGCACAGCCAGTCCTGCTCGTAGACGGCGACGCCGCTGTCGCGCAGGTGGTCCATGGTCTCCCGCCAGAACGCGGCGGAGGTGATGACGTTGCCGGAGAAGTCGTACGTGCCGTGGTACGGGCTCGACTCGTCCATCCAGCGGGCGTGGGTGACCAGCGGCATCCCCAACTGCTGCTGGAACGCGGCAAGGCCGTTCGGGAACAGCTCCTTGTCCGCCTCGTAGAGGTAGGTGCCGTCCGGCAGGTCGTCCCACTCGGCGCGGGGGCCCTTGGGATACCACCAACTGTCGAGCTGCATGTACCCCATCGTGATCTGCTGCGCCGCCCACTCGTCGCGGACGGCGAGCAGGGTGCCGGTGTACCCCTTCGACTCGTCGTAGGCGTAGTAGTAGTCGGCGCCGTTGTCGGTCCAGTAGCCGAGGGTGCTGAGGATCACCCCGGTGTCGTTGGCGGGCCTGGTCTTGCCTGCGAGCGTGGTCAGCGCGGTGCCCCACGCGCGGTAGGCGGAGCCGACGCCGTCCCTGGTCGTCAGGATCGTGCGGCGGGTGTAACCGGCCGGCAGGGTGGCGATCGAGCCGAGCACACCGGCCGCGATCGAGCCGTCCGCGCCCTCGGTGGTACTGGCCTCCTGGAAGTGGTCGGCGGCCGAGACGATGAAGGTGTTGCCCGCGTCGTCGAAGCTCGCCCAGGGGCTGTCCGAGGCGTTCGCGAAGGTGTTGAACTGGGCTCTTCCGAAGCAGCCGCTGTGGCTGAGCCGGTGCGGGAGCCCGGGGTGGGCGGTGAGGGTCGGGAAGGGCGAGGCGTTGGGCGCGGCCTTGACGTAGGTGTCGGTGAAGACGACGGCCGACGCGCTGTCGTAGACGCGGATGCCGCCCTTCCGCGCACCGGACTTGAAGGCGAATGTGACGTCGGAGTACGGGCCGAGGGCGTCCGTGCCGGACCGGGTGGCGATGTCGGTGGCCGCGCCGACCGAGCCGCCGAAGGTCCAGCCCAGCACGCTCGCGGTCACCTGCCAGGCGCCCGACGTCTGCACGGTCGCGTGCAGGGCGAGCGGTGACGCGGGGGCGGCGCTCGCGCGGCCGGGCGCGCCCGCCAGGGGCAGGGCGAGGGCGGCCGTCCCCACCCCGGTGGCTCTGATGAAGTCGCGACGGCTGAATCCGGTCATAGCTGCTCCTCGTCTCGTTGCGGGGCAGCGGGGCACGCGCGGTCATGGTGGGTGGCCGTGCCGCACTGCGGTGCGGTGGGAACTGCGCGCGGGGAATGCGGAAGGGGCAGGAGCGGCCGCGCGCTGAGAACGCGCATGTCGGGGCGGCGTCGCCGCCCGTCGGATGCGTGGAGATGCCGTACGCCCGGTGAGGGGGGTGGGACTCAGTGTGCTCGGGGCGCGCTTTCCGGGTCAATACTCACGACGGAGAATCAGCACCCCTCCGGTCCACATATGTGAAAGCGGTAATCGATGGAACGGCTGTAATGGTGGCTCTCCAGGGGGTGTTTGACCTTGAGTCGTGCTTCATACCGGTCGTGGTTCACGGATGTGTCCCGTGGCAGCACGTGGGGCCTCGCGGTGGGTTTCGCTCAGCCGTCCCCGCGGCCGTCCACCGGACACCTCTTGTCGAGAAGATAACGCTTACTGCAAGATGAACTGCCCGAAGCCGCCGTCGAATCCGGAGTACCCGTGAACGTTTTCTGTCGTCCCGACCCGGTGGGGCCGGGCCCCTCGGCGGGCGCCGGACATGAGAGCGGCCCCCGTACCCGCGCCGAGTGGGAGGAGGCCGCCGACCGGCTGCTGCTGCCGGTGCGCGCACACGCCTCACCGCGCCACGCGCTGGTCGGGCTACCGGGGGTGGCGAGCCACAACGGCGCCTGGAGCGACGGCCTCGAAGGCTTCGCACGCACCTTCCTCCTGGCCGCGTTCCGGCTCGCGGGCGCGCGCGGCGACGACCCGCACGGCCATGCGGAGTGGTACGCGGCGGGGATCGAGGCGGGCGTCGACCCCGCGAGCGAGGAGCGCTGGCCCACCTTCGCCGAGTCCCACCAGGCCAAGGTGGAGGCCGCGTCGATCGCGCTCGCGCTGCACGAGACGAGGCCCTGGATCTGGGACCGGCTGCCGGAGCGCACCCGCGCCCAACTCCTCGACTGGCTGGGCGCGATGGCGGGCACCGCGATGCCCGGCAACAACTGGATCTGGTTCCAGGCCGTCACCGAGGCGTTCGCCCGCACCGTCGGCGGCACCTGGCTCCCCGCCGACCTGGACCGCACCGTCGAGCTGACCGACGCCTGGTACGCCCGCGACGGCTGGTACTCGGACGGCCTCAGCGGCGGCGCGCACCGCAACTTCGACCACTACAACGGCTGGGCCATGCACCTCTACCCGCTGTGGTTCTGCCGCGTCCTGGGTGCCGACGCCCCGGCCGGGCTGCTTGAGCGCTACCGCGGGCGGCTGCGGCGCTTCCTCGACGACTACCGCCACCTCGTCGGCGGCAACGGCTCCCCGCTCCTCCAGGGCCGCTCGGTGACGTACCGGTACGCGGCGCTCGCGCCGGTGTGGACGGGCGCGCTCTTCGACGCCACCCCGCTGCCACCCGGCCAGACCAGACGGCTGGCCCGGCTGGTGCTCGGGCACTTCACCGCCGCGGGGGACCGCGACGGGCGCGGGCTGCTGACACTGGGCTGGCACCGGCCCTACCGCCCGGTGCTCCAGGGCTACTCGGGGCCCGCGTCCCCGTACTGGGCGAGCAAGGGTTTCGCGGGGCTGCTGCTGCCGCCCGGACACCCGGTGTGGCACGACGCCGAGGTGCCCCTCCCGGTGGAGGGGGGCGACACCGCGCGGGTGCTCGAAGCGCCCGGCTGGCTGGTGTCGGGCACCCACGACGACGGTGTCGTACGGGTCGTCAACCACGGCAGCGACCACGCGGAACCGGCACGGCAGCACTCCGACGACCCGCTGTACGCACGCCTCGCGTACTCCACGCACACCGCGCCCGCGACCCCGGCGGACCCGGCGGGCGGGCCGCTCGACTCGGCGGTGGTGCTGCTGGACGCCGCGGGCGCGGCGAGCCACCGCCGCCCGCTGGAGCGGATCGCGGTACAGGGGCGGGTGGGTGTCTCGCGCAGCCGCGCGCACTGGCCGGACGACGCGCGCTGGGACTGCTTCGGCGGCCCCGCCACCCGCTACCGCACCGGCCCCTGGATCACGGTGGCGTCGGTGCTGCGGGGCGCGGTCGAGGTGCGGCTCGTCCGGGTGGACCCGGGTCCCGGGCGTGCCGTGCGGGACGGTGCGTACCGGGAGGAGCGGGACCCGGGGCCCTGGCGGCTCGCGCTCGGCGGCTGGGCACTGCCGGACGCGCGGCCCGACCGGGACGGCACCGGCACGGACGGCGAAGACGGCGGAGACGGGGACGGCACGGGTACGCACGGCGTGGGCACGGACGGTGTGGCCGCCGCGGTCGTGGGCGGGGGACTGCGCAGTGGGGTGCTCGCGGTGTGGGGTTTCGACGAGGCGGGCACCTCGGTGGCGGACGGTGCGAGCGCGCTGGGCGGCGCGGCCGTCATCCCCTGGGTCGCCACCCGCGGCCCCGTCGGGTACGGGGTGGTGTACGCGGCCGTGGTGCGGCTCGCCGGTACCCCGCACCGCGGCCTGCTCCCCGGGGTGTCGCAACTCGCGGGCGGGGGCGGAGCGTTGAAAGCCGCGGTGGACTGGCCTGACGGCGCGCGGGACGAGGTGGCGCTGCCCGCGCCGCCCGCGCCCTGACGCGCCGTCAGGGCCGGCTCATCCTGACGCGCCGTCAGGGACGAGGCCCGCGCGCACCCGGGCGGCGCGGGCCGCAGCCGACAGGTGCTCGATGTCGTAGGCGCCGCTGTGGCGGCGGCCGTTGATGAAGAACGTCGGGGTGCCCGAGACCCCGCTGAGGTCCGCCGAGTCCACGTCCTGCCCGATACGGTCGGCCCCGCCGCGGGCCCGCAGATGGGCGCGGAACCTCTCGGTGTCGAGCCCGATGCGCTCCGCGTACCGCACCAGGTCGGCGGGGCGCAGGTCGTCCTGGTGGTCGAGGAGCAGGTCGTGCATCTCCCAGAACGCGCCCTGCTCCGCGGCGGCCTCCGACGCCTCGGCGGCGAGCTGGGCGTAGGGGTGGACGTCGGTGAGCGGGAGGTGGCGCCACACGTAGCGGACGTCGCCGAAGTCGGCGAGCAGTTCCCTGATCACCGGCTCCGCGAGGCCGCAGTAGGGGCACTCGAAGTCGGCGTACTCGACGACGGTGACGGGCGCGTCGAGCGGGCCGCGGATCTTGTCGCGCTCGGGGTCGACGGGCACCGCGAGGTCGATGAGGGTCTGCGCGGTGCCGAGCAGCGCCCTGGCGCGCCGCTTGCGGGGCAGCGCGTTGAGCGCGGCGGTGATCAGCCAGGTCAGCGCGGAGGAGCAGACGAGGGCGCCGATGGTGCCGATCTTGGCCTGGTCGAGCCGCTTCCCGTCGAAGGCGAGGGTGGCGATCAGCAGCGACACCGTGAAGCCGACCCCGGCGATGGACCCGCCCGCGCCGATGGCGCCCCAGCCCACCGGGGGACGCAGCCGCCCGCCGCCGATCCGCACCGCGAGCCAGGAGGCGGCGGTGATCCCGATGGGCTTGCCGAGGACGAACCCGAGCAGGATGCCCAGCGTGACGGGCGAGGTGAGGGCGTCGGACAGGGAGTCGCCCGAGACCGTGATGCCGGCGTTGGCGAGCGCGAAGAGCGGCACGATGACGTAGCTGCTCCAGGGGTGGTAGAGGCGCTGTAGCCGCTCGTTGGGGGAGATCGCGGCGGCGAGGCCGAGCCGTGCCGAGCGTTCCAGGTCGGGCGTCGGCTGTTCGCGGAACCGGCGGAAGAGGCCGCTGGCGCGCTCCAGGTCGCTGCGGGCGGCGGGGTAGGCGAGGGTGATGAGGCCCACCGCGAGCCCGATGACGACGGGGTCGATGCCGGACTCCAGCAGCGCGAACCAGGCGGCGACCGCGGGCAGCGCGTAGACCGCGCCGCGCTCGGTGCCGGTGGCGCGGATCAGCAGGATGACGACGAAGAGCCCCACGGCCACGATCAGCGCGCGGACGTGGACGTCCTCGCTGTAGGCGACGGCGATCACGATGAGCGCGATCAGGTCGTCGACGACGGCGATGGACAGCACGAAGGTGCGCAGGCCCGTGGGCAGCCGCCGGCCGAGCAGCGCCAGGGTGCCGAGTGCGAAGGCGGTGTCGGTGGACATGGCGGCGCCCCAGCCGGCCGCGCCCGCGCCGCCCGCGTTGAACGCGAGGTAGATGCCCACGGGCACCGCCATCCCGGCGAGCGCCGCGGCGGCCGACAGGGCGATACGGGGCCGTTCGCGCAGCTCGCCCATGTCGAACTCGCGGCGCGCCTCAAGCCCGACGACGAAGAAGAACAGCGCCATCAGACCGCTGTTGATCCACTCCCGCAGGCCGAGGGTGACGCCGTGGGAGCCGATCCGCAGCGCGAACTCGGTGTGCCAGAACCGCTCGTACCCGCCGATGTTGGCCCACACCAGCGCGGCGAGTACGGCCGCGAGCAGCACGGCGGCGCTGCCGGTCTCGGTGCGCAGGAAGCTCCGCCAGGGGGTGCGGGTGCCGGCCGTGCAGGCGGTGGTGCGGTCGGCCGCGGCCCGTGGGGGCGAGGATTCCGTCATGGGGGAATTGTGTCCCAGCGGGGCGCCGGGTACGGAGACGGTCCGGTGTGATCCACACCCCTGCCGCCCGGTGGTCGGCAATCCCTCCCGCCGGGGCGGCCGCTCCCCCGCCGGGGCGCGTCAGTAGAGCGCGGGCGTCCGGCCCGCCCCCGGGGCGGGGCGCTGCCGGTCACGGGTGAGGAAGTCCCCGATGGCGACGGTGACCGCGTCCGGGGCCTCGACGGGCAGTTCGTGCCCCGCGTCGACGATGCGTACCAGGGCGTCCTGGTAGCGGGCCGCGAGCCCGAGCATCTGGGCGGCGGGCAGTTGGATGTCATGGCGGCCGTGCAGCATCAGGGTGGGGACGCGGATCTCGCCGGCCCGGTCGAGGATGTCGAAGGCGCGCATGGCGTCGTAGCAGGCCATGACCGTGTCCCTGGGGGTCGCCGCGGAGGCGGCGGCGTACGACCGCACCCGGGCGCGGGGGAAGCCGGGTCCGAAGGCGCGGCGCAGGTGCAGTCCGACGAACACACCGTGCGGGAGCAGCCGGGCGGCGCTCATGCCGAGGCCGCGCGCGGTGTCGGACACCAAGCGCCCGGTGGCGGAGACGAGCACCATGCGCTCCACCCTGCCGGGGTGTTCGAGCGCGAGGAGTTGGGTGACCATCGCGCCCATGGAGTGGCCGACCGGCACGCACCGCTCCACGCCGAGCCCGTCGAGCAGCCCGAGCACGTCCCCTGCCAGGTCGCGGATGCGGTAGCCGGGGCCCGGGCCGCTCTCCCCGTGGCCGCGCAGGTCGAGCCTGATCACCCGGCGTCTGCGGGCGAAGCGGTCGGCCTGCCGGTCCCACCTGTGCCGGTCCGCCGTCCAGCCGTGGACGAACACCAGCGGGGTACCGGTCCTCGGCCCCATGTCGTCGTACGCCAGCCTGACGGGGCCGACCCGCGCCACTGCCATCGCCTTGCCTCCTCACGCGCCTGCCGCCATCCGACCGCGTACGGCTTGCGCGCCGCTTGCGCGGGCGGGGAGGCGCCGGGCGTCACGCGCGGGTGGTGTGCGACTCCCCCGGCGCGGGGTGTCAGGCGCCCGGCGCGGCGAGTTCCACGGTGCACAGCGGGTCGTCGGTGAACGGGGCGAGCTGGGCCCCGGTGGCGCCGGTGTCGGTGATGAGGGTCCAGGAGCGGTCGAAGGCGGCCCACCAGTGGGACTCGGCGCGGCCCAGCTTGCCCGAGTCCGCCAGTACGTAGACGTCCCGGGAGCGGTTGATCATGAGCTGCTTCAGCGCGACCTGCTCCTGGCGGGCCTCGCAGATCCCCTGCCCCGCGACCACGCCGTCCGCGCCGAGGAAGACGGCGTCGGCGGTGAGGCGCGCCACGGCGGCCTCGGCGAGCGGGCCCACCATGCCGAGGCTGAGCTGGTGGACGGTGCCGCCGAGCACGATCAGCTCGATGCCCGGCACCCCTGCCAGTATGTCGATGGACGTGAGCCCCGGGGTGGCCACGGTGAGGCCGCCGCGGGAGGCGAGCCGCGCCGCGAGGGCGCCCACCGTGGTACCGGCGTCGAGCAGGACAAGGCGGCAGTCGGCCACATGGGACTCGGCGGCCACCGCGATGGCCGCCTTCTGGGCGCGGGCGAGCTGTTCGCGCTCCCGCAGGGGCTGCTCGTCAGGGCCCGCAGGGGAGAGCGCGCCCCCGTAGGTGCGGACGATCTCACCGGCCCCCGAAAGACGGGTCAGATCGCGGCGGATGGTGGACTCGGACACGTCGTAGCGCTCGGCAAGCTCCGCCACCGACAGCGGTCTGACCTGGAGCAGGTCACGGATCTCGGCGCGCCGCTCGGCCCCGCTCACCCCTGACCGCCCCCGGAACCCGCGCCCTCGCGCCGGGGCGCGAGTTCGACGGCCTGGCGCAGCGCCTCGACCATGCTGGCCTCGTCGGCCCTGCCGGTGCCCGCGATGTCGAAGGCGGTGCCGTGGTCCACGCTGGTGCGGATCACGGGCAGGCCGACGGTGATGTTGACCCCGGCGTCGAGGCCGAGCACCTTCACCGGGCCGTGGCCCTGGTCGTGGTACATGGCGACCACCAGGTCGAAGTCGCCGCGTACGGCGCGGAAGAAGACGGTGTCCGCGGGCAGCGGGCCGCGCGCGTCGATGCCGTCGGCGCGCACCGCCTCGATGCCCGGCACCACCTTGGACTCCTCCTCGCCGTGGCCGAAGAGGCCGTTCTCCCCGGCGTGCGGGTTGATGCCGCACACCGCGATCCGGGGCTCGGCGACCCCGGCGGCGACGAGGGTGGCGTGGCCGCGGCGGATGGTCCGCTCGACGAGCCCAGGATCGATCCGCGCGACCGCGTCGACCAGGCCGATGTGCGTGGTGACGTGGATGACGCGCAGCTTGGGCGCCGACAGCAGCATGGAGACCTCGGGGGTCCCGGTGAGTTCGGCGAGCAGTTCGGTGTGGCCGGGGTACTGGTGGCCGGCCGCGTGCAGCGCCTCCTTGTTGAGGGGCGCGGTGCAGATGGCGTCGACCTCGCGGTCGGACGCCAGTCTGGTGGCGGCCTCGACATACCGGTAGGCGCCCTCGCCCGCCACCGGTGACAGCTCCCCGAAGGGGAGGTCGGCGGGGATGTCGGCGAGGTCGAGGCAGTCGACGGTGCCGGGCTGCCAGGCGGCGTCCGCGACGGAGGCCACCGGGTGGACGGCCAGTGCGACACCGGTGATCTCGATGGCGCGGCGCAGCCGCGCCGCGTCCCCGACCACGAACGGCAGGAAGGGCAGACCGGCGGCGGCGCCCGCCAGCGCCTTGACGATCACCTCGGGCCCGACCCCGGCGGCGTCGCCCATGGTGAGGGCGATTACAGGCTTTGACATGCTGTCATCCTTCCGGACGTGGTGCGGTGCGAGGGCCCCGGGGGGCCCGGAGATCCGGTGCGGCGCGGGCGCCGTGGCCGTGCGGGCCCCGGTGGCGCCAGGTGCGGCGAGGGAGCGGGCGGCGCGCAGCAGGGTGCCCGCGTCGCCGAAGGCCCCGGCCTTGGTGACGACCGTCAGGCCGTCGGCGGTGCGGGCCCGTACGACGCCGGGTTCGCTCTCGCCCTCGACGGTGAGGACGCGTGCGCCGATCGCGAGCAGGGTGGCGCGGGCGGTCTCGCCGCCGGTGGCGAGCAGCGCCCCGGCGGCGTCGGCGCCGCCCGCGGCCGTCGCGGCGAGCGCGGCGGCGATCTCCTGGGCCCTGGCGGGTTCGACGGGGAGCGCGGGGTCGGGCAGGAGCAGGGTGTGCCGCCCGGCGCGCAGCGCGCTGCGCAGTTCGCGCGCGGCGCGGGCGGTGTCCGCGGGGACGCTGGTGACGGGGAGCGGGACGGCGGGCAGCCCCTCGGCGAGCGCCCGGCACTGGGCGGCGGCCCCGGCGCTGCGGCTGCCGACGACGGCGAGCACCGGGCCCCGCACGGCGTCGGGCGCGTCGGACGGGTGGCGCGCGGTGCGCGGGGGTGTGCCCGCGGGCAGCCTGAGGTGGTGGGCGAGTCCCGCGGAGCCCGTGGGCAGTACGGGCAGCCCCGTGGTGGCGGCCATGGTGCGGGCGAGGTCGTCGTCGGTGGTCGCGTCCACCACCACGGCGTCCACCCGGCCCACCGCGTCGGCGAGGGCGCGGGCGGGGTCGCCGGTGCGCAGTTCGCGCAGGCCGAGCAGGCGGACGGTGAGCCCGGCGGCGCGCAGGTGGTCGACGAGCGGGGTGCGGCCCGGGTGGAGCGCCGTCACGGGCTCGCCCGCGACGAGGACCACGCCGCCCTCGACGGTGCGCCCGGTGGCGGGGAAGGCGGGCGCGACGACGGCCAGGTGGCGGGCGCCGCGCACCGTGCCGAGGGCGGTGAGGGCGCCGCGGAGTTCGGGCCCGATGTTGCCGCGGAGGGTGGAGTCGATCTTCTTGTAGACGAGGGTGCCCTGGCCCGCCCTGCGGACCGCGGCGGCGGCGCGCGCTGCGGCGGTGTCCGGGTCGGCGTAACGGCTGTCGGTGTCGACGGAGACGGCGGCGGCCGGGGGCAGGGGCGCGGTGGCGTCCAGCAGGACGACGGTGTCGGCGCGGTCGGCGAAGGCGACGGCGCTGTCGGCGGCGCCCGAGAGGTCGTCGGCGACGACCAGCACGGCGGGCGCCGCGGGCGCGGCGGGTGGTGCCGCGGGCGCCGTGCGCGGGGCGGGCTGCGCGGTCACCGGTGGGTGTTCCCCTCGGGGGCGAGGGCGGCGGGCCCGGCGGCGGTGTCCTCCCGGGTGCCGACGCCGGGGGTGTCCGGTGCGGCGGGCGCGTCGGGTGTCCCGGGGGTGTCGGGTGGTGTGGCGGGGGTGCCGGTGCCCCGGACCGACTCCGGGTCCGTACGGAGCAGCCTGCGGTGGTAGGCGGCGGTGATGACCGGGGTGAGCAGGGAGGTCACCACCACCGAGGCCGCGACGAGCACGGTGGCGCGGTCGGCCGCCTCCTGGTACGCGGGGTTGGCCGCCGCCACCAGTGCGGGCACCGCGGCGGCGTTGCCCGCGGTGCTCGCGGCGGCGAGCCCGGCGAGGCCGTTGCCGCCGATGAGCTTGTCGGTGACGAAGAGGGAGCCGCCGCTGACGACGAGCACGAACACCCCGAGGCCGAGGCCGAGCAGGCCCGCGGTCCACACCGAGGCCAGGTCGATGCCGGAGCCGAGCGCGAAGGCGAAGAAGGGGATGCACACCGGGACCGCGGCGCCGAGGAACCTGCGCATCTCCGGGTCAAGGTTGCCGATGACCATGCCGACGATCAGCGGCAGGATCGCACCGAGCATGGTCTGCCAGGGGAACGCGGACAGGCCCGCGACGCCCAGCGTCAGCATGGTGAGGAACGGCCCCGACTCCAGGGACATCAGGGAGTACGCGGCGGCGTCCCTCGGCTTGCCGAACTGCCCCATCAGCGCCATGTAGAGGCCGCCGTTGGTGTCGTTGAGCGCGGCGACCATGGCGAGGGTGGAGAGCCCGGCGAAGACGCCGCCGTGCACGGGCGCCTCGTGCAGGAAGTGTCCCGCGACGACGCCGACGACGACCGCGATGACGGCCTTGACGACCAGCAGCACCCCGCCCTTCTTGAGGATGTAGGGGGTGGTGCGCAGTTCGATCGTGGCGCCCATGCACACGTAGAAGACGGCGAGGATGGTGAGGGAGCCGGAGAACAGGGCGCCGGTGAAGGAGCCGAAGAACTCGCCCGTGCCGCTGTGCGCGGTGTTGATCACGGCGCCGATCAGGAGCGGGACCAGCATCATCCCGCCGGGGATCTTCTCCAGCGTGCGCTTGATGGGGACGGACATCTGCGATCCCTGCCTTTCTCCGGCGCCGCGCGGCCCCGCCTCACGACGGCGTGCCGCGGTTGCCTCCGGAACGGAGCCGTTCCGGCGGTGTCGCGCCGAGCGTAGGCCCGGCTGCGCGTTTCGCGCAAGATGCTCGAAACAAGCACTTCACCTCGGGGTCATGTAGGGCGTACGGCATGGCGAGGGGGTGTGTTGCGCGTTTCGCGCAACAGCGATGGGCAGGCACGGGTCAGGTACCGACCCGGGCCAGCTCCGCGTCCAGCTCCCGCAGCGCGCCGACGGAGATGCCGGGGGTGGTGGCCGCGAGACGCCAGGGCGAGGCGTCGGAGAGCGGGCCCGCGAAGTCGGGGTTGGCCAGCATCGGGAGATGGCGCAGTACGGCGGCGCGGGTCGCGGGCGCGGCGAGCAGGTCGCGCACGGGCGTGGTGACGCAGGGGCCCTCCCGGTCGAACTCCGCACGGCGCGGCAGGTCCTCGGTGGCGGCGCGCACCAGTCCGTACTGCTCGCGGGCGAGCAGATGGTCGCCGGTGACGGGCCCGGTGGCGGGCAGGCCGAGCCTGGTGAACTGCTCGGCGGGGGCGTCGGCGGCCCGCATCAGCTCGGTGAGCAGGGTCGTCATGCGCAGTTCCACGGTGTCGTCGAGCAGGGGCGCGCGCTGCCCCGGGTCGCTGTCCAGGTCGAAGAGCATGGTGCCGAAGGCGTGCGGGTTGCCCCAGGCGTGCCCGGTGAGCCTGAGCACGGGGGCGCCCTTGGTGAACGGCAGCGGCCCGGCGAGTTCGGCGTCGGCCAGTTCCCCCGGGTCGAAGCGGGACGCCATGTGGGTGGGCATGAGGGTGTACTCGTGGAGGGGTTCGTTGGCGGCGCGCACCGGGGCGCGCATGTACACGTACCGGCCGTCGGTGACGTTGACATGGCCGCCGAAGGAACCGAAGAGACCGGCCTCGCGCACCGGGGTGTCGTCGGCGACGGTGCGGGCGAGCGGGCGGCCCTGCATCAGGTCCGGGACGGGCAGCCCGAAGTAGTCGAGCAGGGTGGGGCCGAAGTCGATGGTCTGCACGAGCCGGGCGCGCCGCTCGCCGCGTACACCGCTGCGCGGGTCCCAGACGAACAGCGGGGTGTGGATGTTCTCGTCGTACCAGGGCTGGATGGACTTGCCCCACCAGCCGTGCTCGCCGAGCAGCAGCCCGTGGTCGGTGCAGACGATCAACAGGGTGTCGTCCCACAGCCCGTGCTCGTCCATCGCGTCGAGGACGCGGCCGAGCGACTTGTCGCACATCGACAGCAGGGAGGCGTACTCGGCGCGCAGCCGGTCGGTCTCCGCGCCGCTCTCGGTGACACGGCGGTAGTCGGGCCAGTCGGCGGTCAGCTCCTCGCCCGCGTCGTTCTTGACGACCTCGTGGACGTAGTGGGAGCGGTGCTCGTCGTAGGTGAAGAAGGGCTCGTGCGGGTCGAAGCACTCGATCTGGAGGAACCAGCGGTCCTCGGCCGCGTTGGTGGCGACGAACTCCAGGCCCGCGTCGACGGTCAGGGTCTGCGAGTGGCGGTCCTCGGTCGCCATGTACTGCCGGTTGATCCAGTCCTGGCGGCGGTAGCGGTCGTTCCGCCAGCTCAGGGACGGCGGCAGTTCCGGGTCGGCGACGTGGCCCTTCCACTTGTCGCCCTCCTGGCCGCGGAAGAACTCGTAGGTGTCGTAGCGGTTGTGGAAGGTGGCGCCGCCGTCCTCCCAGTAGTGCTGGTGGTCGGTGACCAGATGGGTGTGGACGCCGGAGCGGGAGAGCAGTTCGGGCACCGAGTCGTCGAAGGGTTCGAGGGGGCCCCAGGAGCGGTGCAGGAAGTTGTGCCGCCCGGTGTGCATCTCCCGCCTGGCCGGCATGCAGGGCATGCTGCCCGCGTACGCACGGTCGAAGACCGCCGTCAGACCGCCAAGCCGCTCGAAGTTCGGCGCGTGCACACCCCGCGCCCCGTACGCCGGCAGGAACCGCCGGTTGAGCGTGTCGAACATGACCATGATCGCCCGCATTTGTCCACCCCTTCGAGACGTCGAAGACCCCATCACGAGTTCATTATTTACGAATAAATACCTGGCTCAGTGTATTGACCCTGGCCAGAAACCGCCCATATGGTCGCCGTGATCTCGCCGACGAAACGGCGCCCCAGGGCTGGTTCGCGCCGCGTGGATCTTCGCGTCCCGGTCGAAGATCCCGGGCCATGGACCGGCGCCGCCGCGCCGACTGCTCCCCGGTGCCCACGGTGGCCCCCGGTCGCTTCCGCTCGGTCGGCGGATTCCGAGAGCCGAGGAGTGCGTCATGGCGCAGTTGGTGAAGGAAGGTGTCCCCGCGCGCGGCAGCCGCAGGGGCCCCGGCGGTCCCGGCGGGCGGCGCGGCACCGCGGCCGCGCGCCGCGGCGACGGCAGGCTGGCCTGGCTGCTGATCACGCCCGCGGTCGCCGGGTTCCTGGTGTTCTTCGCGTACCCGACCCTGCGCGGCGTCTACTACAGCTTCACCACGTTCCACATCCTGACCCCGCCGAAGTGGGTGGGGCTCGCGAACTACCGCGAGATGTTCGGCGACTCGGTGTTCTGGCACTCGCTGCTGGTCACCGTGTACTTCGTGGGCCTCTCGGTGGTCGTCGGGGTGCTGCTGTCGCTGGTCACCGCGGTGGTGCTGCACCGGCTGACCCGCTCCACCGTGGTACGGGGCCTGATCATCCTGCCGTTCCTGATCTCCGGGGTGGTCGCCGCGCTGGTGTGGCAGTGGATGCTCGATCCGCAACTCGGTGTGGTCAGCCGCCTCATCGACGACATCACCGGCTCCCACCTGCTGTTCTTCGGCGACAGCAAGCTGGCCGTCCCGTCGCTCGCGGCCGTCAGCGTGTGGAAGTCGATGGGCTACAACGCGGTCCTGATCTTCGCGGGGCTCCAGACCATCCCGCCCACGGTGTACGAGGCGGGGCGGCTCGACGGGGCGAGCGAGTGGCAGATGTTCCGCCGCCTCACCGTGCCGCTGCTGCGGCCGATCCTGGTGATGGTGGTCGTCCTGACGGTGATCGGCTCGTTCCAGGTGTTCGACATCGTGCAGGTCACCACGCGCGGCGGCCCCGCCAACGCCTCCAACGTCCTCCAGCAGTACATCTACGAGAAGGGCTTCGGCGAGCTGGACTTCGGCTACGCCTCCACCATGTCGCTCGCCCTCTTCGTCCTGCTGATCGCGATCACGTTCACCCAGATGCGGCTGGCCCGCGCGGGCGAGTCCGACCTGAGCTGAGGAGCCGTACCGTGACCACCCTCTCCCCGGCACGGCCGGCCGCCGCGGGCGCCGTGCGCACCCGCGGGCGCTTCTCCCCCGGCCGGGCCGCCGCCTGGATCTACATCGTCGTGGTGCTGGCCGTGACGGTGTTCCCGTTCTACTGGATTCTGCGCACCGCGCTGTCCGACAACGTGTCACTGCCCACCGATCCGATGTCGCTGCTGCCCGTCGACTTCACCTGGGGCGCGTTCGAGCGGGCCCTCGGCCTCGCCTCCACCGCCGAGGCGCAGGCGCAGGGCGGCTCGGGCGCGTCCCTCGACACCGCGCTGTTCCTGCGCAACTCGGTGATCTACGCGACGGTCCAGACCGCGCTCGTGGTGTTCTGCTCCGCGATGGCCGCCTACGCCTTCTCCCGGCTGCACTGGCGGGGCCGCGACGCCGTCTTCAACATCCTGCTCGGCGCGCTGATGGTGCCCGCGATCCTGGTACTGCTGCCGAACTTCATCTTCATCCGCGATATCCACCAACTGAACTCGTTCACCGGCCTGTTGCTGCCCGGCGCGTTCTTCTCCGCGTTCAACGTCTTCTTCCTGCGCCAGTTCATGCTGGGGCTGAGCACGGAGGTGGAGGAGGCCGCGCTGATGGACGGCGCGGGCAGGCTGCGGATCTTCTTCACCATCACCCTGCCGATGACGTCGGCGCCGCTCGCGACGCTGTCGATCCTCACCTTCATCAACACCTGGAACGACTACTTCTGGCCGCTGCTGGTCACCAACGACGAGCACGCCAGACCGCTGACGCTCGCGCTCGGTGTGTTCAAGCAGTCCTCGCCGCAGGCCGCGCCCGACTGGGCGGGCCTGATGGCGGCGACGATGATCGCGGCCCTGCCGATGCTGCTGCTCTTCATGGTGTTCGGGCGCCGCATCGTCAACTCCCTCGGTTTCACCGGCATCAAGTAGCCGGTCCGGCAGGACCGCGCCCTCACGAAGGAGAACAGCATGGGGACACACCGCGCCCGGCGGTGGCCGCGCCTCCTCGCCCCCGCCGCCGCCCTCGGCCTCACCGCGGCGCTCGCCGGATGCGGGGCGGGGACGGGGTCCTCGGGGAGGACCACGGTGAACTGGTGGACCTGGGACGACCGGCAGGCCGCCGCCTACCGGCTGTGCGCGGACGCCTTCGAGAAGACCCACCCCGACATCCACGTGCAGATCAGCCAGTACGACTCGGCCGACTACTTCACCAAGCTGCTCTCCGGCTTCGTCGCGGACACCGCGCCCGACGCCTTCATGAACAGCGTCCAGTACATCCAGCAGTACGCGTCGCTCAACCAACTCATGCCGCTCGACGACCTGATGAAGCGGACCGGCTACGACACGGACCGCTTCTCCGTGGGCGTCGACGACTACAAGTACACCGACGGCAAGCAGTACGGGCTCCCCCTCGACTGGGCCTCCACGGCGCTCTACTACAACAGCGCCAAGCTGAAGCAGGCCGGGCTCACCGAGCACGACGTCGACACCATGCGCTGGGACCCGGACGGCGGCGGCACCTTCGAGAAGGTCGTCGCCCACCTCACCGTGGACAGGAACGGCACCCGCGGCGACCAGCCCGGCTTCGACAGAAGACACGTCGCCACCTACGGCATCAACAGCATGGTGACCGTCGGCAACGACTTCAACGGCCTGACCACCTGGCGCCCCCTCGCCTCCTCGCTCGGCTGGCGCATCGGCGACCGCGCCAGCTACCCGACCGTCTTCCGCTACGACGACCCGCGGCTGAAGGAGACGTTCGCGTTCGTACGGGAGCTGACCGACAAGGGGTACGCGCCCGGGCCCAACGAGTTCTCCTCCGCGGGCAACTCGGCGAGCGGCGCCCAGCTCCTCGGCTCCGGCAAGATCGCCCTCTACTCCGGCGGCTCCTGGGAGGCGGCCACCCTCGCCACCCTGCCCAAGCTGAGGATCGGCACCGCCCCGATGGTGGCCGGCCCCGACGGCACCCGGGGCACCGTCAGCAACGCCAACGGCAATGTCATCTGGTCCGGCACCGACCACCCCGACGAGACCTGGGCGTGGGTGTCGTACATGGGCACCGCCCGGTGCCAGAAGACGGCGTCGCGGACCGGCACGTTCCTGCCCTCGATCCCCTCCGCCGTGGACACCTCGGCCGCCGCCATGAAGAAGCAGGGCGTCGACCTCTCGGTGTTCCAGCAGCAGGAGAAGGACAAGCAGCTCCTGCCCAACACCCCGTACGCCAACGGCACCGCGCTCCAGACCGCGCTGCTGCCGCTGATGCAGCAGTACTTCGCACACCAGAAGGGGGACGGGGTGTTCGCGCAGATGACGCAGGAGAGCAGGAAGCTCCTCGCCGACAAGGACTGAGCGGCGGGCCCCCGGCGGCCCGCCACGTCCCACCCCCGCCCCCGACACGACCCGCCTCGACCCGACCGCACGACCACGCACCACGACCGGGGCACGCCCCGGCGAGAGACGGACACTTGCGCCATGACGACCACCGACCGCGCACGGACCACCACCACCCTCACCGAGGGCTGGACCCTGCGGCACGACGGGGACCACCTGCCCGCCCGGGTGCCAGGGTGCGTCCACACCGACCTGCTGGCCGCGGGCCGCATCCCCGACCCCTTCCTCGGCACCCACGAGAACGACGTCCAGTGGGTGGGCCGCGCCGACTGGACGTACGACACCGTGCTGGCCGCACGCGACACCCACCACGAGCGCACCGACCTGGTCTTCGAGGGCCTGGACACCGTCGCCGAGATCACCCTCGGCGGCGAGCCGGCCGGCCGCACGGCGAACATGCACCGCGGTTACCGCTTCGACGTCACAGAACGCCTCGGCACCGCGCCCACCCCGCTCTCCGTCCGCTTCACCTCCGCCTACACCGCCGCCGAGGAGACCAGGCGGCGGATGGGCGCCCGCGAGGAGGCATACCCCCACCCCTCGGCGTTCGTACGGAAGATGGCCTGCGCCTTCGGCTGGGACTGGGGCCCCTCGCTGCCCAGCGCCGGCATCTGGAAGCCCGCGAGGCTCGAACACTGGTCCACGGCGCGGCTGTCGAGGGTGCGGCCGCTGGTCACGGTGGACGGCGCCACCGGCCGGGTCGAGATCAGGCTCGACGTGGAGCGCACCGCGTCGGGCACCGGGCGCACCCTGACCGCGGAGGTGCGGGTGGGCGGGACGCACACCGCCGCCGTGGCCTTCGACGGGGACGGCGCCACGGTGACCGCCGAGGTGCCGGACGCCGCCCTGTGGTGGCCCCGCGGCTACGGCGAACAGCCCCGCTACGACTGCGAGGTGACGCTCCGTGACACGGACGGCGCCGCGCTCGACACCTGGTCGCGCCGGGTGGGTTTCCGCACCGTCGTCCTCGACACCACGGCGGACGAGCACGGCACCCGCTTCACCTTCGCAGTCAACGGCGTACGGGTCTTCGCGCGCGGGGTGAACTGGATTCCCGACGACGTGTTCCCCTCCCGGGTCACCCCCGACGACTACCGCGAACGCCTCACCCAGGCCGCCGAGGCCGGGGTGGACATGGTGCGGGTGTGGGGCGGCGGCATCTTCGAGCGGGACGACTTCTACGACGTCTGCGACGAACTCGGCATCATGGTCTGGCAGGACTTCCTCTTCGCCTGCGCGACCTACCCGGAGGAGCAGCCGCTGCGCTCCGAGATCGAGGCCGAGGCCCGCGAGAACGTGGTCAGGCTCATGCCGCACCCCAGCCTGGTGCTGTGGAACGGCAACAACGAGAACCTGTGGGTCTACACCATGTGGAACTGGGAGGAAACCCTGAAGGGCGACTCCTGGGGCGAGGGCTACTACCTCGCGCTGCTGCCCCGTGTCGTCGCCGAGACCGACCCCACCCGCGCCTACTGGGCGGGCAGCCCCTGGTCCGGCTCTTGGGAGCACGCCCCCGAGGACCCCGACCACGGCTGCACCCACCTGTGGGACGTGTGGAACAAGACCGACTACACCGACTACCTCGACAGCGTGCCGCGCTTCGTCTCCGAGTTCGGCTGGCAGGCACCGGCCACGTACGCGACGATGCGCCGGGCCCTGCCGGGCGAGGAACTGGAGCCCAACTCCCCCGGGATGCTGCACCACCAGAAGGCCGACGACGGCAACGGCAAGCTGGAGCGCGGTCTCGCCCGGCACTTCGCGGTGCCCGAGGACTTCGACACCTGGCACTATCTCATGCAGGTCAACCAGGTCCGGGCGTTCTCCACCGGGGTGGAGCACTGGCGCTCGCACTGGCCGAGGACGGCGGGCGCGATCGTCTGGCAGATCAACGACTGCTGGCCGGTGACGAGTTGGGCGGCGGTGGACGGCGAGGGCCGTCGCAAGCCGCTCTGGTACGAGCTGCGCAGACTCTACGCGGACCGGCTGCTGACGCTCCAACTCCGCGACGGCGCACCCGCATTGTGCGCGGTGAACCAGGCCGCCGACGCCTGGCGGCCCACGGTGCGGCTGCGCAGGATGGCCGCCGACGGCACCGTGATCGCCGAGGAGAGCCGTGAACTCGCGGCGGGCGCACGGGAGGTGGCCACGGTCGCGGTGCCGCCGGGTCTTGTGCCCGAGCCGTCGGGCACCGAGTACCTGGTCGCGGACGCCGTCGACGGGACCGGGCTGCGCGCGCTGCACTTCCCGGTGCGCGACCTCGCGTTCTCCTACCCGGAGCCCGAGTACGAGGTCACGGTGGCGGGCGACGGCGCGGACGGGGCGGTGGTGCGGGTGACCGCCGGGACCCTGCTGCGTGACGTGCTGCTCCAGGCCGACCGCCTCGACCCGGCCGCGGTCGCGGACCGGGGCCTGTTCACCCTGCTGCCGGGCGAGAGCGCCGAGGTGCGCGTCACCGGCTGGGCGGAGCCGGACGCGGAGGCCGCCCGGAGGGCGCTGTTCACCGTGCGGTGAGCCGCGGCGGGGACAGAGCCAGGGCCCAGGACCCGCACCTGACGGCGGGTCCTGGGCCCTTCCCATGGGTGCTACAGGTGAAAGGCCGTCAGGGTGAGCCGCCAGCGGATCTCGCCGGAGGGCGGCACCCGCGCCACATCCGCGTCCTTCGCGCCCGCGAGCGCGAAGGAGCGCCCGAGCATGGGCTCCACACCGATGGAGCGGTACGGGGCGCCCTCGGGGAAGCCGCCCAGATTCCGCCAGACGGCGATGCTCACGGGGATGGTGTCGGCGTACGTGTCGAGCCGCATGCGGAGGCTGTCGCGCCCGTCGCGTACGGTCACCTCGGGGGCGGCGGCCACCGCACCGACCGCGGTGCCGTCCGCGGGCCCGAAGCGGTCGAGCCGCGCTCCCCCGGCGGACGGCCAACTCGCCTGCTCCCAGCGGTCGGTGGCGTCGGGGTAGAAACGCAGCGGGGCGCCGGCCGGCAGCTCCGCGCCTGCCTCATCCGACAGGTCGAGCAGGGCGTGCGCCGCCCATACGAAGCGGAACCCGGGCCGTGCGGTCAGCCGGTAGTGGACCGTGGTGGCGGTGGGCGCGGTCTCGACGCGGCGGGCGAGCCGGAAGCCAGGGCACTCCACGGACTCCGCACCCGCGCGCCGCTCCCACGGCCGCGACCACGCGTCCCCGTGGTCGGGCACGCCCCGCACCGTCGGCACGCACTCCTCGACGCCGCCCGCGTCCACGAAGGCGTCCCCGGGGACGACCCGT
This sequence comes from Streptomyces sp. NPDC050560, assembly GCF_044457285.1. Classification (NCBI taxonomy): domain Bacteria; kingdom Bacillati; phylum Actinomycetota; class Actinomycetes; order Kitasatosporales; family Streptomycetaceae; genus Streptomyces; species Streptomyces sp. NPDC050560. The sequence continues at coordinate 353,756 of NZ_JBITGT010000009.1, forward strand.
TCACGCGCCGGGTCCGCGCGCCGCCACAGCCACTCGCGGCCCCCGGACACCAGCGAGGTCCAACGCCCGCCGTGCGCGGGGTCGGTGACGAGGCGCGGCGCCGACGCCCCAGCGCCGCCTGCCGGGTTCAGCACCGGTCGAGCACCACCAGGTCGGCGTCGTATGTGGCGCTCCAGGCGAACGGGAGCCCGGCGTGGCGGAGATGGGCGGCGCTGTAGACGGTGCCGGTGCGGATGTCGCGGTAGCGGGTGGCGGGGTCGCCGAGGGCGCCGGCGAGCCGCAGCCGCGCCGGGCGCCCCGGCACCAGCGGGGCCCCGTCGAGCCGCCCGGTGTTCCAGGCGGTGACGGCGATGCGCGCCCCGCCGTCCGCCACGTACTGCACCCCGCAGGTGGCGTCCCGCGGTGTGCCGAGCAGCCGCGCCTCCCCGTGGTGGACGGTGTCCCGCACCTCCTTGTACCGGCCGATCCACTCGGCGGCCTCGGCGCGCTCCCCGGCGCCCCACCGGCGGATGTCGCCGCCGATGCCGAGGACGCCCGCGATCGCGGTCACGAAGCGGAAGGCGAGGCTGCGCGGGCGCGGGTCGAAGACGCCGGGCGAGTCGGTGACCCAGGAACTCATGGTGTGCGGGGCGTGCGCGTGCAGATACCCGTACTGGATGGCGAGCCGGTCGAGCGGCGCGGTGTTGTCGCTCGGCCACACCACGTCGGTGCGGGCGATGGTGGCGCCCTCGATGCGCCCGCCGCCGCCCGCGCAGCCCTCGACGGTGACGTGCGGGTGCCGGGCGCGCAGGTGGTCGAGGACGCGGAGGTAGCCGGCGACATGGGCGGCGTCGAGGTCCTGGCGCTCCACGGGTCCGCCGCCCGGCCTGCCGCGCTCGGTCGGCGGCCGGTTCATGTCCCACTTCAGATACGTGATGTCGTACGCGCCGAGCAGCCGGTCGAGGGTGGCGAGCACGAAGTCCTGGACGTCGGCGCGGCCGAGGTCGAGGAGGAGCTGGTTGCGCACGAGGGTGGCGGGGCGGCCGTCGATCCGGTAGACCCACTCGGGGTGGGCGGTGTGCAGCCCGGAGCCGGGGTTGACCGCCTCGGGCTCGATCCACAGCCCGAAGTCGAGGCCGAGTTCTCTGACTTGGCCGACGAAGCGGTCGAAGCCGCCGGGGAAGGAGGCCGCTTCGGGTTCCCAGTCCCCGAGCCCGGCGGTGTCACCGTCCCTGCCCGCGAACCAGCCGTCGTCGACGACGAACAGCTCGACGCCCATCTCCTTGGCGGCGCGGGCCAGTTCGAGCTGCGCATCGGCCCGGACGTCGAAGCCGGTGGCCTCCCAGGAATTGTAGAGCACCCGCCGGGTGCGGTGCAGCCGGTCCCCCGCGAGGCCGCGCTCGTACCGGTGCCAGACCCGTGCGAGCCCGGCAAGGCCCTCGGGGCTGAAGGCGCAGGCCAGCCAGGGTGTGGTCAGGCTCTCCCCGGGCGCGAGGCGCACCGCCCCCTCGTGCGGGACCCGGCCTGCCCGCACCCGCAGCGCGCCGCCGGGCTCGGCCTCCGCGGTGATGTGCCAGTTCCCGGGCCATTCGAGGGCGATGCCGTAGGTGGGGGTGTCGCCCTCGGGGGGCAGGGCGGCGTCCTGGACGGCGAGCCAGGGCGCGTACGCGTGCCCCGGCACCCCCTGGGTGCTGCCGATCTCGAACCGCCCGCGTGCCAGGTCGAGTTGCTGGAGCTGGAACTCCTGCGACCACTGCCCGGCGAGATGGCTGAGGCGCGCGGCCTCGGTGACGGGGACGTTGACCGCGCCGGAGTCGAGGCGTTCGAGGCGCAGTTCGTCGTTTCCCGTGCAGGTCAGCTCGGCCCTGCGGCGGATGACGTCGCTGCCGGGTACGGCCTCGTAACGCAGCTCGACCTTGAGCCCGAGCTGCCGGTCGGCGAAGGAGAGCAGCAGGGTGCGCTCCCCCGGGCCCTGCTCGGCCCCGTCGAACTCCCACCAGACACCGCGCTCCTCGCCCGGCCGCCCGGCGACGAGATCGGCCCCGGTGAAGGGGCGCAGGCCGTGCGGGATGTACTCGGCGGGCGCGGCGTCGGCGGACGTGATGAAGTGGGTGCGGCGCGACCAGTCGAGCGGCGGGGGCCCGGTCTCCACCCCGGCGGGCCCCCACACGGCCAGTTCCGGCCAGCGGCCGTCCGGCGCGAGGGCCACCACGTACACGGTGCGCTCGGTGCGCACCACCCACCTGCCCGGCTCCGCCTCGTCACCCGGCTGCCCCTGCTCGTGCTGCGTCACGTCCACCGCTCCGGTCTCTGCCGCCCCATGTCTCTCGTTACGGGGCCAGCCTGCGGGACCACACCACGACCGTCAACATTAATTCGTAATTTATTGGCTCGTCTTCTCCGGGGGGACCACCGTCCGCCGAGGGGGCGGTGCCGGTACGGGGTGCCGGGGGGCAGCGGCGCCGCCGTCCGTCCGCGCGCCCGTAGGATCGCGGGTCATGGTTGACCTCTACCCTCCGACCAGCCCCTACGACTCCGGATACCTCGACACCGGCGACGGGAACCGGATCTACTACGAGCAGCTCGGCAACCCCGAGGGCAAACCCGCGCTCCAGGTGCACGGCGGGCCCGGCGGGGGCGCCACACGGCGGCCGACGCGGGCGTGGGACCCCGCGGCCTACCGGGTCGTCCGCTACGACCAGCGCGGCTGCGGCCGCAGCACCCCGCACGCCGCCGAACCGGCCACCGACATGAGCCTGATCACCACCCAGCACCTGATCGACGACATCGAGCGGCTGCGTGAACACCTCGGCATCGAGAAGTGGCTGCTGAACGGGGCCTCCTGGGGCTCGACGCTCGGCATCGCCTACGCCGAGCAGCACCCCGGGCGGGTCACCGAGGCCGTGATCGCGGCGGTGACCACGTCCCGCAGGACCGAGATCGACTGGCTCTACCGGGGCGCGGGCCGCTTCAGGCCCGAGGCGTGGGACCGGTTCCGCGACGGTGTGCCCGAGGAGGAGCGGGACGGCGATCTGCTCGCGGCGTACGCGCGGCTGACGGCGAGCCCCGACCGGGCCGTCCGGGAGCGGGCCGCCGCCGACTGGCTCGCCTGGGAGGACGCGGTCATCACCGACGAGCCCCATGTGTCCACGGGCATGTACAGCGACCGCGACACCGACGCGCAGATCGCGTTCGTACGGATCTGCGCCCACGTCTTCGGCCACGGCGCCTGGCTCGAAGAGGACCAACTCCTGCGCGGCGCCCACAGACTGGCCGGCATACCGGCCGTCCTGGTGCACGGCCGCCATGACGCGGGCAGCCCCGTGCAGACGGCGTGGGAGCTGGCGAAGGCATGGCCGGGCGCCCGGCTCCTGATCTTCGAGGACTCGGGACACACCGGGAGCCCCGCCATGCAGGAGGCGGTCCGCGACGCCATCGAGGAGTTCAAGTACCGCTGACCGCCCACCCGGCAGGCGCCGGGTCGTTGATGCGGCGGCGCAGCGCGGCGAGGGCCGCGAGCGGTGCCCAGGTGGCGACGGGGCCGCGCGCCAGGAGCGCGGTCATCAGGGCGGGTGTGACGACGTCCCCGATGCTGAACGCCATCTGGGAGAGGGAGTTGTAGCGGCCGCGGCTCGCGGCGGTGGCCGTGTCGTTGACGACGGGGCCCACGACGAGGTTCTGGATGAGTTCGCCGAAGGTGACCAGGACCACCGCACCGAAGGCGAGGCCCACGCCCGCGGCCCGGGGCACGTAGGCGCAGCACAGCACCGTGAGGAAGCCGACGCCGACGGCGGCCTGGGAGAGCAGCAGGCTGCCCGAGCGCCTGCGGCCCGTGATGGCGGCGCCCACCGGGGTGGCGCCCAGCGCGCCGAGTCCCGCGTTGACGGCGAGGACCGTGCCGGGAATCCACGGCGGCAGATGGACGGTGTCGACGAGGAAGACCGGCACGGCCAGGGCGAAGGCGAGGGAGAGCAGGGCCAGGCCGAGGTTGAGGACGACGAAGCCGAGGAAGGGACGGTCGCTGAGCGCCGCCCCCCAGCCACTCGCGCCCGGCTGCCCTGCGGTCGGCTTCCCCGCGCCCGGCTGCCCGAGCGGCGGCTCCGTCACGGGCGGTGGTCCCACGGGCGGTGGCCCCGCAGGCGGCTCTCCGGCCGACGGTGCCCCCGCGGACCGTGCCGCCGCGACCCGCCTCCGGCCCGCGGCCGGGTTGTCGAACCAGGTCAGGGTGGCGGCGACGGTGAACGACAGGGCGTTGACCGCGACGATCGCGGTGTATCCGTGCACCCCGCCGACCGCCACGGCGAGGCTCGCGCCGAGCGCGCCCACGCCGAGGCCCGCGTGCCGCAGCGCGGTGATGAGAGCGAACCACGACTCCTGGCGCTCGCCCCTGGCGACGTCGTGCACCAGGGTCGGATAGGCGACCCAGAAAGCCGAGTTGCCGACCTGTACGACGATCGCGGCGACGAGGAGGTGGGCGAAGGAGCCCACCAGGAGGTAGTTGGCGAACCCGGCCGCCTGGACCAGGTTGGAGAGGATCACCGTGTTGCGGGCGCCGAAGCGGTCGCAAAGCATCCCGGCGCCGGGTGTCGCAGGGATGCGGACCAGCGCGGCGACGGACAGGGCGAGGCCGACCGCGGCGAGCGACAGGTCGGTGGTCGCGGTGAAGTAGAGGACGGAGAACGGGAGGAAGAGGCCCGTTCCCAGGGCGTCGATGGACAGCGCGGAGAACAGGCGCCGGTGGCCGCGGGTGTCGGGAAGCCATGCGCGCACAGGAGAAACCGCTTCGGGAGATGCCAGCCGCGTCATGAGCCGTGCGACCCCACCCGGAAAAGGGCAAGACGGGGAACGTACAAAGCGGTCGTTCCGCGTGTCAACCCCGGCCGCCCGCCGCGGGCGTCGCACACCGCGCACCGGTCGCGGGGCCGGCCGGGGCTTGACAGGCCAGGCCCCACAGAAAATACTAACGGCGTTAGGTGTTCTAACGCCGTTAGGGGTTCATATGGGGAAGCGGGAAGAGGTGCGCCGTCAGACGTTCGCCGAGATCCTGAAGACCGCCGACCGGATGGCGGAGGCGGAGGGCTGGCGGGCCGTGACGATCCGGCGCATCGCCGCCGAGATCGGCTACAGCGCACCGGTCATCTACCAGCACTTCCCGAACAAGGAAGCCGTACTGCGCGAACTGCTCGGACGTGCCAACGCCGACCTGCTGGACCGGATGCGGACCGCGGTGGCCGGTGAACCGGCGGCGTCCGGCCCGCATCTCGCGGCGGCCGCATACCTGGAGTTCGCTCGCACACGTCCCGGTCAGTACCAGCTCGTGACGGGCGGCCAGGACACGGACGTCGACGCCGCCACCCGCCGCGAGGCCGCCGCCGACGTGCTCGCCTTCACCCGGCGGGTCATCGGCGCGTGGGCGGCAGCGAGCGGCGCCGGGGCGGTCCCCCTCGACGACGCCTGCGACCTGCTGTGGGGGGCGCTGCACGGTCTCGCCGGGATCGGGTCGATCGAGGACATCGGATTCGACCGCGCCAGGCACCTCGCGGACCAGGCGGTCTCGGCCCTGCTCGGCTACTGGTCGGGCCCGCCCGCGCAACCCCGCGAACACCACCCGTCCACCGGACACCGGGCCACCAGCGGCCCGGCCACCGGCCGTTCGACCGTCAGGGGAGAGACATGATCTACCACCACAACCGGTTCGCCTTCAAGAAGACCGCCACCGCCGAGCAGCGCGACGAGGCCCTGGCCAGCCTGCGCAACCAGGGCGAGTCCATCGACGCCGTCGTACGGTACGTCGTCGGCAGGGACGTCGGCGGCGAGTTCGAGTACGGCGCCGTGTTCGTCCTCGAAGACCTGGCCGGGTACAGGGAGTACCTGATGGCGCCCTCGCACGCCCGCACCGACCGGATCGGTCTTCCGCTGCTGGAAACCTTCGTCTCCTACGACACCACCGACAGCGACGACCCCGACATCGCCGGGAAGATAGCCGCCCTGCACGCACGGCGCTACGCGGGCGACCCGGCACTCACCAAGCTGGTGGCCGACCTCCCCTCCTACACCGGCAGCGCCGCCCCGAAGGCGACGGGCTGACCGCCCCGCGCGGGGGCCGCTACGCGTTCCACTCCTCCCGCGCCGCCCCCAGCGCCGCGCGGTACGCCTCGTACCCCGCCTCGTACACGTCCCGCGTCGCGTCGCGCGGCTCGACCACCCGGAAGCGGTCGGGGGCGTGAGCGGGGACGGGAGGCAGGCCGAGGGCGCGGCGGGAGACCATCGCGGCGCCGAGCGCACCGGCCTCCGCGGTGCGCGGGATACGGACCGGGCGGCCCAGGATGTCCGCGAAGAGCTGCGCCCAGGTGGTGGAGCGCACCCCGCCGCCGCAGGCGGCCAGCGTGCCGGTGAGGCCGGCCGTCTCCAGGCAGTGCCTGGCCGCGTAGCCGATGGACTCGCAGACCGCGCGGACCACGTCGGTGCGGGTGTGCTCCAGGGTGAGCCCGTCGATCCTGCCACGGGCCGACGGGTCGACGAACGGGGCGCGTTCGCCCGCGTCGGAGAGGAACGGCAGGGCGCGCACCCCCCGGGCGCCCGCGGGGCTCTCGGCGAGCAGCGCGTCGAGGTCCGCGGTGGTGGCCCCGGTGACGCCGAGGGCCCATTCGAGCGCGGCGGTGCCCACCATCGCGGGCATCGCGCGCAGCCAGCGGTCCCGCTGCGGCATGCACAGCCACATGCCCGCGGGCTCCGCGTCCGTCTCCAGGTGCACGGTGTCGGTGAGCACCTGGGACGCCAGCGTCGTACCGACGATGAGGACGCCGTCGCCGACGTCGCGCACCCCGGCGCCGATCGCGCAGGCCGGGAGGTCGTACGGGCCCGAGGTGAGCGGGGTGCCGGTGGGCAGGCCGAGGAGGGCGGCGCCCTCGGCGCCCAGCGCGAGCACGGTGCCGGGCTCCGCGGGCGGCGGCAGCAGCCCGGCGTGGTCGGCGACGCCACAGGCGGCAAGCGCCTCGGGCGAGTAGCGGCGGGTACGGGGGTCGAGGAAGGGCAGGGTGGCGTCGGACGCGTCCACGCTGACCCGGCCCGTGAGGTACTGCGCCACCGTGTCCACGCAGTACCCGGCGGTGGTGGCGCGGGCCAGCGTCTCGGGCTCGTGCTCGGCGAGCCAGGCGAGCAGGGGGGCGTGGCAGCCGGGGAACATGCCGGAGCCGGTGTGCCCGTACACCGCGCGCACCGTGCCGTCGGCGAGCCAGCGGGAGACGGTGGCGGACGCGCGACCGTCCATCCAGGAGATGGCGGGACGGGCCGGGCGGCCCTCGGCGTCCCGCAGCCACAGGCCGTCGCCCTGCCCGGTGAGGGCGATCGCGGCGGGCGGCGCGGACAGCGCCGCGGCGGTCTCGCGTACCACCTCGGCGACGCTGCGCACCACGTCGTCGGGGTCCTGCTCGACCCGGCCGCCCGGGAGCCTGTCCAGACGGCTCGGGCGGGCGGCGGTGGCGAGGGGGGCGCCGTCGGCGTCGAGGGCGACCGCCTTGGTGACGGAGGTGCCGACGTCCACCCCGATCACGGCGGCGGTGCCGGTCACTTCCGCCCCACCTCCGGGTTCGCCAGGTGCGCCAGGGGTTCGCCGCGCACGAAGCGGCCGACCTCGGCGGCGGTGATGGCGGCGGCGCGGTGCGCGGTCTGCCGGGTGGCGCCCGCGAGGTGGGGCGCGGTGACCACGTTCGGGGCGCCGTGCAGCGGCCAGTCCGCCGGGGGCGGCTCGACGTCGTACACGTCGAGGGCAAGGGCGCGCAGCCTGCCGTCCTTCAGCATCGCGGGCAGCGGCGCGTGGTCGAGGAGGTCGCCGCGCGCCGAGTTCACCAGCACCGCGCCCTCGGGCAGCAGGCCGAGGCGGCGGGCGTCGACGAGGTGGCGGGTCTCCTCGGTGAGCCGGGCGTGCAGGCTCACCACGGAGCTGCGGCGCATCAGGTCGTCGAGGTCGACGGGCTCCACACCGTCCGCGCGCGCCGCCACGGGGTCGGTGTACGGGTCGGCGACCAGGACGTGTGCGCCGAGGGCCCGCAGCACCCTGGCGACGCGGCGGCCGATGGCGCCGTAGCCGACGAGGCCGACGGTGGCGCCGTCGAGTTCGTCGCCGCTCTCGTCGTACGCGTAGAAGTCGCCGCGCCAGCGGCCCGCCTTCAACTCGGCGTCCGCGGTGGGGATGCGGCGCAGCGCGGCCAGCATCAGGCCGACGGCGAACTCGGCGGCGGCCGACGCGTTGCGCCCCGGGGCGAAGCTGACGGCGACGCCGTGCCGGGTGGCGGCGTGCAGGTCGACGTTGACCGGGCCGCCGCGGCCCACGGACACCAGGCGGAGGCCAGGGCTCGCCTCGAACACCTTCGCGGTGAAGGGGCCCATCTGGGTCACCGCGGCCTCGGCGTCCTCCAGCGCGGCGATCAGCTCCTGCTCCGTGCCGCTGGCCTCCAGCACACCGCCGACAGGGCCGAACGGCTCGTGCGGCCAGGGCAGCGTGAGGCCCACCACATCGAGTTCCCCGATGCGTTCGAGCCCGCCGGAGCCGTCGGGACCCAGCTCCCGCTGGAGCGCCGTGCGGATCAGCTCCGGGCGGACGAAATGGTCACCTGCGGCGAGAATGCGCATGGCGCGTGATCCTTCGTACGGGGTGCGGCGGGGCAGGGCGGTGGGTGCGCGGCCGGAGGGCTCCCGCGGTGGCGGAGCCGCCCAGGCCATCACCGTGCTTGATAGATTTAACAGTCCTTACGTGAAGAATCAATGCGCGGCGGCCCCTGTGCTCCCCCACGCCGCGGCCGAGGAGGCGACCGGGATGACGACGCGGCTGCTGCTGGTGCGGCACGGCGAGACCGTGTGGCACGCCGAGAACCGCTACGCGGGCAGCAGCGACGTGCCGCTGACCGAGCGCGGCAGGCGGCAGGCCGAGCGGCTGGGCGCCTGGGTGGCGCGGCGCGGCGTGGACGCGGTGGTGTGCTCGCCGCTGAGCCGGGCGCGGGAGACCGCGGCGCCCGCGGCCGGCCGCCTGGGGCTCGCGCCGCACGTGGTCGAGGAGCTGCGCGAGGTGCACTTCGGCTGGGGCGAGGGGCGCACGGCGGCGGAGCTTGCGGCGGAGGACCCGGAGGCGGTACGGCGCTTCCGGCACGACGCGGAGGAGGGCGCCTTCCCGGGCTCCGAGCCGCCGTCGCGGGCCGGGGCACGGGCCGCCGCCGCGCTGCGGGGGCTGGCCGCGCGGCACGACGGCGGCACGGTGCTCGTGGTGGCGCACAACACCCTGCTGCGGATGGGCCTGTGCACCCTGCTCGGCATCCCGGTGGGCCGCTACCGCAGGGTGCTGCCCCGTCTCGACAACGCCGCGGTGACCGAGATCGACGTGGCGGGCGGCGAGACGGCGCTGCGCTCGCTGAACGTACCGACCGGCGCGGAGGGGGCGGACGGCGATGGGACAGACTGAGCGCATGACGCAGCCCCCGACCAGGCCCCAGGACGCCCGCCGCCAGCAGATCACGGAGCATGTGCTGGCCCGGGGCACGTCCACGGTGGCCGAGCTGTCCGAGCTGACCGGGGTCAGTGTGATGACGGTCCACCGGGACCTGGACGAGCTGGCGCGGCTCGGGGTGCTCAGACGGTTTCGCGGCGGGGTGTCCGCGCTGCCCTCGACGGTGTTCGAGAGCAACCTCGACTACCGGCTCGGGGTGAACGTCGCCGAGAAGGAAGCCGTCGCGCACACCGCGCTCGACCTGGTGGAGCCGGGCATGTCGGTGCTGCTCGACGACTCCACGACGGTGCTCGCGCTGGCCAGGCTGCTGGTGGAGCAGCCGCCGCTGACGGTCGTCACCAACGCCCGCCGGGTGATGGACGTCTGCGCGGGCCGCGACGGCATCAGGCTCATCGCGCTCGGCGGCGAGTACTCCCACACCCATGACTCGTTCCTCGGGGTGCCGTGCGTGGAGGCGGTGCAGGCGCTCTCGGTGGACCTGGTGCTGGTGTCCACCTCGGCGATGGACGCCAGGATGACGTACCACCAGGAGCAGGACGTGGTCCTGGTCAAGCGGGCGATGCTGGAGTGCGGCACCCGCAAGGCGCTGCTGATGGACCGCACCAAGCTGGCCAGGACGGCGCTGCACCGTCTTGCGCCGCTCGACGCGTTCGACCACCTGGTGGTGGACTCCGGGGTCGACGAGGAGCTGGTGAGCGCGGTGCGCGAGCGCATGGACGTACGGGTGGCCGAGTAGCGGGGGCGGGCGCCCCGCCGGTGTTAACGCGCCGCGTGTTAATTTCACATGCATGACGATGCGCGACGGTGGCGGGGCCCGGGTCGTGGCCGGGGTGGATGTGGCGACCGCGGCGGTGCGCGTGGTGTGCGCGGACGCCAGGGGGCGGGTGCTCGCGAAGGGCGGTGCCGCGCTGCCGCGCCCCGAGCGCGGTCCCGGCGGGCGCAGCGAGCAGGACGCCGGGGCCTGGTGGCCCACCGCGGCGCGGGCGCTGCGCAGGGCCACCTCCGCGCTGCCGGGCGGGGGCCGCGAGGTGGTGGCGGTGGCGGTGTCCGCGACCTCGGGCACCCTGGTGCCAGCCGACGCGCACGGGCGGCCCCTCGGCCCCGCCCTGATGTACGACGACCGGCGCGGCGCGGAGCTGAACGCCGTGGCGCAGGAGGCGGGCGCGGACCGCTGGGCGGGGCTCGGTCTGACGGTGGGGCCGACGGCGGCGCTCGGACGGCTCGCGTGGTGCCTGCGGGAGTACCGGGCGGCCCGGTATGTGCTGCACACCCCGGAACTGCTCGGCTGGCGGCTGACCGGGCACCCGGTGGCGGCGGACTGGAGCCACACCCTCAAGACGGGCTACGACCCGCGCGCGGGAGAGTGGGCCACGGAGGCGTTCGAGGCGCTTGAGGTGCCCGGGCGGCTGCTGCCCGAAGTGCGGGCGCCCGGGGCCGAGGTGGGCCGGGTGGACGCCGCGGCGGCCGCGGAGACCGGGCTGCCCGAGGGGTGCTCGGTGCGGCTCGGCATGACCGACGGCTGCGCGGGCCAGCTCGCCACCGGGGCGGTGGAGCCCGGGGAGTTCGTGGGCGTGCTCGGCACCACCTACGTCCTCAAGGGGGTGGCGCGCGACCTGGTCAGGGACCCCGCGGGGGCGCTCTACAGCCATCGGCACCCGGACGGCTGGTGGCTGCCCGGCGGTGCCTCAAGCACCGGGGGCGAGGCGCTCGCGGACGTGCCCGCCGAGCGGCTGCCGGGTCTTGACGCCGCGGCCGCTGCCCGGGGGCCTGCCTCGTACCTCTGCTATCCGCTGCGCCGCGAGGGCGAGCGGTTCCCGTTCGTGGCCGCAGGGGCGCGCGGCTTCACGGTGGGTGCCCCCGCCGACGACGCCGACCGGCACCGCGGGGTGCTTGAAGGGGTGGCGTTCCTGGAGCGGTTCGCGCTCGACCGGCTCGCCGCGCTCGGTGCCGAGGTGTCGGGCCCGCTGTACGCGGCGGGCGGCGGGGCGCGCAGCGAGACGTGGTGCAGGATCAGGGCGACGGTGCTCGACCGGCCGCTGCGGGTGGCGGCGCGCGCGGAGACCGCGATGGGCGCGGCCCTGCTGGCCTCCTGCGGCACCCTGCACCCGGGCCTCGGCCCGGCGGCGCGCGCGATGACGGTGTCGGGGCGGCGGGTGGACCCGGTGGTGTCGGAGCGTGCGGCGCTCGACGACGCGTACGGGCGCTTCACGGCGGAGCTGGAGCGGCGGGGGTGGGCGCAGCCGCCCGCGTCGGTCTGAGCGTGGCGGGGCGCCCCGTGCCGGGCGCGCGGTGGGTACCCGGCGGCGTGCGCGAGGTGTGGGCAGGTGGCGGCGCGCGTGGGTGGGGCGGCGCGCGCGGGCCCGGGGCGGTGGCCGCACACCGCCCCGGGCCCTCTCCGGTGCCCCCGCCGGTCCTGGTTACGCCGGCTGCCGCCCCGGGGCCAGCCACTCCCGTGCGGCGGCGACGAAGTCGGTGGTGACGGCGTCCGCGCCGATCTCCGCGAACATCCTGGCCTTCTCCTCGTCGGCGGCGGGCCAGGCGTCCACCCGTACCGACGCGGCGTGGCACTTCTCGACCAGGGCGCGGTCGAGGCCCGGCTTCAGCTCGGGGCAGACCCAGTCGGCCTTGAGATCGAGCGCCCTGGCGAGCATGTCGTCGCCCGGGTGGTGGGTGATCAAACCGCGCGGCACGTGCGGGAGGAGCCGGGCGGCCTCCTCCACGGCGCGCTCGCTGAACGAGGTGAGGACCACCCCGTCCGGCAGCGGGGTGTGCCGGTCGCGCTCCGCGAGCGCCGCCACCGACTCGAACGCCTTGATCTCGATCTGCACCGGCACCGTGCAGACCGCCATGGCCTCCTCGAACGTGGGGATGCGCTCCCCCTGCCCCGCGTCGAGTGCCTGGATGTCGGCGAGGGCGAGCGAGGCGATCTCGCCGCTGCCGTCGGTGGTGCGGTCGACCGCCGCGTCGTGGATGATCACGAGATGGCCGTCGGCGCTGACGCGTACGTCCAACTCGATGCCGTCGGCGCCGAGTTCGATCGCGCGGCGGAAGGACCTGAGGGTGTTCTCCGGCTCGTCGGCCCTGGCGCCCCGGTGTCCGTACACGAGCGGGCGCCCGGTGGGGTGGTTCACAACTGCTCCTCGGTTGCCGTTCAGAGATGTTTCTCTATGGTCTCTCGGTAGTGGTCGACACCCTTGCGCAGTTGGTCGGCGACGCCGTGGAACGCCTTCTCGGCCGGGGTGTTGGCGGACCAGATGCCCTGGAGGCCGGTGTAGACGCGGACGTTGGCGTTGGGGATCATCATCCGCACCTGGTCGCCCTTGCGGGTGAGTTCGAGCTGTTTGACGGCGGTGGTGAAGTTCGGGTCGTCCTTCATCAGCTTGGCCAGCTCGGGGGTGTGCACGGCGGCCGGGACCACCGGCAGGTAGCCGGTCTGCACGGCCCAGGTGGCGGCGTTCTCCGGGCGGGCGAGGAAGCGTACGAACTCCACGGCGGCCTGCTTGCGTTCGCGCGGGGCGCGGCGGAAGATCCCGAGCCCGCCGCCGCCGGTGTTCACGGCGAACTTCTTCTGCTTCGGCAGAAAGCCGGTGCCCAGCTCCCAGCCGCCCGTCTTCGCCATCTCGGTGAGCTGCTTGAGGCCGCCGGTGGAGGTGATGACGGTGGCGGTGAGCTGGTTGCCCATGTCGTTGGTGGGCGAGTCGGCCATGTAGGCGATGCGGTCGCGGAAGATCAGCTTGCGCTGGTACTCGCCCGCCTCGACGGCGCCGCCCTCGTCGAGGGTGACGTCGAGTCCCCGGGAGAAGGCGCCGCCGAACTGCCAGGCGGTGCACTGGAACTGCCAGTCGCCGTCGATCTTCTGGTACGACTCAAGCGCCACCGCCTTGCCGTTGATCTTTATCTTCGTGAACTCCTTTGCCCACTCGTAGAGTTCGGTGTAGGTGGTGGGGGCGCGGTCGGGGACCCCGGCCTTCTTGAAGAGGGTGCGGTTGTAGTAGAAGAGCGGGGTGGAGCGGGCCAGCGGCAGCCACCAGGTGTGGCCCTTGAGCCGCCCCTCGTCGAGCAGCTTCTTGTTGTACGTCGCGTCGAGTTCGCCGGGGTCGAAGTAGTCGTCCCAGGGGTCGAGCGCGTCGCCGAAGTAGAACTTGGACCACTTCACGTCCGAGAGCACGCACAGGTCGGGGGCCTGCGCCGCGAGCAGGCTGATGATGGCCTTCTGGGCGCACTCGTCGTACGAGCCCTGGAACTGCACCTCGACGTAGATGTCCTGCTGGGACTCGTTGAAGGCGTCCGCGAGGGACTTGAGGGTGTCGCCCGGGATGTCCGCGAAGGTGGACCACAGCACGATCCTGGTGCGGCCCCGGTACTTGCCGGGGACCACGCCGCCCGGCTGCGAGACGGGCCCCGAGGTGCGCCCGCAAGCGGCCAGTGCGGCGGCGCCCGCGAGTCCCCCGCCGACCCCGAGGAACCGCCGCCTGCCCAACTGGCCGAGCCGGTACGTCATTTCTGGGCCCCCTGGGTGAGTCCTGCGATGATGTAGCGCTGGGCGACGAAGAACACCACGAGCACCGGCACGATCACCATCACGGTGCCCGCGAGGATCGCGCCCCAGTTGGCGTACGTCTCCTGGTTCTTGAGGAAGAGCAGGCCGATGGGGAGGGTGCGCATGTTGTCGCTGCTGGTGATGATCAGCGGCCAGATGTAGTCGTTCCACTTGGTGACGAGGACGACGATGCCGACGGTGACCACCATCGGCTGCGACATCGGCAGCACCACCCGTACCAGGGTCCGCAGATGCCCGGCGCCGTCGATCCTGGCCGCGTCGATGACCTCCTTCGGCAGCGTCAGCATGTGCTGGCGCAGCAGGAAGGTGCCGAAGACGGAGCCGAGACCCGGCGCTATCAGCCCCTGCCAGGTGTTGATCCAGCCGAGCTGGGCGATCGTCAGGAAGTTGGGCAGCAGGGTGACATGGCCCGGCACCATCATCGCGCCGAGCAGCAGCATGAAGAGGAACCTCTTGCCGGGGAACGGCAGGAACACGAAGGCGTACGCGCACAGCAGCGAGGCCGCCAGCTCGATGGCGGTCCCGGCGATCGAGACCACCGCGGAGTTGAGGAAGAAGCGGCCGAAGGGGGCCGCCGTCCAGGCGTCGGAGAAGTTGGACCAGCGCAGGTGCGTCGGTATCCAGTGCGGCGGATAGCCGTAGATCTGGGTGTTGTTCTTCAGCGCCGAGGTGATCAGCCAGTACAGCGGGCCGCCCGCGATGAGCGCGACCACGACCAGCAGGACGTAGAGCCCGAAGCGGCGCGCCCGGGCCCCGGGGGTGCGGCGCGCGGCGGCGGGCGGCCGCGCGGTGGGCGCCGGGGTGTCGAGTGCGGTCACTGGTAGTGCACCTTTCGCTCAAGGAAGCGCGCCTGGAAGCCGGTGATCAGCAGCAGCACCACGAACATGATCATCGCGCTGGCCGAGGCGCGGCCCGCGTCGAAGGTGCTGAAGCCCTCCTGGTAGATGAACCAGGAGAGGATCGACGTGGAGTTGGCGGGGCCGCCCGCCGTCATCACGCTGATCACGTCGAACGCCTGGAAGGTGCTGACGGTGGTGGTGACCACCAGGAAGAAGGTCACGGGCGACAGCAGCGGCAGCACGATCCTGCGCAGCCTGGTCCAGGGGCCCGCGCCGTCGAGCGCGGCGGCCTCGAAGACGTCCCTGGGCAGGCCCTGGAGCCCGGCGAGGTACACCACGGCGACGAAGCCGGTGTTCTTCCAGAGGTAGACCATGACGAGGCCGAACAGGGCCCACTTGGAGTCCGTCATCATGGCGGGCGCGGTCAGTCCGAGCGGCGCGATCAGCGGGCGTATCAGGCCGTAGTTGGGGTCGAAGATGAACAGCCAGAGGGTGCCGACGGCCGCGCCGGAGAGCACGTAGGGCGCGAAGGCGAGGGTGCGCACGGCGTTGCGGCCGCGCAGCCGCTGGTTGAGCAGGAGCGCGGTGGCGAGGCCGAGGACGAGGCCGCCCACGACGACGCCGACGACGAACAGCACCGTGGTCCAGAGCGTGGAGCCGAACTCCGGGTCGGTCAGCAGCCCGGTGTAGTTGTCGAGGCCGATGAAGCGGCGGACCGGGGAGATCATGTCCCAGTCGGTGAAGCTGAGCCAGATGTTGTAGACGATCGGCCAGTAGGCGAACACCAGCAGGAAGAAGAAGTTGGGAAAGGCGAACGCGGCGAACAGCAGGTAGTCGCGCCGCCGTCGCCTGGCGCGCAGACGGCGGCCGACCGCTTCTGCGGCCGTCCCTGGCGGGGAGGCGCTGCCGCCCCGCTGCACTTCGGTGGCGGTCAAGACAGCGGTCTCCTTCCGGTTGGTGGACGAGGAACCCCCCGTCGGGAAGTCCGGCACTAGCAATACCAACAACGTGAATGAGAAGTGAACACCACGGGTGTTACAAATTTCCACCCGCCCGCCGCGCCCGCCCTCCCCCGCATCTCGTCAAACAGGCTCTGATCTGCGCTTACTTCGCCCACATGGCGCGCCGCCCGGTCTCACACCACCGATGTGACGAACCGGCGCGAGCGGCCGGTGGACTGCCGCGGGGCCGGGCGCGTGGCGCCAGCCTTCGACGCGGGCCCCGGCGCGCACAGCCCACGGCAAGGCGTACCGGCCGTGACTCCCGACGCCGCCGGGGGCGTGAGCCTAGGCTCGGAGCATGGCGCTGTTCGTGGTGGTGCGGGAGGTGGGGTGCTCCGCGGGTGAGGCGTGGGCGCGGGTCACCCGGTGGGAGCGGCACGGCGACGTGGTGCCGCTGACCCGGGTCACGGTCCTCACCCCGCCGCCCTCCGGGCTCGGCACGGCGTTCACCGCGCGTACCGGTGTCGGGCGGTTCGGCTTCGACGACCCGATGGAGGTCACCGGCTGGCGGCCCCCCGAGGACGGGGCGCCCGGCCTCTGCCGTCTGGAGAAGCGCGGGCGTGTGGTGCTCGGGCGCGCCGACATCGAGGTGCTGGCCACCCCGGGCGGCGCCCGGGTGGTGTGGCGGGAGGAGTTGTCGCTGCGGGCGCTGCCGCGCGCCTTCGACCCCCTGCTGCGCACCGCGGGGCGCGCGGTGTTCGGCCGCGCGGTGGACCTACTGCTCGCGCCCCGTCCGTAGGCCGCGCCCGGTGTGCGCACCGGGCCAGGTCGGCATCGGCCCGTTGACGCGGGGCGGCGGCGTCCCGCGCCCGCGTGCGGCCTGAGGGGCCGTCAGGTCGTCACGCGCCACGGCGACCTGATGCCGCTCGCGCCCGCGTGGGCGGGTGTGGACGCGTCCGCCGTCGGCGGGTACGGGCCGAAGGGCCGGGGCTGCGACGCGGCGGCGCGCGCGGCGCCGCCGGGGGCCTCGTGGTGGATGGGGGTGTGCGCGCCGGTCAGCGGCGCCCCGCTGCCGCCCCTGCGGCTCGACACGATCTCGGACGCGATGGACAGCGCCGTCTCCTCGGGGGTGCGCGCCCCGAGGTCGAGGCCGATCGGGGAGCGCAGCCTGGCCAGTTGGGCCTCGGTGACGCCCGCGTCGCGCAGCCTGCGGCCGCGGTCCTCGTGGGTGCGCCGCGAGCCCATCGCGCCGACGTACGCCACCGAGAGGCGCAGCGCGAGCACCAGCAGCGGGATGTCGAACTTGGCGTCGTGCGTCAGCACGCACAGCGCGGTGCGGGAGTCGACGTCGGTGTGGGCGAGATAGCGGTGCGGCCACTCGACGACGACCTCGTCGGCGCCGGGGAACCTGGCCGCGGTCGCGAACACCGGGCGGGCGTCGCACACCGTGACGTGGTAGCCGAGGAACTTGCCGGCCCGTACCAGCGCCGCCGCGAAGTCGACGGCCCCGAACACGATCATGCGGGGCGGCGGCACCGAGGACTCCACGAGCAGGGTGACGGGCTCGGCGCACCAGCCGCCCGCGCCGTCGAGCGCGACGGTGCCGGTGCGCCCGGTGTCGAGCATCGCCCCCGCCTGCGCCGCCGCGGCCTTGGCGAGTCCCGGGTACGCCGCGAAGCCGCCCTCGTAGGAGCCGTCGGGGCGCACGAGCAGCGGGGCGCCGAGCAGGTCGGCGGGGCCCGCGGTGACGCGTGCGAGGGCCGCCGCCCTGCCCCGCGCGGCGTCCGCGAGCGCCCCGGTGAGCGCCGCGCGACCCGGCGTCGCGGCGGTGACCGGGGTGATCAGTATGTCGATGACACCGCCGCAGGTCAGGCCGACCGCGAAGGCGTCCTCGTCGCTGTAGCCGAAGCGTTCGAGCACGGGGGTGCCCTCGCGCAGCGCCTCGGCGCACAGTTCGTACACCGCGCCCTCGACACACCCCCCGGAGACGGAGCCGATGGCGGTGCCCTCGCTGTCGACCGCGAGCGCGGCGCCCGGCAGCCGCGGCGCGCTGCCGCCGACCTCCACCACCGTGGCGACGGCGAAGTCGCGCCCCTGCTCGACCCACCGGTGCAGTTCCTCGGCGATGTCCAGCATGCTGCGCCTCCTCGTGACGGGGGCCGCCGGTGCGGCCCGCTTCCTTCCGTTCGGTCGTACGGGGCGGCCGGGCGCGTGCTCGGGGCGCCCGGCCGCCCTGGTCAGTGCACGCCCAGCCAGCCCTCAATGGGGTGGAGCGCGTAGAAGACCACGAAGACCGCGGTGAGCACCCACATCAGCGGGCCCACCTCGCGGGCCCTCGACTGGGCGGTCCTGACGGCCACATGGGAGATCACGCCCGCCGCCACGCCCGCCGTGATGGAGTACGTGAACGGCATGATGACCACGGTCAGGAACACCGGGATCGCGGTGGCGCGGTCGCCCCAGTCGACATGCCGCGCCGTCATCATCATCATGGCGCCGATCACCACGAGCGCCGCCGACGCCACCTCCTGCGGCACGATCGCGGTCAGCGGGGTGAAGAAGAGGCAGGCGGCGAAGAGCAGCCCCGTGACCACGGAGGCGAGCCCGGTGCGCGCCCCCTCCCCGACGCCGGTGGCGGACTCCACGAACACCGTCTGGCCCGAGCCACCCGCGACACCGCCGATCGCGCCGCCGGCGCCGTCGACGAAGAGGGCCCTGGAGAGGCCCGGCATCCGGCCCTCGCGGTCGGCGAGCCCGGCCTCGGTGCCGACGCCGATGATGGTGGCCATCGCGTCGAAGAACCCGGCGAGCACCAGGGTGAAGACGATCATCCCGACGGTCATCGCGCCGACGTGGCCCCAGCCGCCGAAGTCGAGGTCGCCGACGAGCGAGAAGTCGGGCGTCGAGACCGCGCTGCCGTGCAGCGACGGGGCGCCGTTGGTCCACTGCCGCGGGTCGACGGCCCCCACGGCGTTGAGGATCACCGCGAGCACGGTGCCCGTGACGATGCCGATGAGGATCGCGCCGGGCACCCGGCGGGCCTGGAGCATGAAGATGAGCAGCAGGGTGAGCGCGAAGAGCAGCACGGGCCAGCCGGTGAGCTGCCCCGAGGGGCCGAGGCTGACCGGGGTGGACTTGCCGGGCTGCACGAACCCCGACTTGTAGAAGCCGATGAGCGCCACGAAGAGGCCGATGCCCATGGTGATGGCGTGCTTGAGCGCCAGCGGTATCGCGTTCATGATCATCTCGCGGAGCCCGGTGACCACCAGGAGCATGATCACGACGCCGTAGACCACGCACATGGCCATCGCCTGCGGCCAGGTCATATGGGGCACGACCTGCGAGGAGAGCACCCCGGACACGGAGAGCCCGGCGGCGAGCGCCAGGGGCACCCTGCCGACGACGCCCATCAGCAGGGTGGTCAGCGCGGCAGCGCCTGCCGTCGCGGTGATCAGGGACCGCTGCCCGAGGGTGTCCCCCGCGACGTCCTTGCCCGACAGGATCAGCGGGTTCAGCAGCAGTATGTAGGCCATCGCCATGAAGGTGGTGACCCCGCCGCGCACCTCGCGCGCGACGGTCGAGCCACGGCGGGAGATGTGGAAGTACCGGTCGAGGCGGGACCGCCCCGCGGGCGGCGGTGGGCCGGCGGCCGCGTCCTGCGCGGTGGCCGTCGGCTCGACGGACGACTGTGTCATGGGCCTGCTCCCAAGGTTCATAGGGGCACCCGTCCGCCGCGCGGGGCGCGGCTCTCGCCACCGGGGCGCCGCCTGGCGGGCCCCGGCGGGACACCCCTCGGGGCATCGGCGGGATTTGGGATGTTCGGTTATGACCACGGGGGACGGCCCGGGGGACGGCGGCTGAACAGACTCAGCCAGTGTATACGGGTGTGTACAACCTCCCTAGGTCCTGTCTGGTAATTCGCGTCGGATCAGGTCGCGGCGTCTGGTGCTGGGGGTACCTCCCACGCCTTTCGGGCAGTGGGGGAGCATCGCAAGGCGGAGGGTCGTCCGCGTACTGGACGTACGTGGGCGTGCCCGACAACGCGGCGTGGGGGCACCTCCCGGCCGAAGGCTGGGGGAGTGCGGTGCCAGGCGTCGCGACCCCGGCGGGAATTGTCAGACAGGGCCTAGAGGATGAGGTCGTCCGGTCGTACGGGGGCGTGGGTGAGAGGGGCGCCGGTGGCGGCGCGGATGGCGGCGAGGATCGCGGGCGTCGAGGAGAGGGTCGGCGCCTCACCGGCGCCGCGCAGGCCGTAGGGGGCGTGCGGGTCGGCGAGTTCGAGCACGTCGACCGGGATGGTGGGGGTGTCCAGGATGGTGGGGATGAGGTAGTCCGTGAAGGACGGGTTGCGCACCTTCGCGGTGACCGGGTCCACGATGATCTCCTCCATCACCGCCATCCCGAGCCCCTGGGTGCTGCCGCCCTGGATCTGGCCGGTGACGGAGAGCGGGTTCATCGCCTTGCCGACGTCCTGCGCGCAGGCCAGCTCCACCACCTTCACCAGGCCGAGTTCGGTGTCGACCTCGACCACGGCGCGGTGCGCGGCGAACGAGTACTGCACATGTCCCCTGCCCTGCCCGGTGCGCAGGTCGAACGCCTCGGTGGGGCGGTGGCGCCACTCCCGCTCCAGCTCGACCACCTCGTCGCCGAGCACGTCGGCGACGGACGCCAGCGCCTCACCGCCGTCGGTGACCACCTTGCCGCCCTCCAGCAGGAGTTCGGCGGTGGCCCAGGCGGGGTGGTAGCTGCCGAACCTGCGCCTGCCGAGGTCGAGCACCCGCTCCCGCACCAGCTCACAGGCGTGCCTGACGGCGCCCCCCGTGACGTACGTCTGCCGGGACGCGGAGGTGGAGCCGGCCGAACCGACCCTGGTGTCCGCCGGGTTGATGGTGACACGGGTGACGCCGAGTTCGGTGCGGGCGATCTGCGCGTGCACGGTGACCCCACCCTGGCCGACCTCGGCCATCGCGGTGTGCACGGTGGCGACGGCCTCGCCGCCGATGACCTCCATGCGCACGCGTGCGGTCGAGTAGTCGTCGAAACCCTCGGAGAAGCCCACGTTCTTGATGCCGACCGCGTAGCCGACACCGCGCACCACGCCCTCGCCGTGGGTGGTGTTGGACAGGCCGCCGGGCAGTTGCCGCACGTCCGCACCCTCGGTGGTCTCCCACTGGCGCTCGGGCGGCATCGGCATGGCCTTGACCCTGCGCAGGATCTCCGCGACGGGCGCGGGCGAGTCGACCCGCTGTCCTGTGGGCAGCGCGGTGCCCTGCTCCATGGCGTTGATACGGCGCAACTCCACCGGGTCCATGTCGAGTTCGGCGGCGATCCTGTCCATCTGCGCCTCGTAGGCGAAGCACGCCTGGACCGCGCCGAAGCCGCGCATCGCGCCGCACGGCGGGTTGTTGGTGTAGAGCGCGAGTGCCTCGATGTCGACGTCCTCGACGACATAGGGGCCCGCGGAGAGCGAGGCGGCGTTGCCGACCACCGCGGGCGACGCGGACGCGTAGGCGCCGCCGTCCAGCACGATGCGGCACTTCATGTGGGTGAGCCTGCCGTCGCGGGTGGCGCCGTGCTCGTAGTGCAGCCGCGCCGGGTGGCGGTGGACGTGGCCGAAGAACGACTCGAAGCGGTTGTAGACGATCTTCACAGGCTTGCCGGTGCGCAGCGCCAGCAGACAGGCGTGGATTTGCATCGACAGGTCCTCGCGCCCGCCGAAGGCGCCGCCGACGCCGGAGAGCGTCATCCGCACCTTGTCCTCGGGCAGGCCGAGCACGGGCGCGATCTGCCGCAGGTCGGAGTGGAGCCACTGGGTGGCGATGTACAGGTCGACACCGCCGTCCTCGCCGGGCACCGCGAGGCCCGACTCGGGGCCGAGGAACGCCTGGTCCTGCATGCCGAAGGTGTAGTCGCCCGTGACGACGACGTCGGCACGGCGGGCGGCGGCGTCGGCGTCGCCGCGCACGATGGGCTGGCGGTGGACGACGTTGGGGTGCGGCACATGGCCCGCGTGGTGGTCGTCGCGGCCCGGGTGGAGCAGCGGGGCGTCGGGGGCCGTGGCGCTCGACTCGTCGGTGACGACGGGGAGTTCGCGGTAGTCGACGCGGATCTTGGCGGCGGCGCGGCGGGCGGTCTCGGGGTGGTCGGCGGCGACGATCGCGACGGGTTCGCCGTGGTGGCGCACCCTGCCGTGGGCGAGCACCGGGGTGTCCTGGATCTCCAGGCCGTAGTGGCGCACCTCGGTGGGCAGGTCGTCGTACGTCAGCACGGCGTACACACCGGGCTGGGCCAGGGCCTCCGAGGTGTCGAGGGCGGCGATCTCGGCGTGCGCGACGGTGGAGCGCAGGATGTGGCCCCAGAGCATGTCCTCGTGCCACATGTCGGAGGAGTACGCGAACTCGCCGGTGACCTTGAGGGTGCCGTCGGGGCGCAGCGTGGACTCGCCGACGCCGCCCCGGGTGCCGGAGCCCTGGGTGAGGCGGGTGGGCGCGCCGGTGCCACGGTCGGTGCGCGCCGAGGGGGCGGCCGGTGCGGCGGTGTGCGGGGGCGCGGTGTACGAGGGCGCCGGGGACGCGGTGTGCGAGGGCGCCGGGGACGCGGTGTGCGAGGTGTGGCCCTGGGGCGTGGTGGTCACCGGCCCACCTCCTGCGACTGCCGGGCCGCCGCGAGCCGGACCGCGTCCATGATCTTCTCGTAGCCGGTGCAGCGGCAGAGGTTGCCGGAGAGCGCCTCGCGGATGTCCGCGTCGGAGGGGCTGGGGTTGCGCTCCAGCATCTCGTCGGCGGCGACGAGCAGGCCAGGGGTGCAGAAGCCGCACTGCACGGCGCCCGCGTCGATGAACGCCTGCTGGACAGGCGACAGCGGGGCGGCGGCGGTGTCGGCGGCGGGCTCGGGGGCCCACGCCCGCGCCTCCTGGAGGGCGACCCCGGCCGCGCTCCCCTCGTCGCGGGCGCGCGCGTGGTCGGCCAGGCCCTCGACGGTGGTGACGTCGCGGCCCTCCGCCTGTCCCGCGGCGACCAGGCAGGAGCACACCGGCACACCGTCGAGCCGCACCGTGCAGGAGCCGCACTCGCCCTGCTCGCAGGCGTTCTTGGAGCCGGGCAGGCCGAGCCGTTCGCGCAGGACGTACAGCAGGCTCTCGCCCTCCCAGACGTCGTCGGCCTCCTGACGGCGGCCGTTGACGGTGAACGTGACACGCACTACGCGGCTCCTTCGGTGGTTCGGCGGGTCGCGCGGTACGCGTCCCAGGCCCAGGTCAGAGTGCGGCGCGCCAGCACCCCGACCGCGTGCCTGCGGTAGGCGGCGGTGCCGCGCACGTCGTCGATGGGGTTGCAGGCGGCCGCGCAGAGGGTGGCGAACTCCTTGACGAGCGACGGCGCGAGCGGTGCGCCGCTGTCCCAGAGCCCGGCCTCGCCGAGGGCCGCGCCGAGGAAGCTCTCCGCGTCTTTGGCGCGGACCGGGGTGGGCGCGGCGGAGCCGATGCCGGTGCGCACGTCCGCGGTGTCCGGGTGCAGCGCGAGCCCGAAGGCGCAGACCGCGATCACCATGGCGTTGCGGGTGCCCACCTTGGAGAACTGCTGGGGGCCCGTGGCCCTCCTGACGTGCACGGCGCGGATCAGCTCGTCGGGCGCGAGGGCGTTGCGCTTGACCCCGGTGTAGAAGTCGTCGATGGGGATCATCCGGGTGCCGCGCACCGAGGCGGCCTCGACCTCGGCGCCCGCGGCGAGCAGCGCGGGATGGGCGTCGCCCGCGGGCGAGGCGGTGCCGAGGTTGCCGCCGACACCGCCGCGGTTGCGGATCTGCGGGGACGCCACGGTGTGCGAGGCGAGCGCGAGTCCTGGGAGGTCGGTGCGGAGATGCTCCATGACGTGGCTGTACGGCACCGAGGCGCCGAGCCTGACGGCGCCCTCCCCGGCCGGCTCCCACCCGGCGAGTTCGGTGATCCGGCCGAGGTCGAGCAGGTACTCGGGCCTTCGGTGGTCGAAGTTGATCTCGACCATCACATCGGTGCCGCCCGCGATGGGCACGGCCGAAGGGTGCTCGGCCTTGGCCGCGAGCGCCTCCTCCCAGGACGCTGGGCGAAGGAAGTCCATGCTGTGCTCTCTTCCTGTCGGGACACTCGGGGGTCCGGGGCGCACGGGATGCGCGAGGAGGGCGGGGGCGGGAGTGCCCGGGGTCCCGGGCGGGGGGTTCGGGTGCGGCGCCCGGGGTGGGCGCACGGCGCCGTTCGCGCGGTGTGTCCCAGTACACATCGGGCACCCGGCTCTGTTCAGTCACCGAAACCATGAAGGACCCGACCGACCGACGTGCTCATCTTGTAGATTCGTATGAAAGTCGATGCTGCGGGGAGCGGCGTGACGGCGGTGGCGAGGCCGCGCCCGCCGGTCCCGAGCGCAGGACCCTCACGAGATCGGCGACGACATGCGGCTGCGCGCACTGCTGGACAACGACGCGCTGGGGCTCGGACTGCTCGGCGGCGAGGACGAGCTGGACCGCACCGTGCGGGGCGTGATGACCACCGACCTGCGGGACCCGAGCCGCTATCTCTCCGGTGGCGAGCTGGTGCTCACCGGGCTCGCCTGGCGGCGCGGCCCCGAGGACTCCGAGCCGTTCGTGCGGCTGCTCGCCACCGCGCAGGTCACGGCGCTCGCGGTCGGCGACGCGGAGCTCGACCGGGTCCCCGAGGACGTGGTGGCGGCCTGCGCCAGGCACCGGCTGCCGCTGTTCTCCGTGGACGCGTCGGTCGCGTTCGCCACCGTCACGGAGCACGTCGTACGGCAGGTGTCGGGCGAGCGCGCCGGGGACCTCGCCACCGTGGTGGAGCGGCACCGGCGGCTGATGGCGCCGGGGCACGCGGGCGAGGGGCCCGACGCGGTGCTCGGGCTGCTCGGCTCCGACCTCGATCTGCGGGCGTGGGTGCTCTCGCCCACCGGGCGGCGCATCGCGGGCGACCTCGGCGACGGGGGCGCCGCGGGCGGGCGCGCGCTGGGCGCGGACACCGCGGCGCGGCTGGCGGCGGGCGCGCTCGCGGCGGCGCGCGGCGGGCGGCGCGGGCCGCACAGGATCGAGGTGGGGCCGACCGTGTACTCGGTGTTCGAGGTGGCGCCCGCCGACGACGGCACGGGCGGCGCGGGGGACGCAGGGGTCGCGGACGCCCAGGGTTCGCGGCTCACCGGCTGGCTGCTCGCCGTCGAGGCGGACGCGGGCGAGTGGCCCCCCGAGCGCCTTGACCTGCTGCGCGGTGTCACCGGTCTGGTCGCGGTGGAGCGTGACCGCAGGGACGCCGCGCGCAGCGTGCGGCGCAGGATGGCACGGGACGTGCTGACGATGGTCGCCGAGGGCGCGCCCGCGGCGGAGATCGCCGCCAGGCTGCGGGTGGCGGCGCCGGTGCTCGGCCCCGGGCTCGGCGGCACACCCCGCTGGCAGCTCGTGGTGGCCGCGGTGGAGTGGGACGGCGCCCCGGACGCCGCCACCGCCCAGACCGTACTGGAGGAGGCGCTCGTGGAGCCGGGCCCGCGGCGGCCCGCGCGCACCGCGGTGGCCCGCACCGGGGACGAGGCCGTGGCACTGCTGCCCCTGCCCCCCGACGAGGAGGCGGGGGTGGACGCCGAGGCGCTGGTGCGGCGGGTGGCGGGACCGCTGGGGGCGGGGCTCGGCGACGACGGGCGCTTCACGCTCGGCCTCAGCGCCCCGGTGCAGTCCGCGCAGGCGCTGCGCGGCGCCCTGGAGGAGGCCAGGCACGCCCGCCGGGTCGCGGCGGCGCGGCCCGGCGCCGTCAGCGCGGCGGGCCACCGGGAGCTGGCCTCGCACGTACTGCTGCTGCCCTTCGTGCCCGAGGACGTGCGGCGCGCCTTCACCGCCCGGCTGCTCGACCCGCTGCGGGCGTACGACGAGCGGCACCGCGCCGAGCTGGTACCGACCCTGAAGGCGTTCCTCGACTGCGACGGATCATGGACGCGCTGCGCGGGGCGGCTGCATCTGCATGTGAACACGCTGCGGTACCGGGTCGGCCGTATCGAACAACTGACCGGGCGCGATCTGTCCCGCCTTGAGGACAAGCTCGACTTCTTCCTGGCGCTGCGGATGGGGTAGTTCCGCGTAACGCGCGGCACAACGTCCCAGCCCAGACGGCGTGTCGGAGTGGTGCGCGGGCCGGGCGCGCGCTCCCGGCGCAGGAGCGCGGACGGTGCGGCGATGGTGCGCCGGTCCCGGGGCCGCGTGCCAGGGAGCGGACAGGGAAGCCCGGAGCACGGTGGCACCGGGCTCATCCACACTTTGTGAAAAGATTCACCACGCCCTCTTGGCTGACCCGCCCATTCGTGCTGAGATGCCGCCACGGCTCAACAACACAAGGGTGTGGACGGGGAGGGCAACGTGGCGCGTACCGCCGTGTCCGGTTCCGGAGCGAGTGCGGGGGACGACCCGCTCCAGACAGCGGTGTGGCGGCTGCGCTCGCGCGCGTGCTGGACGGACGCGGCGGCGCTGCTCGAACCGCTCGGCGCCACCGACGCCGCGGCGGCGCTCCAGCGGGTCGAACTGCTCGTCGAGCGCTGTCTGTACACGGAGCAGGGCTGGGACGAGGCCGAGGACGCGCTGCGCACCGCGGAGGCGCTGGCCCGCGACGACGAGGAGCGCGGCGCCGCCGCCTGCGAGCGCGGCCACCTCGCCTACGTGGCCACCCTGCTCGGGCGCAGGGACCGGGCCGACGAGGCGCGCTCGGCGCTCGGCAGGGCCGCGGCCCTGATTGCGCCCGGTGCCCCGGGGCGCGCGCTGCTCGACTTCCGGCGCGGTCTGATCGCGGAGAACCTGGCCGACTCGCCGACCGCGGCCCGCGCCGCCTACCGCAGGGCGCACACCGTGGCGAGCGCCGCGGGGGACCAGTTCCTGCTCTCGTTCACCTGGCGGCACCTGGCCGGGCTCGCGCTGCGCGAGGGCGAACTCGCCGAGGCCAGGCACGGGTTCGCGGAGTCCCTGCGGATCAGGGAGGAGCTGGGCTACCTCGTGGGCACCGCCCCCGCGCTGGTGTCCCTCGCGGACGCCGAGGACGACCCGGAGGCGGGGCGGCTGCGCGCCGAGGCCACCCGGCTGTTCCGGCTGCTCGGCGGTGTGCCCACCTGGCTCGCGGGACAGTTGGCGCCCCAGGCGGTGTGAGGCCGCCGGTACGGGGCCGGGCGCGTGGCGCCCGTACGGAGCCCGGGGCCCGGGGCCTCGTCGTACCCGTACGGGCGGGCCGCCTGGTCAGGGGCGAGGGCGGCGCGCGGGGCGTGGCTCGACATGGTGGCGGGCCACCGCCTCCACCCGGGCGGTGTCCCCCTCGCTGAGCGCGTCGAGGAGCGCCGAGTGCTGGGCCGCGTCCGCGAGCAGCTCGGCGCGCACCGAGCCGGGCGGCCACTGCGCCCTCCTGTGCAGCTCCTGCGCCGTCCGTACGAGCTGGTCGTTGCCGCAGAGCGCGAGCACCGCGCGGTGGAAGGCGAGGTCGGCCTCCGCGTAGCGGACCCGGTCGCCGCGGGTGGCCGCCAGCGCGGTGGCCTCGGCGGCCGGGCGCAGCTCGGCCCAGGCGCGGGCGGGCACGGTGCGCGCGAGCCGCAGCAGCACCGGCACCTCGATCAGCAGCCGCACCTCGGCGAGGTCCGCCAGCTCGCGCTCGCCGGGCGCGGCGATCCGGTAGCCGCGGTTGGGCACCACCTCGACGGCGCCCTCGGCCGCGAGCTGCTGCATGGCCTCGCGCACCGGGGTCGCGGACACCCCGAGCCTGCGGCCTATGCCGGGCGCCGAGTAGACCTCGCCCGCGGCCAGCTCCCCGTCGAGCAGCGCTGCACGCAGCGCGGCGAGCACCTGGCCGCGCACCGACGAGCGCCGTACCGCCTGGGTCGGGACCCGGGGCGGTACGGCGGCCCCGGCCTCCCGGCCGAGCGCCCCGTCCCCCGCTGGTGCTGCCACTGGTGCTCCTTCGAAACCGGCCGCCGCCGACGCCCCGCGCGCTCCGGCCGCACCGCGTGCGGGCCGGGGCGGCGCCGGCCGCCCAGCCAGCACCTTAGGGCATCTCCCCGGCCCTTCGGCGCGGTCCTCGCGCACCGGGGCGAGGGCCGGGTGATCCCCCCAACGGGTGCGCGAGGAGGGGCAGCACTTCCCTCTGCGATCATTTTCGCTAAGGTAAGGCTTACCTGCCAACGTTCTTGGATTCGGTGGTCCCCCGCATGCACCTTCACGCGCCGGTCACCAGCACGCGCCCCGCCGTGTCACGCCGCGGCGGCTCCCCCGTCCGGGCGGCGTACACCCGGCTGGCCGCGGTGCTCCCGCTCTTCTCCGTCGTCGAGACGGCGCCCGGCGAGCCGCTGCCCGCGGGCGACGGCTGGACCCCGGCCGCCGCGCTCGCCGCGCCCGGGCCGGTCAGGGACGCGTTCCTCGCCGAGGACGCGGCGCAGATGACCCGGGACTTCGGCGGCACCCCGCGCCCCGACGTGGTGGCGGGGTTCTCCCTGCACCGCTACGCCTGGCCTGCCTGCTTGCTGTTCACCGTGCCGTGGTTCCTGCACCGCAGGGTGCCCGACATCCCGCTGGACGCGACGGCGGTGCGCAGGGGCGGCGGGCCGCTCGCGGTCCGCGTCGAGTCGTTCTCCTGTCTGCCGGGCGACCCCGCGGCCACCCTGCCGGGCGCCCGGGTGATGCCGGACGAGGAGGCGCTGCGCGCCCGGGTGCGCGAGGCCGTGGCCACCCACCTCGGACCGCTGCTCGAAGGCTTCGGGCCGCTGATGCGCCGCCGCGGCCGCGCCCTGTGGGGGCTCGCCACCGACGAGATCACCGAGGGCCTCTGGTACGCGGGCCGGGTGCTCGGCGCCGAGCCGCGCGCGAGGGCGGACCTGCGCAGGCTGCTGCCCGGCGGCACCGCGCCGTTCGCGGGCGCCGCCGCCTTCCGCGGCCTCGCCGCGCCCGACGGCACCGCGCTCACCACCAGGGACCGCGCGAGCTGCTGCATGTTCTACACACTGCGGCCCCAGGACACCTGTGTCACCTGCCCCCGCACCTGCGACGCGGAACGGATCAGCAAGCTGACCGCCACCGCCGCCTGACACACCCCGCCTGACACACCGTCAGAACGGTTGCACCGTCGCCGGGACCGGCGGCCCGGCCCCGGGGCCGGGCGCCCACCACGCACCGGCCGACCGCCCACGGCGACACCCCCGCGGGACCGTTGCGGGGCCGCCATGTGCCGGGCACCCGGCCGCGGGGACACACCGCCCCGCACTCGCCCCGCACCACACACCGCGCGGCCCCGCGGGTGGCTCCGCCGCGCCCCGGGCCGCGCCTCGCGCACATGTCACACCCCGCACCGCCCCACCCGTCACTGTCCGCCCCAGCACTCCCCTGAACCACCCTTGAGGGCCCTTTTCTTCGCACAGAACTCCTGTGGTTGAATCGGGCGTTCGAGGAGACCGCCGCCAATCCCGCGATCCGGCACCCCCCTTGGCGTTCTCTTACTCCGAAACCCTCAGAGGGCCGCCCGGGTTGGGCCACTATGGCGGCCGAAACGCCCTCACGCTATTGCAAGGGACCCAGATGAGACTGACCGACATATCGCTGAACTGGTTGCTGCCGGGCGCCGTGCTGCTCCTGGGCATGCTGGTGGCGGTCGTCGTACTCGCACGCGGCAAGCGCTCAGGGGAGAAGTCGTCGTCCGCCGACGACTCGTGGGAGCGCAGCGAAGAGCGCAGGCGCCGCAAGGAAGCCGTCTACGGCAGCGCCTCCTATGTGCTGCTGTTCTGCTGCGCGGCCGTCGCCGCCGCGCTCTCCTTCCACGGTCTCGTGGGCTTCGGCGAACAGAACCTGGGGCTGAGCGGGGGCTGGGAGTACCTGGTGCCGTTCGGGCTCGACGGCGCCGCGATGTTCTGCTCCGTGCTCGCCGTGCGCGAGGCGAGCCACGGCGACGCGGCGCTCGGCTCGCGCCTGCTCGTCTGGCTGTTCGCGGGCGCCGCCGCCTGGTTCAACTGGGTGCACGCGCCGCGCGGTTTCGGGCACGCGGGCGCCCCGCAGTTCTTCGCCGGGATGTCGCTGTCCGCGGCGGTGCTCTTCGACCGCGCCCTGAAGCAGACCCGCAGGGCCGCCCTGCGCGAACAGGGCCTGGTGCCGCGGCCGTTGCCGCAGATCCGCATGGTCCGCTGGCTGCGCGCGCCCCGCGAGACGTACGCCGCCTGGTCGCTCATGCTGCTCGAAGGTGTACGCAGCCTGGACGAGGCCGTCGAGGAGGTGCGCGACGAGCGCAGGCAGAAGGAGGAGGGCCGGCTGCGCAGGCGCGACCACCAGAAGCTGGAGCGCGCCAAGATCAAGGCGCTCAGCCGGGGCCACTGGCCGACCCGCGGCGGCCGCCAGGTCGAGGTCACGGCCGGGCACGCGGGCGGGGACTCGGGCGGCGGTCTGGAGCCTGCCATAGTGAGCCCGGAGCTGACCGCGCGTCCCCCGCTCCAGGCCGTCACGAGGGGCGGTGAGCCGTCCGACGCCAAAGGGGGCAAGGACGCCTTTCCCGTTCTGAGCGGCCCCGAGTCGGCGCCCGTCACCGTCGACCTCACCGCGGAGGACGACACCCAGGCCCTGCCGAGGCTCGACTCGCTGGAGCGGAAGCTGAAGGACCTGGAGCAGCAGTTCGGCTGAGCCACCGGGGCAAGCGGCACGCACGGGAGGGGGGTTGACCGGAGTTTCCCGGTCAACCCCCCTCCCGCACGCTGTTCTTCCGTGCGCTGCCGCAGCCGGCGGCGTCCCCCGCGGATGCCGCTCAGCTGTCGCCCAGCTCGAACCAGACGATCTTGCCCATGCCGTGTGCCCTGACCCCCCAGGCGTCCGCGAGCGACTGCACGAGCAGCAGCCCACGGCCGTGGATGTCCTGGGTGTCCTCACCGGTCCTGCGGCGCGGCATCACGGCCACGAAGTCCCGCACCTCCACCCGCAGGGTGCCCGGGCTGACGGTGGCCGTCAGCACCGCCTCGTGGTCGGTGTGCACCAGTGCGTTCGTGACCAGCTCGGTCGTCAGCAGCTCGGCCGTCTCGGAACGGCCCGGCTTCCCCCAGTTGTCGAGCAGCTCGCGCAGCGCGTGCCTGGTCTCGGGCACCGCCCGCAGATCGGCACGCCCCAGCCTGCGTCGCAGCCGCACCCCGTCGTCGGTCTCCCGTGCCTGTTCCCTCATGTCCCCCGCCCACACGCCGAACACCGATTCCTTTCGCTTACTCCTCCGCTCTGCCCTCTCCCCCGCGCCTTTCCTCGAAAGTCACTCCAACGAGTACACGAGATGCATGCCCCGCCCGAGTTGCGGCATTCCTGCACACCGCCGATACCGGTCACAGCCAGTGTCGGTGCCCGTCACGGCCTGGGTACATTCCGCAGGTTGGATCGCGCCATCTGGACCATGCGGCCCACCCCGCCGTCGAGGACCATTTTCGAGGCCGAAAGTGCGAATCCGGTCACCATCTCGGCGCTGATCCTCGGCGGAATGGAGAGGGCGTTGGGGTCGGTGACGACATCGACGAGCGCGGGGCCCTTGTGCTTGAAGGCGTCCTTCAGCGCGCCCGCGAGCTGTTTCGGCTTCTCCACCCGCACCCCGTAGGCGCCGCAGGCCCGCGCCACCGCGGCGAAGTCGGGATTGGTCTGCGCGGTGCCGTACGAGGGGAGGCCCGCCACCAGCATTTCCAGTTCCACCATGCCGAGCGAGGAGTTGTTGAACAGCACCACCTTCACCGGCAGATCGTGCTGCACCAGTGTCAGGAAGTCCCCCATCAGCATGGAGAATCCGCCGTCCCCCGACATCGAGACGACCTGGCGTGACCGGTCGGTGAACTGCGCCCCGATGGCCTGCGGCAGCGCGTTCGCCATCGAGCCGTGCGAAAAGGAACCGATGATGCGGCGCCTGCCGTTCGGGGAGAGATAGCGGGCCGCCCACACATTGCACATTCCGGTGTCCACGGTGAACACCGCGTCGTCGTCGGCGAGTTCGTCCAGGACCGAGGCCACGTACTCCGGGTGGATCGGAACGTGCTTCTCCACCCTGCGGGTGTACGCCTTCACCACGCCCTCAAGGGCGTCCGCGTGCTTCTTCAGCATGCGGTCGAGGAACTTGCGGCTGGTCTTCGGGCTCACCTTCGGCGTGAGGCAGCGCAGCGTCTCCCGTACGTCGCCCCAGACCGCGAGGTCCAGCTTGGAGCGGCGTCCGAGGTGCTCCGGCCTGACGTCGACCTGGACGATCTTGACGTCGTCGGGCAGGAAGGCGTTGTACGGGAAGTCGGTGCCCAGCAGGATCAGCAGGTCGCACTCGTGGGTCGCCTCGTACGCGGCCCCGTAGCCGAGCAGCCCGCTCATGCCGACGTCGAACGGGTTGTCGTACTGAATCCACTCCTTGCCGCGCAGCGCGTGCCCGACCGGGGACTTGACCTTCTCGGCGAACTCCATCACCTCGGCGTGCGCGCCCGCGGTGCCGCTGCCGCAGAACAGGGTGATCCGGTCCGCCTCGTCGATCATCCGCGCCAGCTTCTCGACCTCCTCGTCGCCGGGGCGCACGGTGGGGCGCGAGGTGACGATGGCGTGCTCGGTGGCCCGTTCGGGCGCGGGCTCGCCCGCGATGTCCCCGGGCAGCGCGACGACGCTGACGCCCGACCGCCCCACCGCGTGCTGGATGGCGGTCTGCAACAGCCGGGGCATCTGCCTGCTGTTGGAGATCAGCTCGCTGTAGTGGCTGCACTCGCGGAAGAGCTGGTCGGGGTGGGTCTCCTGGAAGTATCCGAGGCCGATCTCGCTCGACGGGATCTGGGAGGCGAGCGCGAGCACGGGGGCCATGGAGCGGTGTGCGTCGTAGAGCCCGTTGATGAGGTGCAGATTGCCGGGCCCGCAGGAGCCTGCGCAGGCCGCGAGCCGCCCGGTGACCTGGGCCTCGGCGCCCGCCGCGAACGCGGCCGTCTCCTCGTGGCGCACCGGCACCCAGTCGATGGCGGAGTTCCTCCTGATGGCGTCCACGACGGGGTTGAGGCTGTCCCCGACGACGCCGTACAGGCGCTGGACACCGGCCCTGACGAGGATGTCGACGAACTGCTCGGCGACGTTCTGCTTGGCCATGGTGGTACGTGCTCCTCGGTTCGCAGGTCCCCGCCGGGGCCTCGGGGGACCCGGCGGGGCGGGGTTCTCGGGTGCCCGGGCGGGCAGGGGCGTACGCCCGCGCGGGCGGGGCGTGCGGCCGGTGCGGCCGCGCGCCTTCCCACCATCAAGTCACAGCCGCCCCTCCCGCGCCTCCCAGACGGCGGCGGCGGTGCGGTCCTCACCGCCGTCCGCATGGCCGGGCGCGGGGGTCTCCAGGTCGGCGAGGAAGGCGCCGAGGCCGGGTGGCTCTGCGGCGCCCCAGCGGGTGGCGAGGTGCCCGGCCAGCGTGGCGGCGCCCCGCAGCGGGGCGGCCAGGCCCCGGGTGCAGACCAGCAGCGTGTCGCCGGGTTCCGCCGCCGCGGCGTGGAAGAGGAACGGCGGCCTCGGCGGCTCGGCGGCCAGCTCGTAGGGGCTCGGCGGGGTGCTGATGCCGAAGTCGACGGTGAGCCGGTCGGCGCCCGGGGTGTCGGGCGGCGGGGGCGGCGGCTGCTCGGCCGGGCGGGGCTCGATGTCGTGCCAGCGGCCGTCCCGCAGCAGGAAGAGGCCGCCGGGCCCGGCGCCGAAGAAGATCCGGGTGCGGCATGCGGGGTCGGCGGGCAGCAGCAGGCAGCGCAGCGAGGACACGTAGTCGGCGGGCGCGACGCCGAGTTCCGCGGCGCGGGTCCTGAGCTTGCCGACGGTACGGTCGGTGAGTCGGCCGAGGCCCGACTTCAGGCCGCCGCGGCGGCCCGCCCTGACGTCCTCGGCGAGCCTGGCGTGCACCCGGCCCACGGCGGCGCCGATGCGCTCGCACGCCTCGGCCGCGGCGTGGTGCACCCCGGGCGCGGGGCGGGTGCCGGTGGCCATCGCCACCAGGACGAGGGCGCCGTCGCCGCTGCCGAAGCGCACGGTGAGCATCGCCTCGCCGCGGGCCTCCCCGAGCCGCCTGGACTCGGTGCCGCGCAGCGAGGCCGCGCGCAGGACGGCGCAGCCGCAGCGGGCGCCGTCGAGCACGGTGTCGGGGACGGTGTCCCCGAGCCGTTCGGGGTCGGCGGGCGGCAGCGTGCCAGGGCCGCCGTGGCCACCGGACGGCGCCGGGGGGCTCGCGGCGGGGGCGGGCGTGGAGCGCTCCGGGGTGGGCGCGGCGGGGCCCGCGACCGAGGGCCCCGGCGGCTCCTTGCGCAGCGGCGGCGACACCGGGACCGAGACGGTCGGCCGGTGCGCGGCGGGGGGCGTGGGTGCCGGGGTGGGCGTGGGCTCCGGGGTGGGGTCGGGCTCCGGTGCGGGCCTGGGCTCTGGGGCGGGTGCCGGCTCTGGGGCGGGTGCGGGCGCGGCGGGCCGTGGCGCGAACCATGGCGCCTCGCCGCCCGCGGGGACCGCCGGGCCCGCCCCCTCCGCCTCTTCCCCGCTTTCTGCGCTTGCTCCGTTTCCCGCGTCTTCTCCGTTCGCCCCGGCGTCGCGGGGCCGGAACCAGGGCCCGGGCTCCCCCTTCCCACGCGGCTCGTACCAGGGCTGACGCGGCGGCCCCGAGGCGGACTCGTCCTCCGGGGGCGCGGGGTCCTCATGCGGTACGGGGGCGGGGGGCGCGGGTGCCTCGTCCGGTACGGCCGGGGGCGTGGGCGCGGGGACCTCGGACACGGCGTCCGGGGCCCGCGGCGGGAGCCCGGGGCGGGTCGGCGGAAACCAGGGCGCCGCGGCGGGCGGCGGGGTCGGCTCGGAGGCGCTGGGGCGCTCGGGCTCTTCGCCTGGCGCGCCGGATGCGGGGGGCGAGGCGGGCGAGGTGCCGTCGGCGAACCAGGGCGGCGCCCCGTCCACCGGCGCCCGCCCCTCGGCACGGGCCCGCTCGGCGGCGGCCCGAGCAGCCTCGGCCCCACTGGCGGCCCGCCGCTCGGCCTCGGCCTGCTCGGCGGCTATTCGCTCGGCCTCGGCCCGCTCGGCAGCAAGGCGTTCCGCTTCCGCCTGCTCCACGGCCATGCGTTCGGCTTCCGCCCGTTCGGCGGCTATCCGCTCCGCCTCGGCCTGCTCCGCGGCCCGCCGTTGCTCCTCGGCCTGGCGCTGCTCCTCGGCCTGGCGTTCCGCCTCCGCACGCTCCGCGGCTATTCGCTCGGCCTCCGCCCGCTCAGCAGCCCTACGCCGCTCTTCCGCCAAGCGCTCGGCTTCCGCCCGCTCGGCGGCTGCTCGCTCGGCCTCGGCACGTTCTGCGGCCTGCCGCTGCTCCTCCGCCACACGCTCGGCTTCCGCCCGCTCGGCGGCTATTCGCTCGGCCTCGGCACGTTCTGCCGCAGCGCGCTCCGCCTCCGCCTGCTCGGCAGCGACGCGTTCCGCCTCCGCCCGGCGCCGCTCCTCCGCGCGCTCGGCGGCCTCGCGCTCCTCCCGGGCCGTTCGCTCGGCCTCCGCGCGCTCCGCCGCAAGGCGTTCCGCCGCGTCCCCCTCCCCGCCGCGGCGGACAGGCGGCTCCTGGGAAGGGAGTTGGACGGTTGCCGTCCAGGCGGTCGGCGGGGCGCCGTCCGTGGACCAGGGGAACATGTCGTCGTCCCAGCCGTCGTCGCCCCCGGGCGGCGGGGCGGCGGTCGGTGCCTCGGCGTAGCGGTCGTCGACGGTGTCCTCGGTGGCGGTCGGGCCCGTGTCGCCCGCCGAGCCGTCGTACAACTGCCCCCACCAGTCGTCGTCCTGTCCCTGCCGGTCCCCCTGATGGCTCATGAGGCCAATTCTCCACCGCGCGGGGCGGCCGGAAACCGGGCGTCGGCAAATAGGGACCGACGCGAGACCGCCGGGCGACCCCACCCCCCACGGGAGAGCCGCCCGGCGGTCGCCGATGTGATCCGGTCCAGCCGCGGGACCGGATCACAAGCCGTGGCAATACGCCGCGATGCCACTGTGCACGTCCTGCGGCCATGGTGCACCGCCGCAGCGGCGGCGGCACCGGCCGAGAGCCTGCCGCTTCCATTCTGGTGGAGATCCCCCGTGGACGTCCACGCGGGCCACAGGGAGGGAAGCGGACCGGCCGGTTCAGCGCCGCCCGCGCAGCACGTGCACCCGGCGCCGCCTTGCCGTGACCACGGGTGGTGCGGGGATGATGTGACCGGGGCGGGTTCGCGCCGCGGCTCCCCGGCGGCACCTGGGCTCGCGAGCCCACCATGGTCCGGACGAGAGGCCCTGGCGGCGCCGCACGACGGATTCTCGGGGAGGGACGTCGCCGGATGCTCGGTGCGATAGGTCTGGACGAGGTACACGAATCGGCGTACCGCGCCCTGGTGACGGTCGGCGCGGCCGACGTACGGGATCTCGCGCGGCGGCTGACGCTCGGCGAGTACGACACGGAGCGCGCGCTGCGCCGCCTTGAGCACCAGGGCCTCGCCGCTCGCTCCTCGGACCGCCCGGAGCGCTGGGTGGCCGCGCCGCCCCGGGTGGCGCTGGGCGCGCTGCTCACCAAGCAGCGGCACGACCTCGAACAGGCCGAGATGACCGCGGCCGTGCTCGCCGAGGAGTACCGCAGCAGGGCGGCGGAGCCCACCCCGCAGGAGCCGGTGGAGGTGGTCACGGGGGCGCGCGCGGTGGACCAGCGGCTGCTTCAGTTGCGGCGGGGCGCGGCCCACGAGGTCTGCGCGCTGGTCACGGGGCGCCCCCCGATGGCGGCGGCGCTGGGAAGTCCGGTACGGGAGACCGCGGGGGCGCCGGGCGCGGCGGGGGCCGGCTGGCGGGTGGTGGTGGAGCGGGCGGCGCTGGCCTCCCCCGCGGAGTCCTGGGGGCCTGCCGGGTCCTGGCGGGTGCGGGTCGCGGACGCGCTGCCCGCCGATCTGGTGGTGGCGGACGGCGCGCTCGCGATGGTGCCGCTCGGCGCGCCGGGCGGCGGCCCCGCGGCGCTCGTGGTGCACGCGGGCGGGCTGCTCGCCACGCTCACCGCGCTCTTCGAGGCCGTGTGGCGCCAGGCGCTGCCGCTGCGCCTCGGCGCGGGCGGCGAGCCCGGGGCCCTGCGCCCCGCCGGTCCGGACGGCACCGACCTGGCGATCCTCTCGCTGCTGCTCGCGGGCCTGACCGACGCGAGCGTCGCCAAGCAGCTCGACCTGGGGCTGCGGACCGTGCAGCGTCGGGTGAAGCACCTGATGGACCTCGCCGGGGTCACGACCAGGCTCCAGCTCGGCTGGCACGCGTACGAGCGCGGCTGGATCGCACGCGACGGCGCCTGAGGCCGCCCGGGGGCCGCCCCGACTGCGGGGCGGCGCCGGGTGGGGCACGCTGGTCAGATGGGAGTGCCGGACCTCCTGCTGGTCGGGGTGGTGCTGCTGCTGGGCCTGACGGGAGTGCTCGTACCGGGCGTGCCGGGCGCATGGCTCGTGTGGGCGGCGGTGGCCTGGTGGGCCCTCCAGGAGCCCAGGGGCGTCGCCTGGGGCCTGCTGGGCGGCGCGACGGTGCTGCTGCTCGCGGCGCAGGCGGTGCGCTGGCAGCTCCCCTCGCGGCGGCTGCGCGACGGGGCGCTCGACAGACGGCTCTCGGTGAGCGCGGGTCTCGGGACCCTGGTGGGTTTCTGTGTGCCGCCGCTGGTCGGGGCGCCGTTCGGGTTCATGGGCGGGATCTACGTCGCGGAGCGGCTGCGGCTCGGCGGGCACGGGCAGGCGGTCGCCGCGGTGCGCGCGGCGATGCGTGCGGGCGGCTGGGGCGTCTTCGCCGAGCTGTTCTCCTGTCTGCTGGTCGCCGCGGCCTGGCTCGGCGTGGTGATCGCGGGGTGAGCCCCGCCGCTCCCCCGGGGTGAGCCCGCCGCCCCCGGGGGTGACCGGCGTGTTCCGCCTCGCCATGAACACCACAGAAATTTGGCGCAATCCCCTCGCCCCTGAGGGCGGGGCGAGGGGTCGCACGGCGCGCCGCGGGGGCGCGCCGGCTCAGCGCAGGCGCCCCCGCTTGGCGGCCTGGGCCGCGCGGCCCTGGGCGCCGCGTGACTTCCACTCCCTGCGCAGCTCGGCCCTGACCCGGGCGTCGGTCTTGGCGACGATGTACTGGTTCTCCCTGAGCAGCTTGCGGTAGCTGTCCAGGCGGCGCTGCGGCAGCGTCCCGTCCGCCGCGGCCGCCAGTACGGCGCAGTCGGGCTCCGCGATGTGTGCGCAGTCCTGGAAGCGGCAGCGCTCCGCCAGCTCCTCGATCTCCGCGAAGACCTGGCCCACGCCGCCCTCCGCGTCCCAGAGGCCGACGCCGCGCAGCCCCGGGGTGTCGATCAGGACGCCGCCGCCGGGCAGCACGAGCAGGTTGCGGGTGGTCGTGGTGTGCCGGCCCTTGCCGTCCACGTCCCGTACCACGTGGACCTCCATGGCGTCCTCGCCGTGGAGCGCGTTCGCGAGGGTGGACTTCCCCGCGCCCGACTGCCCGATGAGAACGCTGGTGCCGCCCGCGGCGATCGCGGCGAGGACGTCGGTGCCCTCCCCCAGGGCGGCGCTGACGGTGAGCACGCTCACCCCCGGCGCCGCGCCCTCCACGTCCTCGACGAGATGGGCGAGGGTGGCGGGCTCGGGTACGAGGTCGGACTTGGTCAGCGCCACGACGGGCGCGGCCCCCGACTCCCAGGCCAGGGTGAGGAAGCGCTCGACCCTGCCGAGGTCGAGTTCGGCGGCGAGCGAGACGCACACGATGACGTGGTCGACGTTGGCCGCGAGGATCTGGCCCTCGGAGCGCTTGGACGAGGTGGAGCGCACCATGGCGGTGCGCCTCGGCAGCAGGGTGCGGACGTAGCGGGGGTCGCCGCCGGGGTCCACGGCGCACCAGTCGCCGGTGCACACGACCCGCATCGGGTCGCGCGGGACGACGAACTCGGTGTCGGCGCGTACGGTGCCCGTGGCGGTGACCACGTCGCACTGGCCGCGGTCGACGCGCAGCACCCGGCCGGGGAGCAGCCCCTGCCCGGCGTGCGGGGCGAACGCGGCGGCCCACTCCTCGTCCCAGCCGTAGGGGACGAGCGGTGCGGTGTCGCCGGGCGTACCGGCGGGGTGTGGCGGGGTGGTGAAGTCAGCGGAAGCCGAGGAAGACAAGGGTGACCCTTCGGGAAGGGTGGCCCCCGGGCGCCCGCGCGAGCGGCGCGGGCGTGGCTGCGGGACTACGGGCCTGCGGGACTGCCGCAGGGGCACCGGAGAGGGCGTGGGACGCCGCGCGCGGCGGCGTCAGCCGGGGACCACGGGAGAGTTGACGGAACGTGGCGTGCGGATGCGGGCAGCACCCAGTGCGGTGACAGCCATCGGTCAACACCTCCCTGATCGCTCACGGCCGCAGTCGCTCCCGGCCTCACGGTCTCCGTACGGTCGCACACTCCCCGCGGCGCCGCCAGCGGTTTTCCCTGCCCCCTGCGGCGGGGGCGGCGGCGTGTGCCCGCCGCCCCGCCGTCCGGCGGGCGCTCACCCCGCGGCGGCGGCCGTCTCGCTCTCCTGCGCGGGCAGGCTGTCCATGAAGGAGCTGACCGAGAAGACCGCGTTGCCAGGTCCCGGGGGGCCGTATCCGGGCGGGGACGAGAGGCCGTACTCGTCCATGGTGTCGCGGTAGGCCCGCAGCAGCCTGATGTGGTATTCGAGCGGCGCGCCACCGGGGTTGGTCCTGCCGAGCGGGGTCGTGGGCTCGGGGCACCAGGTGGTGAAGCGGGGGGTGATGCCCTTCGACATGAAGAACCGCAGCCCCTCGGTGGTGGAGGCGATCGCCTCGTCCACGGTGGTGAAGCCGTGCGGGGCGGCCATCTCGACGCCCGCGACGAAGTTGGGGATGACGTTGCGCGGCCCGAAGACGTCGGCGGAGTCGAGGATGCGGCGGTGCCACTCGTCGCGGCCGACGTAGCGCTCCTTGCCGGGGCAGTACAGCTCGAACAGGCGGCGGTCCCACACCTCGAAGTTGGGGTGGTAGATCTGCACGCCGTAGTCCTTGAAGCGCTGGACGTCGGCCT
Organism: Streptomyces sp. NPDC050560; assembly: GCF_044457285.1. Lineage (NCBI taxonomy): Bacteria > Bacillati > Actinomycetota > Actinomycetes > Kitasatosporales > Streptomycetaceae > Streptomyces > Streptomyces sp. NPDC050560. The sequence goes on from NZ_JBITGT010000009.1 coordinate 393,576, forward strand.
TGGGGAGCGCCTGGGCGACGACCTTGCCGATCCAGCGTCCCGGGAAGCGCTCCTCGATGGCCTGGGCGTACTGGCCGTAGAACTCGGCCTCGTCCTTGCCGCCGATGTGGGAGGTGATGGCGCCGCCGGTGAGGGTGTAGGCGGTGGACGCCTTCGCGGTGTCGTACCTGTCGATGATCTCCAGCGCCTCCAGCACCTCCTCGACCGGCTTGACCCCGGTGTAGGGGCGGCCCGCGGCCTTGTGCTGGCGCCAGTTGTGGTTGATGTCGCAGTACTGGCACTCCTCCTTGGCGCCGAAGTACTGGCAGACCCGGAAGACCGTCAGGTAGATCAGGTAGCCCCACTGGATGGTGGGCGCCACCTCCATCACGGACTTGCCGCCCGCGAGCGAGTGCCGGTAGTAGTCGGGCATCGGGGGGACGCCGACGTCGGAGATGCGGCGGCCGTCGAGGTAGAGCCCGAGCATGCCGTCGTCGCCCGCCGCGACCCGGTAGGGCGAGTTGGGGTTCACCCGCACCGACACCACGGTCCTGCGCAGGTCGTAGGGGCCGCCGGTGAGGACGATCTCCTCCGGGGGGCGGCGCAGCGCGGCCTCGCCGAGTTCCGGCAGGGTGCCGTGGTCGAAGGAGAAGATGAAGTACGACTTCGGTTTGACCTCGCCGCTCTCGTTGTCGCTCAGCGCCGACCTGTCGAAGGCCATGCCGCCGCGCAGCAGGTCCTCCTTGATCACGGCTTCCCTCGGCACTCCAGGGAACCGCTCCATCAGCTCCTCGACCAGCGCCGTACGGCTGCCGGTGGTGCTCATCGCTTCTCCTCGCTGTCGGGGCTGTCGGACACGACCCGGTCCACCCCCTCACGGTATGCCCACCGGCGCCCGGCACCCGCGCGGCCCCGCGCGCGCCCCGCGGCCCCGCGGGCCCCGCCGCGGGCACGGCACCCAGGTCGTGGGCGCGCGGCGGGGTGGCGGATGATGGGGGCGTTCCTAGGAAAGGGTGCGCATGGGCGGGAGTGGTGACCGGCGTAACTGGGCCGGAAACGTGGTGTTCTCCGCGGCCGGGTCGGCCGCGCCCGGGTCCCTCGACGAGCTGCGGGCGGTACTGCGCGGGGCGCGGCGGGTGCGGGTGCTCGGCAGCGGGCACTCGTTCAACCGGATCGCGGACACCGACGGCGTGCTGGTGTCCCTGACCGGGCTGCCGCCCGCCGTCGAGGTGGACACGGCGGCGCGCACAGTGCGGGTGTCGGGCGGGGTGCGGTACGCGGAGCTGGCAAGGCGGGTGCACGAGCACGGGCTCGCGCTGCACAACATGGCGTCGCTGCCGCACATCTCGGTGGCGGGCTCGGTGGCCACCGGCACCCATGGCTCGGGGAACGGCAACGCCTCGCTCTCCGCGGCGGTGCGTGCCGTGGAACTCGTCACCGCCGACGGCTCCGAGGTGACGCTGCGCCGCGGCGACCCGCGCTTCGACGGCGCGGTGGTGTCGCTCGGCGCGCTCGGCGTGGTGACGGCGCTCACCCTCGACCTGGAGCCCGCGTACGAGGTGCGGCAGACCGTGTTCACCGGTCTCGCGCTCGCCGACCTCGACTTCGACGCGGTGACCTCGGCCGCGTACAGCGTGAGCATGTTCACCGACTGGCGCGAGCCGCGCTTCCGGCAGGTGTGGCTCAAGCAGCGGGCGGGCGAACGCGAGCCGTTCTTCCCCTGGGCCCCCGCGGCGACGGAGCCCTGCCACCCGGTGCCGGGCATGCCCGCGGAGAACTGCACCCCGCAGCTCGGCTCCGTGGGCCCCTGGCACGAGCGTCTTCCGCACTTCAGGGCCGAGTTCACCCCGAGCAGCGGCGCCGAGTTGCAGTCGGAGTTCCTGCTGCCGCGGGGCGAGGCGGGGCGCGCGCTGTCGGAGCTTGCGGCGGTGCGGGAGCGGATAGCCCCCGTGCTCCAGATCTGCGAGGTGCGCACGGTCGCGGCGGACGGGCAGTGGCTGAGCCCCGCGTACGGCAGGGACACCGTGGCGCTGCACTTCACCTGGGTGCCGGACACCGAGGCGGTGCTGCCCGCGGTGGCGCTGCTGGAAGAGCGCCTCGACCCGCTGGGCGCGCGGCCGCACTGGGGCAAGGTGTTCACCAGGGACGCGGCCGAGCTGGGCGAACGCTACCCGCGTCTCGGTGACTTCGCGGCGCTGGCGAAGGAGATGGACCCGGGGGGCCTGTTCCGCAACGCGTTCGTGGAGCGCGTCCTGTCCGGGGCCTGAGCGCGCCGGGCGGAGCCAGGCCACGGCCGGGGCGGAGCCCGGCACGGCGTGCGGCGGAGCCCGGCGCGGCCCGCGGCGTGCGCCCTGTGGGGTGTCCGCCGCCACGTCCCATTGAGTCTTGCGGCCCAGCACAGAACAATAGTGAACAACACCACACAACACTCAACAGCCGCCGAGACTCGCTGGAACGCCGACAGCAAGGACGTGTGACCGCCCATGACCGTCTCCGCCACGCCCACCTCCCCGGCGGCAGAAACCGCCCCGCGGCCCGCCCCCGACCGCGACTCCGTCCCCCGCCACGAGGACTTCTCCCCCGGCACCGGCGCCCTGCCGCCGCGCTCCTGGTACCCGGGCTCCGACGCGCCACGGCTCCCCCTCGACGGCGCCTGGCGCTTCCGCCTCGCGGACCGCGCCGACGCGCACGACACCGCCTTCGCCGACCCCGGCCACGACGCCTCGGGGTGGGACGAGATCGCCGTGCCAGGGCACTGGGTCCTCCAGGGCGACGGCGCGTACGGCAGGCCCGCGTACACCAACGTCGACTACCCCTTCCCCGTGGACCCGCCGCACGTCCCCGACGAGAACCCGACCGGCGACCACCTCAGGGTCTTCGACCTGCCCGCCGACTGGCCCGCGGGCGGCGAGACGGTGCTGCGCTTCGAGGGCGTGGAGTCCTGCGCGCTGGTGTGGCTGAACGGCACCCCGCTCGGCGAGTTCAAGGGGTCGCGGCTGCCGCACGAGTTCGCGGTCGGCGGCCTGCTGCGCCCCGAGGGCAATGTGCTCGCGGTACGGGTGCACCAGTGGTCGTCGGGCTCGTACCTGGAGGACCAGGACCAGTGGTGGCTGCCCGGGATCTTCCGCGAGGTCGGGCTGCACCACCGCCCGGACGGCGCCGCGGCCGACTTTTTCGTGCACGCCGGCTACGACCACCGCGACGGCACCGGCACCCTGCGCGTCGACTCGACGGTGCCGGGCGCCCGGGTGCTGGTGCCGGGGCTCGGCCTCGACATCGCCGCGGGCGAGTCGGTCACCGTGCCGGTGCGGCCGTGGACCGCGGAGACCCCGGACCTCTACGACGGCGAACTCGTCACCCCGGGCGAGCGGGTGCCGCTGCGTCTGGGCTTTCGCACCGTCGCCGTCGAGGGCGGCCTGCTGCGGGTCAACGGCCGCCGCATCCTGCTGCGCGGCGTCAACCGGCACGAGTTCCACCCCGAGACCGGCAGGACCCTGGACGCCGCCACCATGCGCGCGGACCTGCTGCTGATGAAGCGTCACAACATCAACGCCGTCAGGACCTCCCACTACCCGCCGCACCCCGCCTTCCTGGCGCTCTGCGACGAACTCGGCCTCTGGGTCGTCGACGAGTGCGACGTGGAGACCCACGGCTTCGGCCGCGACGGCTGGGCGCGCAACCCCGTCGACGACCCCCGCTTCACCCCCGCCCTGCTCGACCGGGCCGAGCGCATGGTGGAGCGCGACAAGAACCACCCCTCCGTCATCCTCTGGTCGCTCGGCAACGAGGCGGGCACCGGGCGCGGCCTCACCGCCATGGCCCGCTGGATGCGCGAGCGCGACCCGGGCCGCCCGCTGCACTACGAGGGCGACAGGAGCTGCGCCGACACCGACGTCTACTCGCGGATGTACCCCTCGCACGCCGAGGTCGAGCTGATCGGCCGCCGCGAGGACGAGGGCCCCGAGCGGCGCGCCACGCTGCCGTTCGTCATGTGCGAGTACGGCCACGCCATGGGCAACGGACCCGGCGGACTGACCGAGTACCAGCGGCTGTTCGAGACGTACGAGCGCTGCCAGGGCGGCTTCGTCTGGGAATGGATCGACCACGGCATCGCCCACCCCGGCCTCGGCTACGCGTACGGCGGCGACTTCGGGGAGGAGCTGCACGACGGCAACTTCGTCTGCGACGGGCTGCTCTTCCCCGACCGCACCCCCTCCCCCGGGCTCACCGAGTTCAAGAAGGTGATCGAGCCGGTACGGATCACCCCCGAGGGCCCGGGCCGCGCCCGGGTGGCCAACCTCCACGACTTCGCCGACCTCGGGCACCTCGTCCTCGACTGCGTCCACGAGTCGGAGGCGGGCGAGACGCCCGGCGGGCCGCTGACGGTGCCGCCGCTCGGCCCCGGCGACAGCGCCGTCGTCACCCTGCCCCCGGTCCCCGCGGGCGCCGGGGGCGAGGGCTCCTGGACGGTGTACGCGCGGGTGGCGAAGGCGGACTGGGCCGAGCCGGGGCACGTGGTGGCCTGGGGCCAGGTCCCCACCGCCGCGCGCCGGGTGCCCGCGCCCGCGCGGGGCGCCGCGCCCGTCGTCGAGGCGGACCTGATCACCCTGGGCCCGGCGGCTTTCGACCGGACGGGGCGCCTTGTGGCGCTGTGCGGCACCCCGGCCGAGGGGCCGCTGCTCGACGTGTGGCGGGCGCCCACCGACAACGACGGCGGCCTGCCGGAGAAGGCCGCGGGCGGGGTCGCCGCGCAGTGGCGGCACATGGGCCTGCACCGGGCACACCACCGCGTCGACCGGGTCTCCGTCCTCGACGACGCGCTGGTGGTACGGGCCCGGGTGGCACCGGCGGCCGTACAGCGCGGCCTCGCGGTCGTCTACCGGTGGACCGCGGACGGCGGCCGGACCACACTCACCGTGGACGTGACGCCCGAGGGCGAGTGGAAGCTGCCGCTGCCCAGGCTCGGGGTGCGGCTCGGTCTTCCGGCCGCGCTGGTGCGCGTCGAGTGGTTCGGCGGCGGCCCGGGCGAGGCGTATCCCGACACCCGCGCCGCCGCCCGGCTGGCCCGGCACGGGGCGGCGGTGTCGGAGCTGCACACGCCCTATGTGCGGCCGCAGGAGAACGGGGCGCGCGCGTCGGTGCGCTGGGCCGAGGTGACCGGCGCCGACGGCGGCGGGCTGCGGATCGAGGGCGAGCCGGCGTTCTGGCTGACCGCGCGCCGCTGGACCACCGAGCACCTGGAGGCCGCGAGGCACAGGACCGACCTGGTGGCGGGCGACACCCTCTGGCTCCACCTCGACCACCGCCACCACGGCATCGGCACCGCGTCCTGCGGCCCCGGCGTGCTCCCGCAGCACCGCTTCGACGCGGGTCCCGCCAGGTTCGCCTGCACCTTCTCCGCGGTGCGGGGGGCGACGGGGTAGGGCGCACGGGTCCTGGGAGGGGCCGTACGGGACCGGGCGCGAGGCCGTCGTGCCGGGCCGGGTGCGCCGGGCTGTCCGGGGGCCGTCGTACGGATAATCGGGCGACATATGTCCGATATCCGGGCGACGGCGACCCGGTCGCGGCGGATTTAGTCCGTTTCGTTCAATACGAAACGGCTTCGGGTTCGTACGCTGCACGCCATGAACAATCCCGATCTTTCTCCCACGCCCCGCCTCGGCCAGATCGGGGTGGTGGTCACCGACATGGCCGCCGCCCTCGCCTTCTACCGGCTGCTCGGGCTCGCATTCCCGCCGGGCTCCGAGCAGTTGCCGCACGCGGAGGCACCGCTGCCCGGCGGTCTCAGGTTCGCGCTCGACACCGAGGTCACGGTCCGCTCCTTCCACTCCGGGTGGCAGCCGCCCGCCGGGTCCTCGCGGGTGTCGGCGGCGTTCCTGTGCGGCACGCCCGCGGACGTGGACCGGGTGTACGGGGAGCTGACCGCCGCGGGCCACCGGAGCGCGCACGAGCCCTGGGACGCGGTGTGGGGGCAGCGGTACGCGATCGTGCTCGACCCCGACGGGAACGGGGTGGACCTCTACGCGCCGCTGCCCGACGCGGGGGTGTGAGCACCCGGCACCAGCACCGAGAACCGACACCCCGTCAGATCCCGTGCCTCACGGGCGAGATGGGGCTGGTCGGCGTAGCCGGCCCGGGCCGCGGCGAGCGCCGTGGGCAGACCGCCGCGGGCCAACGCCAGGGCGCGTTGCAGCCGCAGCACCCGGGCGAGTGTCTTGGGCCCGTAGCCGAAGGCGGTGAGTGAGCGGCGGTGCAGCAGCCGCGCCCCGAGCCCGGCCGCGTCCGCCACGGCGCCGACCGTGAGCCCCGCCGCCAGGTCCCGTACCACCCCCGCGACCAGCGGATCGGCGGGCGGGGCCGCGGCCGCCCAGGCGCGGGCCACGCGCTCCAGGGCGGCGCCCGGGTCGGGCGCGGCGGCGACGGCCGCTGTCAGCCGCCGCACCTCGGCGGCGGGGCGCAGCTCCTCCAACGGCACACGGTGGTCGCGCAGTTCGTGGGCGGGCACCCCCAGCAGGCGGGGCGCGGTGCCCGGGTGGAAGCGGACACCGGTGTGCCGCGAGTGCCCCGGCGCGGCGCCGTCGTCGGGGCGGAAGGCGTGGGTGTCGGGGCCCGCGATGCTCAGCCGGCCGCCGCTCCACAGCAGGTCCATACAGCCGTCGGGCAGCACGAGGGGTGTCCCGCCAGGACCCGGCGGGGCGCTGCGGGTCCACACCGTGGCGTCCGGCAGGGCCGCGGGGCGTTCGCTGTACACGAGGTGCAGGGTACGCCTGGCCGCTCAGGAGGGGCCCGGACCCGGGCCCGGCTCGTCCTCGGACTCCTGGGCGCCGGGGTGCAGGAGGCCGCCACCGACCTTGCGGACCTGGGTGCGCAGCCGCGTCGTCAGATCCTCGGGGGGCAGGAAGTTGGACCAGCGCTCGGGGAACTCCGAGGGCATGCTGCCGGGGTCACCGAGGTCCTCCTCCTCGTCGAAGTCGTCGACGTCGGTGTCGACGTCGTCGGAGTCGCCGAGCTGGGCCCTGCGGGCCGCCGCCCACGCCGTGTACTGGGCGGCCTGCGCGGTGCGGACGCGCTCCTGGGCGGCGCGGGCCGCGGCCGTCGCGTCGGACGGCCACACCCGGTCGAGTGCGGCGTTGACGGCGGCGCCCACCAGCACCGCGAACGCCGAGACACCGATCCACAGCAGCACCGCGACCGGCGCCGCGAGCGACCCGTAGATGGTGGGCCCCTCCACGGTGCTCGTCAGGTAGATCCGCAGCAGCACGCTCCCGATCACCCACATCGCCAGGGCGACGAAGGCGCCGGGGGTGTCCTCTATCCAGGGCGAGCGCACCGGCACCGACACGTGGTAGAGCGTCGTCAGGAACGCGATACTGAGGCTGATCACCACCGGCCAGTACAGCACCTGGACCACGGTGGCCGACCACGGCAGCACCTTGAGCACCGCGTCGGGCCCCGCGACCATCAGCGGCAGCGCCACCGAGCCGATCAACAGGCCGACCACGAACAGCAGGAACGACAGCAGCCTGGTCTTGACGATGCCCCGGGCGCCGTCGAGCCCGTACATCACGGTGATGGTGTCGATGAAGACGTTCACCGCGCGCGAGCCCGACCAGAGCGCGAAGACGAAGCCGATGGAGATGACGTCGGGCCTGCCGCCCTTCATCACGTCGCTCAGGATGGGCTGGGCGATCTCCTTGACACCCTGGTCGGACAGGACCGTGCGGGAGGTGTCGAGGATGTTGTTCTCCAGGCCCGCGATGCTGTCGGCCCCCGTCCAGGCGTCGACGTACCCGAGCAGCCCGATCAGGCTCAGCAGCAGCGGTGGGACCGAGAGCAGCGTGAAGAAGGCCGCCTCGGCGGCGAGACCCAGAATCCGGTACTCCATACAGGAGTTGACCGTGTCCTTCAGCAGCAGCCAGGCGGTCCTGCGCTTCGACATGTTCCGGTAGAGGGCACGCGCGCGACGCAGCCGCCCCGCTGGGCGTCCGGGTGTTTCGTTTGCCTGGTGCACCTCCTTACCGTATCGGCATGGCACCGACCACCCACACAGTGACCAACCAGCCTCCACCCCTGGTCGGATATGACGTCTTTGTGTCCGACCGGGCCCTCACCGAGGGCGTGGCACGACACCTCGACGCGTCCCTGACGGACACCGCGATCGCCGAACTCACCGCTCTGGGCAGGGCCGCGGGGTCCGAACAGGTCCAGCGGTGGGGAGCGGACGCCAACGCGAACCCTCCGATACTGCACACCCACGACCGCTACGGGCACAGAGTCGACGAGGTGGAGTTCCATCCCGCCTGGCACCGGCTGCTGGGCAAGGGGGTGGGCGCCGGGCTCACCGCCGCCTGGGCGCGCCCCGGCGGCCATGTCAGGCGGGCCGCGGCGACGGTGGTGTGGACCCAGGTGGACGCCGGCAACAACTGCCCGCTGTCGATGACCCACGCCGCGGTGCCCGCACTCCGCTCCGACCCGGCGCTCGCCGCCGAGTGGGAGCCGCGCCTTGCCGCCACCGTGTACGACCCGGGGCTCAGGCCCGCGGGCGACAAGGCGGGGGTGCTCTTCGGGATGGGCATGACGGAGAAGCAGGGCGGCAGCGACGTACGCGCCAACACCACCAGGGCGGTGGCGCTCACCCCGGGCGGCGAGTACCGGCTGACGGGGCACAAGTGGTTCTGCTCGGCGCCGATGTCGGACGCCTTCCTCGTCCTCGCGCAGGCCGCCGACGGGCTCACCTGCTTCCTGGTGCCGCGGGTGCTCGACGACGGCTCCCGCAACGTGTTCGCGATCCAGCGCCTCAAGGACAAGCTCGGCAACAGGTCGAACGCGTCGGCCGAGGTCGAGTTCGACGACACCTGGGCGCGCCGGGTCGGCGACGAGGGCCGTGGGGTGGCCACCATCATCGGGATGGTCGCGGCGACCCGGCTCGACTGCGCGCTGGGCTCGGCCGGGCTGATGCGGCAGGCGGTGGCGCAGGCCACCCACCACTGCGCCCACCGGGAGGCGTTCGGCGGGCTGCTCACGGACAAGCCGCTGATGCGCAACGTGCTGGCGGATCTGGCCCTGGAGTCGGAGGCGGCGACGACGCTCGCGCTGCGGCTCGCCGCCGCCTACGACACCGACGACGAGGGCGAGCGCGACCTGCTCAGGCTCGCGGTGCCCGCCGCCAAGTACTGGGTGACCAAGCGGTGCACCCCGGTGGTGGCGGAGGCCCTGGAGTGCCTGGGCGGCAACGGCTACGTGGAGGAGTCGGGGATGCCCCGGCTGCTGCGGGAGTCGCCGCTGAACTCGGTGTGGGAGGGCTCGGGCAACGTACAGGCGCTCGACGTGCTGCGGGCGCTCGGCGGCTCCACGCGGGCCCTCGACGCCTATCTGCGGGAGGTGGGGCTCTCCAGGGGAGCCGACCGCAGGCTCGACAAGGCGGCAGGGGAACTGCTGGCCGACCTCGCCGACCTGGAGGGCGCGGAGGGCCGGGCCAGGTGGCTCACGGAGCGGCTGGCACTGGTCCTCCAGGGCTCGCTGCTGGTGCGGTTCGCGCCGCCCGAGGTCGCCGACGCGTTCTGCGCCTCACGCCTCGGCGGGGAGCACGGCGGCGCCTTCGGCACCCTGCCGAGGACGGTGGCGACCAGGGCGCTGGTGGAGCGGGCGAGGCCGCTGCTCTGAGGGCGGCCCCGGCCTGTCGCGCCGTACCCGCGCGGGGGGGTCGGCGGCGCGCGAGGGCCGCGGCGGGGACAAGGGTGCACCCGGCGGCCGGAGCGGGCCTGCCGGTCTGCGGGGCGTGGGCCCACTGCCGAGGCGGCCGGGGAGTCCAGGGAGGGAGGTGCGGGAGGTGCGGGGGATGCGGCGGGCCGTGGCCGCCGGGTGCGGGACACGGGGGTGGTACTGCGCCGACACGGCACCACCCCCGTAGTCAAGCCCCGCGTACGGAGCATGAACGCCGCCTTGCGGCGACACCTGTCCACTCTTGTGTGTGCTACTCCGATTGGCCAGAGTTGCAGGGGGTTGCAACCCCGTGCCGGGCCTGGGTCGTACGACACGGCCTGCGCACTTCCCGCGTACCGCCGTCCCTCGGCGGGGCGCGGCAGGCCGACAGCGGGCCCCGGCGGCGGGCACGCGGGGGAGGACATGTGGGGCAGGGACCGGGAATCGATCTGACCCGGGTCGCGGCGGGCGAGGTCGTGCAGGCCACCCGGCAGCTCGTGGAGGCGCGGGCCGCGGCGCTCGCCGGGCGGCGGCCGAGGCGGCGCCCGCGCCCCGTGATAGGCGAGTCCTGGCTGCGGATGATCAGACGGGGCGTCGACCCCGAGGAGGGCAGCCCCGCCGCGCCGCTCGGCGCCGACGCCCTGGAGCCGCTGCGGCACCACGCCAGGATCGGCGCCGTACTGCCGCTGCTGCGCGAGCGCCTGGTGCCGGTGGCCGAGGCCGCCGACCACATCATGGTGGTGTGCGACCCGCAGGGCCGGGTGCTGTGGCGCGAGGGCAGCACCCCGGTGCTGCGGCGGGCCGACGGGATCAGCCTGATGCCGGGCGCCGACTGGCGCGAGGGCGAGGCGGGCACCAACGGGATCGGCACCGCGCTGGTGGTGCGCAGACCGGTCCAGGTGACGTCGGCCGAGCACTTCGTCAGCCGGCACCACCCCTGGACCTGCGCCGGAGCACCGATAACGGACCCCAGGGACGGGCGGCTGCTCGGGGTGGTGGACCTCAGCGGGCCGCTCGGCAGCCTGCATCCGGCGATGCCGGCGCTGGTGGGCTCGGTGGCGAAGCTGGCCGAGGCATGGCTGCGTGAGCGGCACGCTGCGGCGCTCGACCGGCTGCGGGCGACCGGCACCCCGCTGCTCTCGCGGGCAGGCGGACGGGCCCTGGTGGTGGACGCGCAGGGCTGGACGGCCGCGGTCAGCGGCATGGCGCCGATCGACAGGCTGGCGCTGCCGACGTCGTTCGGCGCGGGCACCAGGCGGCTGCCCGCGCTCGGCGCGTGCGCGGTGGAGCCGCTGCCCGGCGGCTGGCTGATCAGGCTGGAGACGGGGGACACGCCCGCCGTCACCCGGGTCACGCTCGACGTCTCGGGCGCCAGGCGCTGGTGGATCACCGTGGCGGGCGAGGCGGGCGACTGGACCCACGAACTGAGCCCGCGCCACGCGGAGCTGCTGTACCTGCTGGCCGCGAGGCCCGCGGGCCGCACCGCGTCGGAGCTGGCCGCCGAGGTCTTCGGGGCGCCGGAGCGCACGGTGACGGTGCGCGCGGAGCTGTCCCGGGTCCGCCGCTACCTGGGCGGGGTGCTGGAACACCGGCCGTACCGCTTCCGGGAGGACGTGGAGGTGGCGGTGGTGGCGCCGCGGTGGCCCGCGGAGCTGCTGCCGCACTCGGTGGCGCCCACCGTGCTGCGGGCGCGCTGCGGGTAGCCGGGGCGCGTGGCCCCACGGGCGGCGCGGCGACGTGGGCGAGAGGCGGTCTCGGGCGGTCGGCAGGCGTGTGATGGGGTGGGCGGGTGAGCGTTCTCGTCACCACCTGGTACCTCCAGCAGTCGTCCGCGGCAGAACTGCGGCCCGCGGCCGCCCCCGGGCGGCCGGTCGAGATCGCCAGGTCCGGGGTCCCGCTGCCCGAGTTCAGCCGCTTCCTCTACACGGCCGTGGGTGGCGACGTCCGGTGGACCGACCGCCTCGCGTGGCCGTACGAGCGCTGGGCGAGCCACCTCGGCAGGCCGGGCGTCGAGACCTGGGTGGCGTACGAGGACGGCACCCCCGCGGGGTTCGTGGAGCTGGCGGCCGGGCCCGAAGGCGCGGTCGAGATCGTCTGCTTCGGGCTGCTGCCCGCGTTCCGCGGCCGGGGCGTCGGCGGCCGTCTGCTGCACGAGGGCGCCGCGCGGGCCTGGGACCTCGGCGGGCGCTGGCCCGGGCTCGGCCCCACCCGCCGGGTCTGGCTGCACACATGCAGCAAGGACGGCCCGTACGCACTGGACAACTACCGGCGGCGCGGCTTCACCGTGTACGACACCGTCCAGGAGCGGGAGCCCGAGACCGCGAACCCAGGCCCCTGGCCCGGCGCCCGACGGCCCTGAGCCGCCCGGCCCTTCCCACGGGCCCTTCCCACGGGCCCTCCCCCGGGCGTCCCGTGGCGGTTTCATGAACCCGCCATCCGCCCGCCACACGCGTGACACACCTCACGCATATCATTATCCGAGACAACTATGTCCACATCTCGGATAATGGTGGACTCTCCCAAGACCGCCGTGACACGCTTCGTTCATGTCACGAGCTGGAATCGCCCTGGTGTGTCGGCGGCACGTCGATCTCGTCCGCACCTCCAGCGCCATCTGTCCGGCGGGCTGACAGTCTCAGCACCGCAGGACATCGAGGTTCCCCCGCTCTTTCTCCCCCCTCTTTTCTGACTTTTCCGTCCCGGTTCGCGCAGTGCCGCGCGGCCTGGGCCACCGCTGCCTGCCCATGCCCGTACGCAGGTCACAGCCGCTCCCGCTCGCATCCGAAGGACGTTTCACGATGGCCGCCTCTCCGCAGAAGCCTGCCGCCACGCCCCGGCGCAAAGTGAGCCGCCACCGGGGAGAGGGCCAGTGGGCCCTGGGACACTTCACCCCGCTCAACGGCAACGAGCAGTTCAAGAAGGACGACGACAGTCTCAATGTCCGGACACGGATTGAGACGATCTACTCCAAGGCCGGATTCGACGCGATCGACCCCAACGACCTGCGTGGCCGGATGCGCTGGTGGGGCCTGTACACCCAGCGCGCCCCCGGCATCGAGGGCGGCAAGCACGCCGTGCTCGAACCGCAGGAGATGGACGACAAGTACTTCATGATGCGGGTCCGCATCGACGGCGGCCGGCTCACGACCCGCCAGCTCCGGGTGATCGGGGAGGTGTCCGCCGAGTTCGCCCGCGGCACCGCCGACATCACCGACCGGCAGAACATCCAGCTCCACTGGATTCGTATCGAGGACGTGCCCGAGATCTGGCGGCGGCTCGAAGGCGTCGGCCTGTCCACCACCGAGGCGTGCGGCGACAGCCCCCGTGTGATGCTCGGCTCCCCCGTGGCGGGCATCGCCGAGGACGAGGTCATCGACGGCACGCCCGCGCTCGACGAGATCCACCGCAGGGTCATCGGGAACCCCGAGTACTCCAATCTGCCGCGCAAGTTCAAGACCGCGATCTCCGGCTCCCCGCTGCTCGACGTGGCGCACGAGATCAACGACATCGCGTTCGTCGGCGTGCGCCACCCCGAGTACGGCCCCGGCTTCGACCTCTGGGTCGGCGGCGGCCTGTCCACCAACCCGAAGATCGGGCAGCGGCTCGGCGCCTGGGTCCCGCTCGACGAGGTGCCCGACGTCTTCGAGGGCGTCATCTCGATCTTCCGCGACTACGGCTACCGCAGGCTGCGCACCAGGGCCCGGTTGAAGTTCCTGCTGGCCGACTGGGGCGTGGCGAAGTTCCGCCAGGTGCTGGAGGACGAGTACCTGCGGCGCCGGCTGCTCGACGGGCCCGCGCCCGAGCAGCCGGTGGAGCGCTGGCGCGACCACGTCGGCGTGCACCGCCAGCGCGACGGCCGCTACTACGTGGGCTTCGCCCCGCGCGTCGGGCGCGTGGACGGCACCCTCCTCAGCAAGGTCGCCGAGCTGGCCGAGGCGCACGGCTCGGGGCGGGTGCGCACCACCGTCGAGCAGAAGATGATCGTGCTCGACGTCGAGGAGGACCGCGTCGAGTCGCTCTCCTCAGGGCTTGAGGCGCTGGGCCTGAGCGTGCGCCCCTCCGCGTTCCGGCGCGGCACCATGGCCTGCACCGGCATCGAGTTCTGCAAGCTCGCCATCGTCGAGACCAAGGCGCGCGGTGCCCGCCTCATCGACGAACTGGAGCAGCGGCTCCCCGACTTCGACGAGCCGATCACCATCAACGTCAACGGCTGCCCCAACGCCTGCGCCCGTATCCAGGTCGCCGACATCGGACTCAAGGGCCAGCTCATGCTGGACGAGAACGGCGAGCAGGTGGACGGCTACCAGGTCCACCTCGGCGGCGCCCTCGGCCTCGACCCCGCCTTCGGGCGCAAGGTCCGCGGCCTCAAGGTGACCTCGGAGCAGCTTCCCGACTACGTGGAGCGGGTGCTGCGCCGCTATCTCGACGGGCGCGCCACGGGCGAGCGGTTCGCCACCTGGGCCGCACGCGCCGACGAGGAGGCCCTGAAGTGACCGGCGGGCCCGGGCGGGGAGGCCGGTCATGAGCGAGCGCGCCGCGCCCTTCTACTGCCCCTTCTGCGGCGAGGAGGACCTCCGCCCCTCGGAGGAGTCGCCGCGCGCATGGGAGTGCGGAGGCTGCAACAGGGCTTTCCAGGTGACGTTCCTCGGGCTGCTGGCCCGGGGACTTCGGGGCCGTACCGGCCAGGAGGCCGGGGAAGGAGACCGGGCATGAGCGCCGTCGCGGCTCGGGAACGCACACCGGAAGAACTCAGGGACCTCGCCCGCAGCGCGGGCCGTGAGCTGGAGGACGCCTCGGCGCAGGACATCCTGGGCTGGGCGGCCGAAACGTTTGGGCACCGCTTCTGTGTCACCTCGTCCATGGAGGACGCCGTGGTGGCGCACCTCGCGTCCCGCGCCATGCCGGGCGTCGACGTGGTGTTCCTCGACACCGGCTACCACTTTCCCGAGACCATCGGCACCCGCGACGCCGTGGACGCGGTGATGGACGTCAACGTGGTCACCCTCACCCCGCGGCGGACCGTCGCCGAGCAGGACGCCGAGTTCGGCCCGAAACTCCACGACCGTGATCCGGACCTGTGCTGCGCGATGCGGAAGGTCGCCCCCCTGAAGGAGGGACTGGAGGGTTACGACGCGTGGGCGACGGGGTTGCGAAGGGATGAATCTCCGACACGTTCCGAAACGGCGGTCGTCGATTGGGATGAGAATCGGATGAAAGTCAAGATTGCCCCTATTGCCCGCTGGACCCAGGACGACGTGGACGCCTACGTTGCTCAGCACGGCGTCCTCACCAACCCGCTCCTGATGGACGGTTACGGCTCCGTGGGGTGCGCGCCGTGCACCCGCAGGCTACTGGATGGCGAGGACGCGCGTGCGGGCCGCTGGGCGGGCCGCGCCAAGACCGAGTGCGGGCTGCACCTGTGAGTCGGCCGGCGGGGGAAGACACGAGCGGCCACAGTCCGCCCGAATCCGAGGAGAGACACGTGACGGGAGCCACCATCTGGCTCACGGGGCTGACCAGCGCGGGCAAGACCACCATCGCATCGGAACTCGCCGCCCGCCTGCGGAAGGAGGGACACAGGGTCGAGGTGCTCGACGGGGACGAGATCCGCCAGTTCCTCTCCGCGGGACTCGGCTTCAGCCGCGCCGACCGCGACACCAATGTGCAGCGCATCGGCTTCGTCGCCGAACTGCTCGCGCGCCACGGCGTGTTGGTGCTCGTCCCGGTCATCGCGCCGTACGCCGACAGCAGGGCCGCCGTGCGCAAACGGCACGCGAACGAGGGCACCCCGTACCTGGAGGTGCACGTCGCCACGCCGGTCGAAATCTGCTCGGAGCGCGATGTGAAGGGCCTGTACGCCAAGCAGGCGGCCGGCGAGATCGCCGGGCTCACGGGCGTCGACGACCCCTACGAGGCACCGGAATCGCCCGACCTTCGCATCGAGTCACAGCACCAGAGCGTCGGGGAATCCGCCGCGGGACTGCGCGCACTGCTCGCCGAGAGGGGCCTGGCATGACCGCAGAAGCGACGCCCGAGGGGGACGCCGACACCCCCTACGCGCTGAGCCATCTGGACGCGCTCGAGTCCGAGGCCGTGCACATCTTCCGTGAGGTGGCCGGGGAGTTCGAGCGCCCGGTGATCCTGTTCTCCGGCGGCAAGGACTCCATCCTCATGCTGCACCTGGCGCTGAAGGCGTTCGCGCCCGCGCCGGTGCCGTTCGTCCTGCTGCACGTGGACACCGGGCACAACTTCCCCGAGGTGCTCGACTTCCGCGACCGTACCGTCGCCGAGCACGGGCTGCGGCTGCACGTCGCCTCCGTGCAGGAGTACATCGACGCGGGCACCCTGCGCGAACGGCCCGACGGCACCCGCAACCCGCTCCAGACGGTGCCGCTGACCGAGGCCATCCAGCGCCACCGCTTCGACGCCGTCTTCGGCGGCGGGCGGCGCGACGAGGAGAAGGCGCGCGCCAAGGAGCGGGTGTTCAGCCTCCGCGACGAGTTCTCGCAGTGGGACCCGCGCCGCCAGCGCCCCGAGCTGTGGCAGCTCTACAACGGCCGCCACGCGCCCGGCGAGCACGTCAGGGTCTTCCCGCTGTCCAACTGGACCGAGCTGGACGTGTGGCAGTACATCGCCCGCGAGGACGTCGCGCTGCCGCAGATCTACTTCGCCCACGAGCGCGAGGTGTTCCGCAGGGCCGGCATGTGGCTGACCGCGGGGGACTGGGGCGGCCCGCGCGCCGGGGAGCCCGTGGAGAAGCGGAGGGTGCGCTACCGCACGGTCGGGGACATGTCCTGCACCGGCGCCGTGGACTCCGACGCGGCCACCCTCGACGCGGTCATCGCCGAGATCGCCGCGTCCCGGCTGACCGAGCGCGGCGCGACCCGGGCCGACGACAAGCTGTCGGAGGCCGCCATGGAGGACCGCAAGCGCGAGGGGTACTTCTAGCCATGAGCGGCACCATCGACCAGCTCGCCGGGCTCTCGGCGACGACCCTGCTGCGGTTCGCCACCGCGGGCTCCGTCGACGACGGCAAGTCCACCCTGGTGGGCCGGCTGCTGCACGACTCCAAGTCCGTCCTCACCGACCAGCTCGAAGCCGTGGAGCGCGCCTCCGCGGGGCGCGGGCAGGACGCGCCCGACCTGGCGCTGCTCACCGACGGGCTGCGCGCCGAGCGGGAGCAGGGCATCACCATCGACGTGGCGTACCGCTACTTCGCCACGCCGCGGCGGCGGTTCATCCTGGCCGACACCCCGGGGCATGTGCAGTACACCCGGAACATGGTCACCGGCGCCTCCACCGCGGAGCTGACCGTGATCCTCGTCGACGCGCGCAACGGCGTCGTCGAGCAGACCCGCAGGCACGCCGCCATCGCCGCGCTGCTGCGGGTGCCGCACGTGGCGCTCGCGGTCAACAAGATGGACCTGGTGGGCTACCGGGAACCCGTGTTCGCCGCGATCTCCGAGGAGTTCACCGCGTACGCCCGCGAGTTGGGCGTGCCCGAGGTCACCACCATCCCGATCTCCGCGCTCGCGGGCGACAACGTCGTGGAGCCCTCGGCGCACATGGACTGGTACGGCGGCCCCACCGTGCTCGAACACCTGGAGAGCGTCCCGGTCAGCCACGACCTGGCCACCTGCCACGCCCGGCTGCCCGTCCAATATGTGATACGGCCGCAGAGCGCGGAGCACCCCGACTACCGGGGCTACGCGGGCCAGATCGCCGCGGGCACCTTCCGCGTCGGCGAGGACGTCACCGTGCTGCCGTCGGGCCGCAGCTCCACGGTGGCCGGGCTCGAACTGCTGGGCACCCCGGTCGACGTGGCGTGGACGCCGCAGTCGGTGACCGTGCTGCTCGCGGACGACCTCGACGTCTCACGGGGCGACCTGATCGTGCCGAGCGCCGACGCGCCTGCCACCACCCAGGACGTCACGGCCACCGTCTGCCATGTCGCGGACCGGCCGCTCACGGTCGGCCAGCGGGTGCTGCTCAAGCACACCACCCGTACCGTGAAGGCGCTCGTCAAGGAGATCCCGTCCCGTCTGACGCTGGACGACCTGTCCCAGCATCCGGACCCCGGGCGGCTCGTCGCCAACGACATCGGGCGGGTGCGGGTGCGCACCGCGGAGCCGCTGGCCCTCGACCCCTACGAGGACTCACGGCGCACCGGCTCCTTCCTGCTGATCGACCCGGCGGACGGCACCACGCTCACCGCGGGGATGGTCGGCGAGGCGTTCGGCGGTCACCGGGCGACACCGGCCGCCGCCGACGAGGGCTGGGACTTCTGACGATGGGCAGGGGCGACTGGCACACCGCAGGGGCGTCGGGCATCGACGCCTGGGCCACCTTCGCCAAGGAGGGCGGCCGGATCGGCAGCGGCAGGCTCGGCAGCGGGCAGGGCGGGGTGGCGCGATGTGTGCGCTGACCGCGGCACACCCGCTCACACCGTTTCCCGCACCCCCCGGGGCACGGCCCGCCGCGCCCCCGCGCGGGGCGGCCACCGCCCGCTCCCGGCGCCCGGCCCTCACCGGCCGGGCCGCCGCGCCACCAAGACCCGCCGCTGTGCCGGCCGCCCCCGCTGACCGGGGCCCCTGAGAGCCGGACCGACGAGAGGACCGCCTCCCGTGCCCGCCTTCACCTCCCGCCGCGCCCTCGCGGCGCTCGCCGCACTGCCCCTGCTCGCCCTCACGGCCACCGCCTGCGGCTACGGGTCCGACTCCGACGACGACAAGAACGACAAGGCCCAGGTGCAGGACGGCGCCAAGAAGCTCTCCGCGGACACCGTGCGGATCGGCTACTTCCCGAACCTGACCCACGCCACCGCACTCGTCGGCGACCAGCAGGGCCTTTTCCAGAAGGAGCTGGGCGGCACCAAGGCGTCCTACAACCAGTTCAACGCGGGGCCCTCCGAGATCGAGGCGCTGAACTCCGGCTCCATCGACATCGGCTGGATCGGCCCCTCCCCCGCCGTCAACGGCTTCAGCGCCTCCGCGGGCAAGGACCTGCGGATCGTCTCGGGCTCCGCGTCGGGCGGCGTCGACCTGGTGGTCAACCCGAAGAAGATCAAGTCCGTCAAGGACGTCAAGGGCAAGAAGATCGCCACGCCCCAGCTCGGCAACACCCAGGACGTGGCCTTCCTCAACTGGATATCCGAGCAGGGCTGGAAGGTCGACGCGCAGAGCGGCAAGGGCGACGTCTCCGTCGTCCGCACCGACAACAAGATCACCCCGGACGCCTACAGGTCGGGCTCCATCGACGGCGCCTGGGTCCCGGAGCCCACCGCGTCCAAGCTGGTCTCGGAAGGCGCGAAGGTGCTCCTCGACGAGTCCACGCTCTGGCCCGACAAGAAGTTCGTGATCACCAACGTGGTGGTCTCGCAGAAGTTCCTCAAGGCGCACCCCGACGTGGTCGCCGCGGTGCTGCGCGGCTCGGTGAAGTCCAACGCCTTCATCAACGACCACCCCGACGAGGCCAAGAAGGCCGCCAACGCCAAGCTCAAGGAGCTGTCGGGCAAGGCGCTGCCCGCGGAGCAGATCGACCCGGCGTGGAAGTCGATCCGCTTCCTCGACGACCCGCTGGCGGACACCCTCAGCGCCCAGGCCGACCACGCCGTCAAGGCGGGCCTGCTGGAGAAGCCGCTGCTCAAGGGGATCTACGACCTGGGGCCGCTGAACAAGGTACTCAAGGCGTCGGGCAAGGCCCCGGTGAGCGCCGCGGGCCTCGGCTCCGAGTAGCCGACGCCGCCGAACGCCCCCATCCCGCCCCTCGTTTCCAGGAGGAGACCGACCGTGGCAACCACCTACGCCAAGGCCCCTGACGCCGCCGAGGCGATGGACCACGCGGCGCGGATCGAGCACGTCTCGAAGTCGTTCCCGGCCCCCGGCGGCCGCCAGCTGGTCCTGGACGACATCAGCCTCGACGTCGCGCCCGGCGAGTTCGTCACCCTGCTCGGCGCCTCGGGCTGCGGCAAGTCGACGCTGCTGAACCTCGTCGCCGGCCTCGACGCGCCGAGCGAGGGCACCATCGCCACCCGCGGCAGGCCCGCGCTCATGTTCCAGGAGCACGCGCTGTTCCCCTGGCTGACCGCGGGCAAGAACATCGAACTCGCCCTGAAACTGCGCGGGATGGCGAAGCCGGAGCGCCGCGGCAGGGCCGAGGAGCTGCTCGGGCTCGTGCGGCTCAAGGGGGCGCACGGCAAGCGGGTGCACGAGCTGTCCGGCGGGATGCGGCAGCGGGTGGCGCTGGCCCGCGCGCTCGCCCAGGACAGCAGGCTGCTGCTGATGGACGAGCCGTTCGCCGCGCTCGACGCCATCACCCGGGACGTCCTCCACGACGAGCTGACCAGGATCTGGAGCGAGACGGGCCTGTCGGTCCTCTTCGTCACGCACAACGTCCGCGAGGCGGTACGGCTCGCCCAGCGCGTCGTCCTCATGTCGTCGCGGCCCGGGCGGGTGGCGCGGCAGTGGGACGTCGGCATCGCGCAGCCGCGCCGTATCGAGGACAGCGCGGTCTCCGAACTGTCCGCCGAGATCACCGAACATCTGCGTGGGGAGATCCGCCGCCATGGCCAGCACTGAGACCGGCACGGACCACCCGGAGCGCAAACGCCCGGCCGCGGAGACGGCCGGGACAGGCGGGACGGCGAAGACGGAGGCGGGCGCCGAGACCGCGGCGGCCCCCGCGAGGAGCGCCGACTCCGCCGCCGACCTCGCGGGCCTCGAAGCGGGCCTAGACGCCCTGGAGACCGGGCACTCCGGGCGGCCGCCGCTGCGCGAGACCCTGCTGCGCAAGGTGCTGCCGCCGGTCGTCTCGGTCGTCCTCGTGCTGGTCGTCTGGCAGGTCCTGGTGTGGGCGAAGGTCACGGACAGCTACAAGCTGCCCTCGCCCTCGGCGGTGTGGGACGAGGTCGGGGACGCCTGGCTCCAGGGCACCCTGCTCGGCTACATCTGGACCAGCGTCTCGCGCGGCCTGCTCGGCTTCCTGCTCGCCCTGGTGATCGGCACCCCGCTCGGCCTGCTGGTGGCCAGGGTGCGGTTCGTGCGCGCCGGGATAGGGCCCGTGCTGTCGGGGCTCCAGTCGCTGCCCTCGGTGGCGTGGGTGCCGCCCGCAGTGATCTGGCTCGGCCTCAACGACTCCATGATGTACGCGGTGATCCTGCTCGGCGCCGTGCCGTCCATCGCCAACGGCCTGGTGTCGGGCGTGGACCAGGTGCCGCCGCTGTTCCTGCGCGCCGGGCGCACCCTCGGCGCCACCGGGCTGCGCGGCACCTGGCACATCGTGATGCCCGCGGCGCTGCCCGGCTATCTCGCGGGCCTCAAGCAGGGCTGGGCGTTCTCCTGGCGCTCGCTGATGGCGGCGGAGATCATCGCCCAGTCGCCCGACCTCGGCACGGGCCTCGGCCAACTGCTCGAAGCGGGCCGCACCAACAGCAGCATGGCGCAGGTGTTCCTGGCGATCCTGCTGATCCTGACCGTGGGCATCGCCATCGACCTGCTGATCTTCAGTCCTCTTGAGCGGTGGGTGCTGCGCAGCCGCGGCCTCCTGGTGAAGAGCTGAACCGGCGCCGCTCCCCGTACCCTGGAAGGCCCATGCGCACGTTCGTACGACCCGCACCGCCGGCGCTGCTCGCCGTCGCCCACGGCAGCCGCGACCCGCGGCACGCCGCGACGGTGCACGCCCTGCTCGGACGGGTGGCGGCGCTGCACCCCGGGCTGCGGGTCGCGGTCGGGTTCCTGGACTTCAACCTGCCGTCGGTGCCGGGCGCGCTGCGCGCGCTCGCCGCCGACGGGGTACGGGACGTGGTGGCGCAGCCGCTGCTGCTGTCGCGCGCCTACCACGCCAAGCACGACATCCCCGCGGTGCTGCGCCGCGCGCCCCGGGGCCTGCGGGTCAGGCAGGCGGACGTGCTCGGCCCCGCCCCGCTGCTGACGGCGGCGCTTGAGCGCCGACTCGCACAGGCGGGCCTCGACGCCTCGTGGCGCTCGGGGACCGGGGTGGTGCTCGCCTCGGCGGGCTCGTCCGACCCGGCGGCGGGCGCGGCGCTCGCCGGGATCGCGCGGGAGTGGCAGGCCACCGGCTGGCGCGCGGTGCGCACCGCGTTCGCCTCCGCCTCGGGGCCCCGTACCGAGGACGCCGTACGGCTGCTGCGGGCCGAGGGCGCGCGCCGGGTGGCCGTCGCGCCGTACGTCCTGGCCCCCGGCTTCCTCCCGGACCGCATCGCGCGGGGCGCGAGGGAGGCGGGCGCCGACGTCCTCGCGAACGTGCTGGGCCCGGCCCCCGAGGTGGCGGAGCTGCTGCTGCGCCGCTACGAGGAGACAGCGTCGGCGCGGGACGAGCGGGCGGCGGGCTGAGAAGGGGGCTGCCGCGCGGCGGCGCCGGTGCCGCCGGGCGACTCGCCCGGCCCGTTCACCTGGTCATCTCCACGAGCCGGGCGACCGTGTTCCAGTTGCGGCTGGTGGCGACCACGCCCGGGGTGAGCGCGGGCCTGGCGAGCGCCTGGCCGAGCCGGGAGCGGCCGAGCCCTTCGGGCGCGTAGAGGTAGAGCACCCGGTCGCCGAGCCGGTAGTCCTCGGGGGCGTAGTCCGCCGGGTCGAGCCCGGCGAAGCGTGCGGGGTCGACCGGCGCGGAGAAGAAGGTGGCGTGCAGTTGCCGCCCGGCGAGTGACGCCGCGGGGAACGGGCAGCCGGCCTCGGCCGCGCGCAGATACGCGCCGTCGCGCACCACACAGCCGACAGGGAAGCCGAAGCGCTCCTGGAGCGCGTGCTCGATGCGCGCGGCAAGCCGCTCCTCCGCGCCGTCGCCCGGCTCCCCCGGCTGCCGGGCGGGGTCGGCGGTGAAGACAGCGTTGCCGCTCTGTAGATGGGTACGCACGTCGTCGAGTCCCAGGGTCGCCATCAGGGTGCGCAGCTCTGCCATCGGCACCTTCCTCGCGCCGACGTTGACCCCTCTCAGCAGGGCGGCATAGGTCGTCTTCATGCTGCTCACCCTATGTGCGCGCAGGCGGCGATGTCAGGGCGTCCCGGCCCGGCGACCCCGAGGCCGCGGCGCGGCGCCCCGATACCTGTAGGGGTCACCGCTCCTCCTGGGCGGTGAGCCCGCGCCGTACGGAGGGAGGAGCGGCGGGCGCCCCGGTTCCGCAGGCAGCACGACGAGCGGGCCCGGTTTCGGCCATAGCGTCGTCGTGGAGTCGGCGGCGGGGGTGCCGCGGGCACGGCTGAGGGGGCAATGACGCGTGAGGGGCAACCACAGAGTGACGGGGGTGCGGGGCTTCGCGGCCCGCGCCGGGGGGTGGAGCGCCGGCCACCGGTGGTCGGCGATCGGCGTCTGGCTGCTGTTCGTCGTGCTCGCCATGGGCCTGGGCTCGGCGGCGGGACGCGTCGACGTACAGGAGGACAACCAGCTCAGCGGGGAGACCAGCCAGGCGGCGCGCATCCTCGACGACGCCGGGATCGAGGAGCCCGCGGGCGAGACGGTGCTGGTCCAGGCGCGCGGCCAGGACACAGGCGCCCGTGACGCCGGGTTCAGGGCCGCCGTGGACGAGGTCGTGAAGGCGGTCGGCGGGACGGGCGCCGTCACCCATGTCGCCTCCCCGTACGACACCGGCACCCTCTCGAAGGACGGGCGCAGCGCGCTGGTGCGCTTCGACATGAAGGGCGACCCGGAGACCGCGGGCGAGCGGGTGGGGCCCGTGCTGAAGGCGGTCGAGGGGGTCCAGAAGGACCACGGGGACCTGCGCGTCGAGGAGATCGGCGCGGCCAGCATGAGCAAGACCTACGACGACGCCTTCGGCAGCGACTTCACCAAGGCCGAGTACTCCGCGGTGCCCGTGGCCCTCGGCATCCTGCTGATCGCGTTCGGCGCGGTGGTGGCCGCGCTGCTGCCGGTGGCGCTGGCGATCACCGCGATCGTCGCCACCATGGGCCTGATGGGCCTCGTCAGCCACCTCCAGCCGATGAGCGATACCGCGAACTCGGTGATGCTGCTCGTGGGGCTCGCCGTCGGCGTCGACTACTGCCTGTTCTATCTGCGCCGGGAGCGCGAGGAGCGGGCCGCGGGCCGGGACGCGGGCACCGCGCTGCGGATCGCGGCGGCGACCAGCGGGCGCGCGGTGGTGGTCTCCGGTGTCACGGTGTGCGTGGCGATGGCCGGGATGCTGTTCACCGGGATCGCCGAGTTCGAGGCGATGGGTCTCGCCTCGCTGATGGTGGTGGCCGTCGCCATGGTGGGCTCCGTGACGGTGCTGCCCGCGCTGCTCTCGCTGCTCGGCGAGCGGGTCGAGAAGGGCCGTATCCCGTTCCTGCACCCGGACAAGCGCCGTACGAGGCGGCCCGTGGGCGAGGGCAGCAGGGTGTGGCGGAGGGTGCTCGGGGTGGTGCTCGCCAAGCCCGCGGTGTCGCTGGTGGTGGCGGTGGGCGTGCTGCTGGCGATCGCGGCGCCCGCGCTCGGCATGAAGACCCAGAACCTCACGCTCGACCAGGAGTTCGGCGACCGGCTGCCCATCGTGGCCACGTACGACCATGTCAACGAGGCGTTCCCGGGCGGCTCGGAGCCCGCCCAGGTGGTGGTGAAGGCCCCGGACATCGGCGCGCCCCGGGTGGCCTCGGCGATCGAGGACTTCCGGCATCGCGCGGTGTCCTCCGGCGCGTCCGGCGGCCCGGTGGGCGTGGCGGTGCACAAGGAGCAGAATGTGGCGGTGCTCTCGGTGCCGCTGGTCGGCGGCTCCGACATGGACAAGGCAGGGCACAGCCTCGACGTGCTGCGGGACGACGTGCGGCCCGCGACGCTCGGCCGGGTCGCGGGCGTCGAGGCCCCGGTGACCGGGGACGTGGCGGGGTCCAAGGACTTCAACGACCAACTGGTCGGCTCGGTGGCGCCGGTCTTCGCCTTCGTGGTCGTCTTCGCCTTCCTGCTGATGCTGCTCTCGTTCCGCTCGCTGACCATCGCCGTCACCTCCATCGTGCTGAACCTGCTGTCGGTGGGCGCGGCGTACGGGGTGCTGGTGGCGGTGTTCCAGCACGGCTGGGGCGCCTCGCTCGTCGGGGCCGACGGGGTCGGCGCGATCATCACCTGGCTGCCGCTGTTCCTGTTCGTGATCCTCTTCGGGCTCTCGATGGACTACCACGTGTTCGTGGTCTCCCGGATCAAGGAGGCCAGGGCGCGGGGCCTGAACACCAAGGACGCGATCACCCGGGGCGTGGTCACCACGGCGGGCGTCGTCACCAGCGCGGCGGTCATCATGGTCGCGGTGTTCGCCATCTTCGGCACGCTGTCCATGCAGTCCATGAAGCAGATGGGCGTGGGGCTCGCCGCGGCGGTCCTCATCGACGCGACGGTCATCAGGGGCGTCCTGCTGCCCGCGGTGATGGCGCTGCTCGGCGAGCGGAACTGGTACTTCCCCCGCTGGCTGCGCCGGCTCCCCGACCTCAGCCACGACGAGCCCGCCCCCGCGCAGAGCGCGCCGCAGCCGGGCACGGCGCCCGGTGTGGAGCCGCCCGTGCGGGTGTGAACGGGGACGCCCCCGCCGCTGTAACTACCAGTATGTACACTCATCTCACCGCCCCGCACCGGGACCGATCCGGTGCGGGGCCGCCCCCGTTCCCGAGGAGAGGTACGCCGCCGTGTACGCGAAGCAGTACGAGATCACCCTCCCCGCCGACTACGACATGGGGATCATCCGGAGGCGGGTGGCAGCGGCGGGCCCCACGTTCGACGGCCTCGCGGGCCTCGGTCTGAAGGCGTACCTGGTCAGGGAGCGCGGCCGGGACGGGTCTGGCGTCAACGAGTACGCGCCGTTCTACCTGTGGAACGACCCGGGCGCGATGGCGCGCTTCCTGGTCGGCGGGGGCGGCTTCCAGAACATCGTCCGCGACTTCGGCCGCCGCGCGGTGCGGCACTGGACCGGTGTCGCCTGCCACGCGGGCCCCGCGAGGGCCGCGACCCCGCGCGCCGCGGGACGGCTCCGTACGCCCCTGGGCGCCGAAGCCGACGGCGCGGCGGCCCCGGACGGCACGGAGGGCACGGGGCTCGGCCTGGCCGCGCTCGTGGAGCGGGAGGCGGCGGCGCTGCGCGTGCTCGCGGCACGCCCCGGGGTGCACACGGCGGCGCTCGCCGTGGACCCGTACCACTGGGAGCTGGTCCGCCTCACCCTGTGGGAGGAGAGCGTGCCGGAGGACAGCGGCGATGTGGAGCGCTACCGGGTGCCGCACCTGTCCGCGCCGGGGCTCGACCGGCTGCCCGAGGGGCCGGCCTGGTGACGGGCGTCGCCGCGCGCCCGGCGCGTCGCGGGCGCGAGTGGGCGTGCGCTCACTGCGGGCGCCCGGCGCTCACTCCGGGCGCAGATAGGACTGGATCAGCCCGGCGGCCCTGGGCGCGCCGCCCTCGGCGGCCATCTCGGTCCTGATGCGCGCGAGCCTGGCCGCGACCTCCGGGTCGGCCACCAGGTCGAGGACCGCGGAGCGCAGCGCCCGCGGGGTGGCCTCCTCGGTGGGGAGCGTGCGGGCCACGCCCAGCTCCTCCAGCAGGGCGGCGTTGCCGAACTGGTCGACGGCCTGGGGCACCGCCACCATCGGTGTGCCGGTCGTCAGGCCCTCCTGGCTGCCGCCCGCGCCCGCGTGGGTGACGAACGCGTCCGCCTGCCGCAGCACGTCGAGCTGCGGGACCCAGGGGTGCACCTCCGCATTCGCCGGGATCGGGCCGAGGTCGCCGGGCGCGACATGCCTGCCGACGGAGAGCACGAGGTGCCAGCCGGGCAGCCCGCCGAACGCTTCGAGGCAGGCCCGGTAGAACCCGGGCTGCTTGGTGAACGTGGAGCCGAGCGACACCAGCACCACCTTCCCGACCCCGGCGGGGCGCCGCCACTCCCCCTGGTGCGCCCGTGGCCCCTGGCAGGAGCCGACGAAGGTGTAGACCGACTCGTCGACCCGGTCGGCGTGCGGCTGGAGGACCCGGGGGATGAGGACGAGGCAGCGGTCGGGGCGGCCCATGAACCGCTCCACCTCCAGGTCCATGCCGTTCTCGGCGATCCAGCGGGCGAAGGTGTCGTAGAAGGCCCGGCCGCGCGCGGTCCGCTTCAGCGGCTCGAACAGCGGCTTGCCGACCTCCTCCTCGTATCCCTCCCAGGCCACCAGGTTCGGTGAGAGCTGGATGAGGGGGACGCCCCAGCGGTGCGCGAGCACCCGCGCGGGGTAGGCGGTGATGTCGTAGAGGACGAGGTCGGGCTCGTCGCCCCGGTAGACCTCGGCGAGCTGGGGCAGGGCCTGGATGGCGTCCGTGAGGAACGGCTCCATGTGGTCGATCGGCTCGGTGCCCCATGCCTCGGGGTCGTCGTCGGTGGGCAGCGTGGAGTGCCAGGGCTTCGGCTCGGCACCGACGCCCGCGACGAGGTCCGCGAAGGACGGCGGCACGGCGTAGGTGACCCGCACCCCCCTGGCCACCAGCTCGCGGATGACTTCGAGGCTGGGGTGGACGTGGCCGTGCGCCGCGATGGAGAACATCGCGACGTGCGGGCGGCCGTTGCGGCTGCGTGGGCTCATGTGATCAACCCTAGGCGAGACGAGACGTCTCGTACAATGAGTTTTCCCGGGCGGGGCAGGGCCCCTGGCGCGGGCGGCGGCCCCGCGCCGGAGCGCCGGGGCGCGCCCGCGGTGTCGTGCCGGGCGGGCCGCGCCCCGCCGTGGCTCAGAGGTCGGCGACCGGGCCCTCGGGGCGCCGCTCGCGCTGCTCGATCATCTCCCTGCTCAGCTCGGCGGTCTCCGCCTCGGAGAGCCGGTCGTAGCCGTCCGCGGTGATCACCGAAACGATCGGGAAGATCCTGCGGTACAGGTCGGGGCCGCCGGTCGCGGAGTCGTCGTCCGCGGCGTCGTACAGCGCCTGGAGCGCGGCGAGCGCGGCCTGCCTGCGGGACATCCCGGGGCGGTAGAGCTTCTTCAGCGCGCCGCGCGCGTACGGCGAACCCGAGCCCTCGGCATGGAAACCGACCGCCTCGTAGGGGCCGCCGGTGACGTCGAAGCTGAAGATGCGGCCGTTCTCGCCCTCGGGCGCGGTCAGGTCGTACCCGGCGAGCAGCGGCACCACCGCGAGGCCCTGGATCGCCTGGCCGAGGTTCTGCCGGATCATGTGCGCGAGTCTGGTCGCCTTGGCGCCGAGGGTCATCGTGGTGCCCTCGATCTTCTCGAAGTGCGTCAGCTCGACCTGGTACAGCTTCACCATGTCGATCGCGATGCCCGCGGTGCCCGCGATGGCCACGGCGGTGTGGTCGTCGGCCGGGTACACCTTCTCCATGTCGCGCTGGGCGATGACATTGCCCATGGTGGCCCTGCGGTCGCCCGCGATGAGCACGCCGTCGGCGTACGTGAGCGCCAGGATCGTGGTGCCGTGCGGAATGCGTGAGGTGTCCATGCCCCCGCCCCCCTGCCCCGCTCTCCGGTCGGGGCCGTCCCCGCGCGTTCCGGACAGCAGCCGCGACGAGAGCAGCTCCGGGCGGTTCTCCGCCACCAGTTCCATGAACGACGAACTGCCCGGTGTGAACAGGCTCGGATCGGAGTCGGGGCCACCCGCGGTGCCTGCCATCTCGCTCTCCCTTGGTCTTCTCGTGCTCGGGGACCCCCGGGGCTCGAACGCCGCGGAACACCCGCCGAACAGTGTCTGTCCTCACTAGTACCAGAGCCCGGGGCCCGGAAACCCCTGGCGGGGACCGGGGGCGGCGGCGCCTCCCGGCACACCGCGCCCCGGCGGGCGGTGACAGACTGGCCGCCGAGCGGGCCCGCGGTGCGGCCCGCCGTGCGAAGAGGGGCGTGGACGCATGGACGAGGCCGCCGCCCGCGCGGCACTCGCGGTCGCCGGGGTGCTGCCCGAAGGCGGCCGCGGGGCACGGCTGCTGACCCTCGGTGAGAACGCCGTGTTCGCCGAGGGCGATCTCGTGGTGAAGGTCGGCAGGGCCCCGGAACTCGCCGGGCGCGCCGCGCGTGAGCTGCGCGTCGCCGACTGGCTCGCCGCCGAGGGCGTGCCCGCGGTACGGGCCGCGGTGGCGGAGCCGCTGCTGGCCGACGGCCGCCCCGTCACCGTGTGGCACCGGCTGCCCGAGCCGGTGCGGCCCGCGGTCCCCGCGGACCTCGCGGTGCTGCTGCGCGCGGTGCACGCCCTGCCGCCGCCCGCGTTCACGCTGCCGCCGCGGGAACTGCTGGGCGGGGTCGAGCGCTGGCTGCGGCTCGCGGGCGACGCGGTCGACCCCGCGGACGCGGCGTATCTGCGGGCGCGCAGGGACGGCTTCGCCGAGGCCGCCGCGGCCCTCACGTCCCGGCTGCCGCGCGGCCCCATCCACGGCGACGCGCTGCCGCGCAACGTGCACATCGGTCCTGAAGGGCCCGTGCTCGTCGACCTGGAGACCTTCTCGCACGACCTGCGCGAGCACGACCTCGTGGTCCTCGCACTCTCCCGCGACCGGTACGGGCTGCCGCCCGAGCAGTACGACGCCTTCACCGCGGAGTACGGCTTCGACGTGCGCGAGTGGGAGGGGTGCGCGGTGCTGCGGGGCGCCAGGGAGACGGCCAGTTGCGCCTGGGTCGCCCAGCACGCGCCGGGAAACCCCAGGGCGCTCGCGGAGTTCCGCCGCCGGGTGGCGTCGCTGCGGGACGGGGACGCGTCGGTGCGCTGGTACCCCTTCTGAGGTGCCGATGCCGGTACCCCTTCCGAAGTGCCGAAGCCGAGGCGCCGGCCGAGGCTCCGGGCGCGGGGCGCGGGCGGGTGCGCGTTCCCGGCGTGCCGTCCGCGGGGAGGGTCAACGGGGCGAGCCCGTAAGGGAAGCCGTCGAAAGGAGCCCCCCGTGACCGAGCAGGAACGGCCCGACCTCTCCTCGCAGGACCCCGACTGGTGGCGGCAGGCGGTGGTCTACCAGGTCTACCCGCGCAGCTTCGCCGACTCCGACGGCAACGGCGTCGGCGACCTGCCCGGCGTCACCCGCCGCCTCGGCCACCTCGCCGACCTCGGCGTGGACGCGCTCTGGCTGAGCCCGTTCTACCCCTCCGCGTGGAAGGACGGCGGCTACGACGTCGCGGACTACCGCGACGTGGACCCGCTGCTCGGCACCCTCGACGACTTCGACGAGCTGTCCCGCACCGCGCACGCCCTCGGTCTGAAGGTGCTCGTCGACATCGTCCCCAACCACTCCTCCGACCTGCACCCCTGGTTCCGTGAGGCGCTGGCCGCTGCCCCCGGCTCCCCGGCGCGCGACCGCTACATCTTCCGGCGCGGGCGCGGCCCGGGCGGCGGGCGGCCGCCCTCGGACTGGGAGGCCGACTTCGGCGGCAGCGCCTGGCAGCGGCTGCCCGACGGCGAGTGGTACCTGCACCTGTACACACCGGAGCAGCCCGACTTCAACTGGGCGAACGAGGAGGTGCGCGAGGACTTCAGGCGCACCCTGCGCTTCTGGGCCGACCGGGGCGTGGACGGCTTCCGCATCGACGTCGCGCACGGCCTCGCGAAGGACCTGGCAGAGCCACTGCGCGACCTGGGGCCGGGGCAGCGCGCGGGCCGCGACGAGCGCTCCGCGGATGGCACAGACGGCACAGACGGCACCCACCCGTACACGGA
Organism: Streptomyces sp. NPDC050560; assembly: GCF_044457285.1. Classification (NCBI taxonomy): domain Bacteria; kingdom Bacillati; phylum Actinomycetota; class Actinomycetes; order Kitasatosporales; family Streptomycetaceae; genus Streptomyces; species Streptomyces sp. NPDC050560. Next base: position 423,843 of record NZ_JBITGT010000009.1, read on the forward strand.
CCGGGACGAGGTGCACGAGATCTACCGCGACTGGCGGCTGGTCCTCGACTCGTACACCCCACCGAGGATGGCGGTCGCCGAGGCATGGGTGAAGAACTCCCGGCGGGTCCTGTACACCCGGCAGGACGAGCTGGGCCAGGCGTTCAACTTCGAGTTCCTCCAGTCCGGCTGGTCGGCGCCCGAGCTGCGCGCCGTCATCGGCTCCTCCCTGGAGGCGGCCCGCGCCGCGGGCGCCTCGGCGACCTGGGTGCTCTCCAACCACGACGTGGTACGGCACGCCTCCCGGCTCGCGCTGCCGCCGGGCGCCGACCCGGACGCCTGGCTGATGTCCGGCGGCACCAGGCCGGCGGTCGACCCCGCGCTCGGGCTGCGCCGGGCCAGGGCGGCGACGCTGCTGATGCTGGCGCTGCCCGGGTCCTCGTACCTCTACCAGGGCGAGGAGCTGGGTCTTCCCGAGGTCGCCGACCTGCCGCCCGGCGCGCTGCGCGACCCGGTGTGGGAGCAGACCGGGCACACCCGCAAGGGCAGGGACGGCTGCCGGGTGCCGCTGCCGTGGACCCCCGAGGGGCCGTCGTACGGCTTCGGGCCCGACGGCGCCTGGCTGCCGCAGCCCGCCTCCTTCGGGCCGCTGTCGGCGGCGGCGCAGCGGGCCGCCGAGGAGGCGGGCGCGGCAGGCACCACGCTCGGCCTCTACCGGGCCGCGCTGCGGCTGCGCGGGGAGCTGCTGGGCGACGAGAGCCTGGTGTGGCACTCCTCGCCCGAGGGCGTGCTGGACTTCGGGCGCTCCTCCGGCTGGCGCTCCGTCACCAATCTGTCGGCGACGGCGGTGGCGGTGCCGCCCGGCGAGCAGGTGCTGTGCAGCGCGGGCCCGGTGCCGGTGTCCGCCGTCGCGCCCGACACCACGGTGTGGCTGCGCTGACCCGCCCTCAGCCGCCCTGCCCCGCGGGTATCCGCAGCGGCCAGGCCCCGTCCACCACGGCGTCGGGCTCGCCGCTGCGGCGCAGATACGACTGGAAGTCGGCCGCGCGGCTCGCGGACCAGCCGATCTGGCTGCGGTGCAGCTCCGCGGGGCCGAGGGCGGCGATCTTGGGGTGCCGCTCGGCGATCGCGCGGGCGAGCCGGGCCGCGGCCAGCGCGTCGGACGCCGCGTCGTGCGCCGTGGTGAGCGCGACGCCGTACTCGGCGCAGACCGCCTGAAGGGTGCGCTTGCCGCGGCGGTAGCGGTCGACCTGGCGGTCGATGGTGTACGGGTCGACGACCGGGGCGGGCGGGGCGCCGCCGAGGCGCTCGGAGAGCGAGGGCAGCCCGTGCCGCAGCAGCTCGGCGGAGAGCAGGGTGAGGTCGAAGGAGGCGTTGTACGCCACCACGGGGACACCGGCGCGCCAGGAGGAGGCGAGCGCCTCCGCGAGGGCGTCGGCCACCTGGTCGGGGGGCGCGCCCTCGGTCGCCGCGCGCTCCGTGGTGATCCCGTGCACCGCGGTCGCCTCCGCGGGGATGGGGACGCCGGGGTCGGCGAGCCACTGCCGCTGCGCGGTCTCGGCGCCGGCCCCCAGCTCCACCACCGCGCCCGTGACGATACGGGCGCCGAGCGGGTCGGTGCCCGTGGTCTCCAGGTCGAATCCGGTCAGCGGCTCGCGGTGCCAGGTCATTTGCTCCCCCTTGGTCATGACACGCCCCCCGTGGCGGCGCGTTCACCCGTGCTCCTCACCATGGCACGCGGCACTGACACCGCGGTCCGCCGCGGCGCCGGGAGGCGGCGAGGGGCCGGGACGAGGCCGGGAGGGCGGCCGCTCCTGGGGGCCCGGGGCGGCCCCGCGGTTCAGGAGACCGGACGCGAGTCGCCCCACGCCAGCTCGAACTCCTCCCGGTAGACGCCGAAAAGACCGCCGTCCGCCGGGTCGGCGCCCTGCTTCACGGTCCGTCCCGCGCCCCGCAGCACCAGGACGGGGGCGTCCACGCCGCGGCTGCCGCGCAGGTACGACTGGAGGATCGCGATGCCGTCGCTGCCGTCGCCGTCGACCATGTACGCGGTGAAGCGCGGGGTGTCGTCGAAGACCTGGATCTCGAAGGCGCCCGGGTCGCGCAGCCTGCCCTTGACCCGCCGCATATGGAGGATGTTCATCTCCACGGACCTGCTCAGCTCGCCGCGCTTGAGGCCGAGTTCGCGCTCCCTGCGCTTGATGGAGCTGCTTGCCGGGTTGAGGAAGAGCAGCCTGACCCGGCAGCCGGACTCGGCGAGCCGTACCAGGCGGCGGCCGGAGAAGTTCTGCACCAGGAGGTTGAGCCCTATGCCGACGGCGTCGAGCCGGCGCGCGCCGCCGAAGATGTCCTCGGCGGGGAACTGGCGCAGCAGCCTGACCCGGTCGGGGTGCACCCCCACGACGTCCCCGTACCTGTCCCCCACCAGGTTCTCCACCGCGTCCACCGGCAGCCTGCGGGCCGACGGCACGTCGGAGCCCGCGCCGAGGATGCCGAGCAGCCGGGCGCAGGCCCGCTCGGCCTGGGCGAGGACGGTGCCCGACAGGGCGCGGTTGCGGGAGACGACGTTGCGGGTGACCTCCAGCTCGTCGAGGACGAGTTCGACGTCGCGGCGGTCGTCGAAGTACGGCTCGAAGCAGGGCCAGTGCTGCACCATCAGCTCGCGGAGCTGGGGCAGGGTCAGAAAGCTCAGGACGTTGTCGTCCGCGGGGTCGAGGAGGTAGCCCTTGCGGCGGCTGACCTCGCGCACCGCGACGGCCCGCTGCACCCACTCCTGCCCCGCCGGGCCCGCGGCCGCCACCACCCAGTCAGCGCCGTGCACCGGCTCGTAGATCGGGCGCAGCACGGCGGCGACCACCGCGCGCAGCCGCTGTTCGACCAGGTTCAGCCAGATGTAGGCGCGGCCTGCCCGCTGGGCGCGGGTGCGCACCTCCGACCAGACCTCGGCGTCCCAGTCCAGCTCGGGCCCGATCTCGGACTCCTGCTCGACCGTCCGTGCCAGGGACACCCCCCCGGGCGGGGCCGCTCCGGGCTCCCCTTCCCGGCCGTCGTCACCAGGGGGCAGCTCCAGCCCTCCCGCACTCACCCACGTACCGCCTTCCGCTCCCCCGAGTGCCTCCCCGTTCAACGATCAAGGAAGCCTACTCCGCGAGCGCTGGCCGGTGCAGCCCGGTGCACACGCAGCTAATCACAACTCGGTTCCGGCGTGCGGCCCTTCCCGGGCTACCGCGGATGCGCGGTGGTGCGCCCCCGGCGCCCGGAGCCACGGCACGAGCGGGGCCGATCGTATGATCGACGCCGGGGCGGGTATGTGCGGACGGGTGGTCGTCCCACGGCAGTGGCGGACGTCCTAGGGCGTGTCCGCAAAGTCAGGGTAGCCACAGTCGTAGGCAGGCGAGGGTGACCAGGGCTTGGTAGTGGCGGGCGCGTTTGTCGTAGCGGGT